>NZ_JABSUV010000010.1:0-162367 GCF_013284275.1 Brevibacillus sp. HB2.2
GTGGATACATATGGTGAAGCTGTTGGTGGTCCTGGTAGAAGAGTGGCATGCAAAATTATTTCATTTGAAACAAATTAAGAGGCGGTTTCCCGCCTCTTTTTAAATCCCAATTAATCCCAAGCGTAGCGCTGAGACTTCCACGGGTCTCCATACATATTATACCCATTCTTCTCCCAAAACCCTTGCTTGTCTTTCTCCATAAACTCAATTCCACGCACCCACTTGGCACTTTTCCAGAAGTAAAGATGCGGGATGACAAAGCGCAGCGGCCAGCCGTGCTCAGGGGTCAAATCCTCGCCGTTATGTTTCGTAGCGAACAGGTTGCCGTTTTTCATGAAGTCGACAAGCGGAATGTTCACAGTCCATCCGTGCTCAGCATGCAGCATGACGTACTTCGCTTCGGGCTTCACCTTGACCAGCTTCAGAACTTCTTCCACCGGAATGCCTTCCCATTCATTGTCCAGCTTGCTCCAGCCTGTCACGCAGTGAATATCGTTGGTGGTGCCACCTTTTGGCAGGGCCATCATTTGTTCGTAGGTCAATGTTACTTCTTCTTCGACGAGACCGAAAAGGCGAAAGCTCCACTCTGTAGAGAGATCTGTATATTCGGGAACCTCTCCGTAGTGCAGGACAGGAAAGCCTGTCGTCTGTTTTTGATTCGGTGGAATGCGATCGCGCTTGGTATCAGCCGCTGGATTGATAAACATGTTGTTTCCACTCCCCGATTGTTCAGTCTCTTATTTTCCAACCCGCAAAAGGGCGTGGTCTACCTTGATGCACATGTCCTGCACAACCTCGATGCCTTGATCTGTAACCAATTTTGCCGCGTCTTCGTTGGCAATACCTTGTTGCATCCAGAACACTTTTGGCTTGTGCTGCATTTTCAATGCATCCTCGGCAACAGGCATCATGTCTTCGCTGCGGCGGAACACATCGACGATGTCGACTGGCTGATCGATCTCAGACAGGCTGGCAACCACTTTTTCACCCAAAACAGTTTCACCCGCGATGACAGGATTGACCGGGATGATCTTGTAGCCCACGTTCTGCATAGCTTGCGATACCATATAGCTGGTGCGGTCCGGCTTGTTGGACAGACCCACTACTGCGATCGTTTTTGCATCCTCCAGCAGTTGACGGCGTACTTCGTTGCTTGGATTTTGTGCCATGTGAAAACACTCCTTTTTATATTGAAATGGGAAATTGAACTACCTCTTATTCACTACGGCTGGAAACAAACTCAACAATGGTGCGCGTCATCGCTCCGGTACCGCCAGCTGGTTGCATGTCGCCAGCACTTGCTGTGTACGCCGTACCTGCGATGTCCAGATGTACCCACGGTGTATCGCCAACGAATTCTTGCAGGAAAACACCACCGATGATGCCGTGGCCATAACGTCCACCAGAGTTTTTCAAATCGGCAAAACGGCTCTTGTTCAGGCTGCGATACTCATCGAAGGTAGGCAGCTGCCACAAGCGCTCACCCGCCACGTCTGCTGCGTTCATCAGCTCATCCAACAGTGCTTTGTCGTTAGTCATAGCACCTGAGCAGAAATGACCGAGTGCGACCACGATACCGCCTGTCAAGGTAGCGGCATCCACCAGGCAAGACACTCCTTGCTCTTTTGCATAGGTGATGCAATCAGCCAGTACGAGACGACCTTCTGCGTCTGTCGTAATGATCTCCACCGTTTTGCCGCTCATGGTCGTGATGACATCGCCTGGACGGAATGCCGTTCCGGATGGCATGTTTTCCACGGTACCGACGACAGCCAGTACGTTTACCTTTGGTTTAATCTGTCCCAGTGCCTCCAATGCGCCGATCATCGTAGCTGCACCGCCCATGTCCGACTTCATGTCTTCCATGCCTGCTACTGGCTTGATGGAGATCCCACCTGTATCAAACGTCACGCCTTTACCGATCAAGCCAATGACATCGTCCCACGTGTCTTTTCCTTGATATTTAACTGCGACGACATATGGCTCGAGCTCGCTGCCTTGTGCTACAGAGAGCACTCCGCCCATTCCCAGCTCTTCCAGCTTCGCTTTTTCCATGACTTCCACAGTCATGCCGTATCGCTCAGCTACCTCGACCATTGCGTTCTTCAAAGCGCGTGGAGTCAAGTAGTTAGCTGGTTCATTGACGAGCGTACGCGCCAGATTCGTTCCGGATACGAGCGCCGAACCACGGGCAACACCCGCCTGTACCAATGAAGCATCGGCATCTGCTGCCAAAATCTGCACCGTCGCAATTGGGTCAAACTCACGCTTTGCCTTTTGGCGGTAGCCCTCGTAATTGTATTCGGCAAGTCCAAAGGCTTCCGTAACTGCTTGCGCCAGACGGTCGGCACTCATATGCTCTGTTGTTGGCAAATCAATCACGACTGTTTTCCCGTTGCCTTTTCCTACAACCGTTTTGGCTGCACGTCCCCATGCATTTCGGGCTGCGACGAAATCAAATTTCCCCGGTTCACCCATCCCGACGATCAACAGTTTTTTTGCAGCTACCTTGTTCATTCCGTGGACAACCGTAATTTCTTTTGCCTCACCTGTAACTTCCTTGTCCTGCTGCAAGCCACTCAGACTGCCCCCAAAAGCTTCGTCCAATTCCGGGTATACTTGCGAAAGCTCCTCACCCTTCCATAGCGGGACAATCAGTTCATCACACGCGATATTTACAAGCTGTATGCGATTTTCTACTGCTACTTTCATATACTCTTCCCTCTTTCTGTGTGGTAGGATACTATATGGGCACATTTGTTTAACAGGATGTGTCGACATATAAGCGCAAGGATGGAAACGTCATGGCTTTTGCCTCTGTGTAAGAAATGACATCCTTTTCCGGCAACAATTTCTCGCATTCATCTATGTAACGAAGAACTCTTGTTACGTCCAGTCCCCAATGAACTGGCTGGTAACGAGTCAAATACTTTCGTGCATTGCCTAACATCCAGCGAGCACCTTTGATATTGCCGTACTCTTGGTGGTACAGTCCGACTGATAATTGCAGCAATCCTTGCAAAAACTTGTCTGACTTGTCTTCCATCCAGATGTCTTCCAACAGATCGTGGCATTCATAGTATTCTCCATCATTGAATTTTTCAATGAACTGCAAATACTGCTCAGGATATCCCATGGATGCATGCCTCCGTTTCGAACCTTCCATCTTCATGGTAACACAGATTGGCAGTCACTTTACATCCAAACAAAAACTTCACGGATTAAGACAACGCCCTTCTGTTACAATAATCCTAGAGATAAGCGCACAGTAGAAAGGAATGGATTTTCCGTGGCGGATTTTTTTGAAAACTTCCCCTTATGGGCAGCACTGCTAGCCATAGGGATCGCCCAATTTATCAAAATTCCCCTTCATTTTTTTGCCACAAAAACGTGGCAATGGTCATTGCTCATGAGTACAGGCGGTATGCCCAGCTCTCACTCTTCTGCCGTGACAGCCCTATCCACAGCCGTGGGACTGCGTGAGGGCTTTGGCAGCAACATGTTCGCTATTTCCGCGATTCTCGGTGTGATCGTGATGTTTGATGCCGCAGGTGTCCGCCGCCATGCCGGTATGCAAGCCGTTGTCTTAAACAAGCTGGTCGATGAATTCAACCACCTGCTAGAAGGTATGAAATCGTTAAAAGTACGCCCTAGCCATGAAAAAGCAAAAAAACTGAAAGAACTGCTCGGTCATCAACCGATCGAGGTATTGATCGGCGGTTGGTTAGGCGTCATGATTGCGTTATTGCTCCATCCGTTTTTTTAAAGGAGGGCTCCCATGCGCATTGTTTCCATCTGTCCCAGCAATACCGAAATCCTGTATTATTTAGGCCTGCATGAGCATGTCGTCGGTTTGGATGATCACTCTGACTGGCCGCTGGAGTGGCAGCATCTCCCCCGGGTTGGACCCGATTTGACAATCGATATGGACCGGGTCGCTGCTCTCCAACCGGATCTGGTCGTAGCGTCCCTCTCTGTTCCTGGCATGGAGAAGAATATAGAAGCTCTGGGCAACAGAGACATTCCTCATATCGTCCTGAACCCTTCCCGCATCGGGGATATCGCTCATGATATCCGACTCGTCGGTGAGGCGACAGGAACACAGAGGCAAGCCGAGCAGCTTGCGATCCAATTTGACGAAACCATTGAAAGCATCCGGCAAAAGGCAGCGACGTACGAGCAACGCCCGAAGCTTTACTGGGAATGGTGGCCGAATCCCATCTACACACCGGGTCAGGAAAACTGGTTGACCGATGTCAGTGACATTGCGGGTGCCATCAATATTTTTGCAGACTATCCTGTCGCGAACGTCAAGGCTACGCGGGAAATGGTCATGGAACGCAATCCGGATCATATTTGCGTCGTCTGGTGCGGAATTGAACTGAAGCGAATCAAGCCTGATCTGATCACCAATCGCCCAGAGTGGGTGAATATGACCGCGATTCGAAACAATCAGGTCCACTTGTTGGAAGAAGGCCTCTATTGCCGCCCTTCTCCTCGCATTTTGGAAGGATTGGAGAAGCTGGTTGATTTGATTCATAAAAAATGACACAAAAAACGTTCAAAGCTTGTGCCTTGAACGTTTTTTCTTTTTTCTTTCATGCCACCGATGCGGCATCCATTGGTTTTCATTCGTTGCTATTCAGTTTGTTGTTGGCCGCTGACGGGTTCCGCCATGGCCGCGATTCCTTTTTCATTCAAGCTATTCAGAAAAGCTTCCGTTACTTTGCCTTCGCCTTTTTTTACGATATACACGTCCACCGACTTTTTCCCCCATTGCGAGAATACGTCCTGCTTGGTCTCGAAATACAGGTCAATCTTATGGCCGCGAATCGCTCCACCCTTGTCAGCTACCACACCATATCCATAACCGGGAATGTACAAAATGGTCCCCAGCGGGAAAACGCGCAAATCAGCTGCAATCGTGGAATAGTCGTCTCTACGTACTTTTACACCTGAATAGGTAATGCCATAGGACGGGTGAGATGGATTTTTGCCCGTCGATTCGTATCCGGCATAGTAGCCAGTTGCCACTACACGTACTTTTGGATATTGATCGTGAAATACATCCGCTTTATCAATCACTTGAGTAAGAGAACTGGCAGATACCGTCCGTTTTTTGACGACACGTTGCCCCTCTTTCGTTTCCTTGATTCCAAAAGTGGATGAGACACCGTAGTCTCCCACAACATTATAGCTGTATCCATCGCTTGCGAAGGCCGTCAAGACCAGGATGAACAGCGCGACGATACTTACGAACTGCTTTCCATTCATTTCTTGGTAAACCTCCTCTCGTTTCTAGTCATGTCCCGACGAGGAGGAAAGTATACACAAATTTTGGTTGATTATAGAAATATTCTGTCTGTTGCCCATTTTTCTAATCCAATGCCAAAAGAAAAACAGGCCCGAAACGACGGCCTGCTTGTGCTTGTTTTAAAACATCCGATATCCTTTTTTGCGAAGCGTGTGAATGGTCCAGCCACTCGCCACTGTACCTGCCATGCCGCAGCCCAGAATGAGCGAATCCCAAATTCCCGGAACGATTTGTTGATAGACAAGTGCACCTACGACTACACCAACGCCGATTACAACTGGAAACCATGTCGTTTTCAAAATCATGTTTAAAATAAACCCAATGCCAAACCCTAGCACGGAGAACAGAACAATGGATACCATAAATTGCATCAAGTTCATCGCCGAAAAAGACCTCCTGCCACCTTCCCCACCTTTTGCCACTTTTTATGCAAATACAGGAAAGGCGGGCTATTTTCGGTATTAAGTGTAGCAAAAAGGCGAGGGATCGGTCAATAAGAGAAGCCAAGCGTATGTGTTGCACGCCTGACAGAAAAAACCGCCGATGCATTCGCTTCGACGGTTTTCTATGCGAGGTTCCTTACTCATTATGGATGAGAAGAAACAGCTTCCTTCTGAGCTTCCTGTGTACCGGCTCCGTCACAGTTAGGGCAATTCTCCGAGCCCCCCAGGAGCAGTTGGAAATACCCTTGGCCATGGCAGTATGGGCACTGTTCTTGTTTTTGTCTCATGTTGAGCTCCCCTTTCGGCATACATGCGTGAAGAATAATTGCATGTATTTTCAGATTATTTAGATGTATCTAACTATATCAGAATCTCCCCTTGGTTTACAATGCAGTTCATCGCGAAAAAACATAAAAAAACCGCAATGTAAACGGAAACATTGCAGTTTATCTAGTTTATTCGCAGGATTGCTTAAAGATTTTATAGGAAGTGTATTGAAAAATGGGATCAATAGCAAACGATCGACCTGTCATTCCCTGTTCCCGTTTAATATAGTCCGGCAATATGATTTTCAAATAAGTCGAAGACAACGGATCATGAAGCAGCTCTTGTATGGGCATAAATCTCGCCTCCGCGATCTCACCTTCCTGCGGACGCGGTTCTCCCCCTATGTAATCCATCCAAAAAACGACCATATTGTCACTAATGGACTCTCGAATAACGCCTGAACGGATTCCCGCTACTTGTCGCACGACTGCCTCGACACCCGTTTCTTCCAGCACCTCACGTACTGCTGCTTCATCTACTGTCTCGCCCTCCTGCACGAATCCCGCTGGAAATGACCATTGCCCTTTTAGTCCGCTGTACGTTTTTTTGACAACCAAAGCTTCTTGCCCGCGAATGACAATTCCGCAGGCGCCTAACCAAACCTTCCCTTCACGCATCCGGCTCGCTCCTTTCATGTCCTAGCTAAACGAAACCCCCGGCTCTTCATCGCCGGGGGTACCTATCAATCATCCTCGTCATCTAGGAGCCCATTATCGATCATGTATCGCAGATTTTCCCGATCCCTCTCGCGGCCCTTTTCCTTGAGCCGTTCGATGGCAGGCAGGATGAGAATATCTACTTCACGCTGTACATGCCATGCCAAATCGTGTCGCCCCTGCTCTTCCAGATAAAGGCCCACTTCCATCATAGCGTTGTACCGATCCATCTCTTCGCGGACCATGAGCCCCCGGACTTGAATGCTCGCGTGACGCATCGTTTTACAGCTTTACTTTCTTCAGCGCGAGACCGACGCCGCCAATTTTGTACAAGTAGCGTAGGTCGCTCGCTTTTTTCATCATGGCTGCTGTGCTGCCGAACAGCTTTTTCGAACCAACTTGCCCGATACCCTCACCTTTTCCAAGAGAAGCCAGTGTCCCTTGCAGATGCGGGATGAATTTTTGCGGAAGATCGCCACGGATCAAGGCAGCGAGATTCTCACCCAGCGTCTCGCCTTCCTGCACCGCGATTTGCGCAGTTGGTGGATACGGACGTCCTTCTTCATTGAAAATCAAGGCACAATCCCCTACGACAAAAACATTTTCATGGCCAGGCGCACGCAAGTATTCGTCTACCTTGACGCGACCGCGCATGACTTCGAAACCTGCTTTTTCCACGATGCTGTTGCCGCGGACACCTGCTGCCCAGATAACGGTCTTCGATTTAATTTCTTCTCCGGTATTCAACAGTACGCCATCCGGAGTGCACTGCTTGATGGGTGTTCCAATTTTGAACACGATGCCTTTTCTCTCCAATACATTTATGGCGTATTGGATCAGCTCTGGGTCAAAGCCAGGCAATGCAGTTGGTGCTGCCTCAATGCAGTAGACTTTCACCAGTTCTGGATCAACATCAAATTCTCGGCACAGCTCTGGCAGACGATCGCCGAGCTCTCCGCAAAACTCAATGCCTGTAAAGCCAGCTCCACCCACAACAAACGTGAGGTAGTCCATACGATCCGACTCATTTTTAAATTTGGAGAACATGTATTCAATATGCTCGCGAATATTGCGGACCGCATTGATGCTGCGAATGCTAAACGCATGCTCCTTGAGTCCCTCAATACCGAACGTTTCTGGCTCGCTGCCCAATCCGATGACGAGATAGTCATACGACAGCACCTCGCCATTATCGAGCGTAACGGTCTGCTCCTCTGACTGAATGGCTTGCACCGTTCCTTTGACAAAGTTGACTTTGTCCTTGTTCAAAATGCCATCCAGACTGACGCGGGCGTGATCCGCTGGTGCAGTACCTGCAGCCGGCTCATGCAGCCAAGTCGTGATGTAGTGATAGTTGTGCTTGTTGACCAAGGTGATTTCCGCCTCATTGTAGTTGAGCTTTTTCTGAAGCTGCAACGTTGTGAGCAAACCACCGTATCCAGCGCCGAGAATCAGGATTTTGGGTGTACCCATCAGTATCCCTTCCAATCATGTATGATGTCATTGTTCATGGTAACTTTAGGAAGATTGTGCGATTTTTCACGTGGTCTGGTACAAATTAAGATGCCCCAATTTATGATCCGTGTAGTATCGGAATTATTGCCTCCGATGCCATCTGAACCACTCTGTGAAAAAATGCACAAAGTCAGCCATAGAAAAATGTGACAAATTCTTTACAGTCATCCTCATCTTATCGACAACCAATTGGATTTGCAAGGTTTTTTTGCCTATCATCTTTCGAATTTTCTCTCCTGTTTTTCCACTTAGATGGGTTATAATGGTTGAGGAGTTCGCTTACGATTAATTCGGAGGTGCTTTGGATTGAATTTTCTGCAAAAGGACGAGCAAATCTACGACATTACGATCATTGGTGGAGGCCCTGCCGGGTTATTTACCGCTTTCTATGGCGGGATGAGGCAGGCCAGTGTAAAAATCATTGAGAGCATGCCCCAGCTAGGCGGGCAATTATCCGCTCTTTATCCGGAGAAGTACATATATGATGTTGCCGGATTTCCAAAGGTTTTAGCACAGGATTTGATCAATAATCTGAAAGATCAAATTTCCCGCTTTCAGCAAACCGTTTGCCTGGAAGAAAAAGTGGAAAATGTCGTAAAAAAAGTAGACGATGTGTTTGAAATCACTACGGACAAAGGCACTCACTACTCCAAATCCGTCATCATCACTGCTGGGGTAGGAGCGTTCGAACCTCGCAGGCTGGAACACCCAGATGCCGTCAAATATGAAAAATCCAATCTGCACTATTTTGTTACCGATCTGAACTCCTTCAAGGGACAGCGTGTAGCTGTTATTGGCGGCGGTGATTCCGCTCTGGACTGGTCCCTCATGCTAGAACCTATCGCAAAAGAAGTACACCTCATCCATCGCAGAGACAAGTTCCGCGCACATGAACATAGCGTAGAAATGCTCATGTCCTCCAAAGTAAACGTCACGACACCATACGAAATTTCAGCTTTGCACGGCGAGGAGCGCATCGAAAAACTCACGCTGGCCAATTGCACGACAAAAGAAGAAATGGATCTGGAAGTCGATGCAGTCATTGTCAACTTCGGCTTCATCTCCTCTCTCGGTCCAATCAAGAACTGGGGGCTGGAGCTCGAAAAAGGCTCCATCGTGGTCGATACACGCATGGAATCAAACATCCCTGGCATTTTCGCAGCAGGCGATATCGCTACCTACCCTGGTAAGGTCAAGCTGATCGCTGTCGGATTTGGTGAAGCACCTACCGCTGTAAACAATGCGGTTTCCTACTTTAATCCGGATGCCAAATTGCAGCCTGGTCATTCTTCAAGTATGGACAACTTCAAATCGTAAAAATGTTTCGTCCCTGTTGTTGCCTCCGATGGCTGCGACAGGGATTTTTCATTCCATTGTATAACCGCTTTTGTTGGCGTGCACAGTAGAAGCAACGAAGGAGGCGATTACACTTTGAATCATCTCTGCCCAGTTTGCAATGGCTTCACACCGCTCCAACAACCCTGTTCAGCATGCGGTCAAGCTTTGCAAGATGCAGGCCGTTTGTATGACTTTTATGGGAGCTACAGCCCGTACCGGGAGATAGACGATGCCAAGATGGATAACGGTTACTTAGATCGTACACGCCACCAATGCGTCCATACAGGCTGGTGTCCTTCCTGCCAAATTGAAGAGAAGGTCTTTCTGGATGAATGGACCCCCGTTATGCTTGTAACTGATATGGAAAAGGACGCGTACCAGTAAGTCGGCCACGTCCTTTTTTGTTCGAATCGTTATTTTTTCTTCATGGCCAGCTTTTCCGCCATGCGAGAATTGTTTGCTTGCATTTGTTCCAGCATTTGTTGAAGCGACTCCTTAATCTTGGCAGTATCACCAGATTCAATCGCCGAGTCAAAAGCATCGTGTGTCTTTTTCATCTGCTCGATTCGGGCTCTTCGGGCGTCACGCTCTTCTTTCGGCCCCATGTTTTTGTCTTTCCATTCCTTGAACTGCTTTTCCATCTGTTCGTTGGTGATTTCGCCCTTTTTCACTTGTTCATTCAGCTTGTTGATCAGTTGCTTGCGTTCTTCACGCTTCGCCTGCCACTTCGGGTCGTCACTCAACGCCCCGAACTCGTTCATTAAACGATCGCGTTCTTTAAACGCTGCCTGCCATTTCCCCACGCTATCTGGTGCATATTTTTCCGCCAGCAAGAGCATGTACATTTTTTGATGAACGCCTCTGTTTGAGCTATATTGCACCTTCATGTGCTTTTCTCCATGCTCTTCATGGCCGTGAGTCGGCTTGATCACCAGGGCAACTGTTGCAGATACATCTTGGGCCAACGCGACTCCTGGCATCGCGAGACCCATTACCAGCGCTGTAGTCATCATTCCTTGCTTCCACATTTTCATGCTGTTCACTCCTTCTTCTTTTAGAAAAACGTCTATGATTGATCCGTTAAAAAGGACGCAATTCTTCTCTATCCAACCCCAATAGCTTTACCAGACCCATTTGCTCCAGATCGCTTTTCGTTTTTTCGGTGCCATACTCATAAATAAGCTGATAGATGGCCCGCAGGTTGTCATCGTATTCGTCGTTGTCCCGATCCGGCATGTCAGACCATAGCGTATGCCCATGCATCCACATCATGAAATCGCCGTGCATACAGTTATTGAAGAGATCGCGCATCATGCCAACTTCTACATCGGTCGCTTCGATCTCAAAATCGTACGTGGCGGAGCCTTTTTCATCGCGGATTTCTGCCACGGTCGTTCCCGCTTGCAAGGTCACGTAGTAGTGTTTCTTATCCAGTGTCACTCATCTCCTTTTTGGATCGCATCACCGACTTGAAAACTTTTCCTCCTTACGATGTGCAAAAATCGCGAAAACATGTATATAACAAGCAAAAAAGCCCTCCGTCAGGGAGGACTCTTTCCTACTTTCGTTTTAGCCTGTATGTTACGATCGGTCTTCTTTCCGCAGATTATGCCCAGTGTTCTCTCCCGTTTTCGGAGGAGTGCTGCGTGAGCCAGCGGATGCTTCCGTTGGGCGTTTGTCTTTGTTGTTGTGCTTGGACATGTGGTTCCCTCCCTTACTCGATGAGTGGCTGCCCATGTAGTATGTCCCCACTAGTGAAATGAAAAAACACCTTGACCTGCTATGCAGGCCAAAGTGCTTGTTTGTTGTTTTATGCCATAAAAGAATCGAATTATTTCACGACTAATTTTGCTACCATTTTGCCATGATCCGGTCCACAGATTACGTTGCAAAAGATGGTGTACTCACCAGCGGCATCGATTTTCATCGTTTTGCTGCCATCTTTTTGAAGGTCTACATCCAGCCCTTGGATACCAATACCGTGAAAGCCTTCTGTCGACTTGAAGTTGAGCGTGAACTCTTCGCCAGCTTTTACTTCATAGGTTTCTTGATTGAATTTCCAGTTACTAGCTTCGATATTCACTTGTGTGCCAGTAGTCGCTGCAGCATCCGTGCTAGCAGCTTGCTCCTTGTCTCCGCCGCATGCTGTCATCAACATTGCAGACAATGCAACTGAAGAAATCAATAGACCCCACTTCTTGTTCACTTTTGACCCCTTCTTTCTTCTTTTTCTACACTTCCATCTTACTCGATGAGACCAATCCAAAATCTGACATCCTGTGAACGAACCGTGACGAATTGGGGAACGATTATTGAACTTGAGCGTTCATGATGGATTGATCATATATACCGTGATCTCGGGAAAGCAATTGAGCCGGATTGGCAGCCTGGAAGCACCTAATCCGCGACTAATGCCAAATACGCCAACGAATGGATCCTCTTTTTGCCCGATATGAAAATGCTTGTAAGCACCAACAGTACGATTGAACATGCGGACTTGTCCCCCGTGGGTATGTCCGGTCAAGAGAAGGTCAGCTTTCAAAGCCTCGTTGTGAATCAACGAGATAATGTTCGGAGAGTGAGCTAAAAAGATCGTCAAGTTCGCCTGCCGAATCTCTTTTTCCGTATGCCGTTCATTGCCGTAAATCGAGTTATCGAAGCCGTATATCCAAATGCGAGTGCCGTCTTTTTCTATCACGGCACTCTCGTTTTCCAATACCGTCATCACCTGCTGCCAGGCTTCTTTTTGGGAACGGGAAACAGCAGCGGAATAGACCCTTTTCTGAAATCTTCCTGCTTCTCTCTCGTAATTGCCAGGTACAAAGAAGATTCCATCCTTGCTCTTTACTTTTGCTAGCTGATTTAACACACGCGCCAACTGCCCACTGTGCTGTGTCAAATCTCCCGTCACCATCACCAAATCCGGCTCGTGGACATTCACCAGTTTGTGCAGCTCTCCATTCCAAAACCGTATTCGTCCATGAGGATCTGAAAGATGAACCACTGTAAGTGGAGGGACAGAAGGGATCGTCAGCTTCACTGTCGATGTTTTGACATAAGTCGTATGGAAGGTGAGAAAGATTATTCCCACCAGAATACACAAAAAAATCGTTGCCATCATTTTCGGAACAATCCTCTCTTTTCTCCGTCTTATGGTTTAGAGGAGTGGATCAGTGATGATTTTTAGGAATGTTCAAGGTAATCTTATCGTTTTCTCGTTCGTGCTTCTTTTCACCTTTTTCCTCCAGCCTTTTCCTGCGTCGGCCTGTAGTTGTGCCAGACCTCCTGACCCTTTAACAGCAAAGGATCAGTCTGCTGCTGTATTTACAGGCAAGGTGCTCCAGGTAAATGAGCGAATAGACTGGCTTCGTTGGCTTCCCTTTTGGGATAAACCAGAGCGAGGGGGCTTTGATGTTACTTTCGAGGTGCAGTCCACGTGGAAAGGAGTAGATCAGACACAAGTTCAGATCGTCACCAGCGGTCTTGGAGGTTCATGCGGCATTCCTTTTCAACCGGGTCAAGAATATCTTGTCTATGCCTCTTATTGGGAGCTAAATGAGCTGGAAACCAATATCTGTACACGAACAGCCATCAAGTCCGATGCCGGAGGGGATCTGCAAGCGCTAGGTCCTGGAGCCATGCCGATCCGTTCTACCAATCTAGTATGGACTGATTATGTCTTTACAGGGATCGTGGTCATCATCGCTGTGGGAATCTTGTTCTATCTCTTTTGGTTCCAAACAAAACGGAGACGATAAATTCCCTCGTCTCCGTCGTGTATCTACTTTAAATTCTCGGCAATCATCAGTAAATCTTTTTTCGTCAAAGCAGGATTCATGGCACCCACTTCAATGAGTCTGTTTTTGTCCTCTTGATAAACTTTTACAAGTTTTTGTTCTTTTCCATCCAATAGCTTCTGGGCCACATACATTCCCTCATATTTTTGGACTTTCACTTTTTCTACAATTGCATCCTCTCCTGCTTCTTCTTCGATCCATTTCACCCCTTCAAAATTCGTGATGGCAATGTACACGTCTCCGTCTGCCTCTGTGCCTTCACTCCCTTTGTACAACGTAAAGACTCTATTTAATGTCGGCTTAGGAGATACTTTTCGCATGACGATTTGTTTCTTGTCCTTCTCAGCCTCCTTGTGCATTTCAGCGAATAATTCTGGTTGGCTATAATCAAATGGATACTCGACATGTCCTTTTAAGAATTTGTAGCCACCCGCTATCTCTGCCGGTACCTCGTAAAAGCTGCCCACTTCTTTCTGCAACGGCGGTGTGGTCAGATGTTCAACAGGAATATATGTGAAGGAAACACGTTTTTTCGGATTGTCCGGTCCAGGTATATAAATAGCTGCACCTTCTCCTTGCTTAAGCGAGTTTCGTGCGTCTTCAAAGGTTTTTATTGTTTCTTCGCTACTTTTTTCTTGTGGTGCAGTAGTCTGCTGCACTTTCACTACTGCTTCCCCTTTTTCATTCTTCAATTCGTATACCTTTATAGCTGCATAAGCGGATGTTCCCCCAAACACAAGAATAGCCGCGACAAGTAATCCTAATCTTTTTTTCATCTGTTTTCCCTCCGATATATTTTTTCGTTCCTTGATTTTTTGAAGGACTTGATCCTTGACATCGAAATCATCGGCGGCTGCTAGTAACTGCTGTTTCCAATCATCGGGTTGCTGAGATCGAGTCATGTCTATCACCGCCTTCACTCACGAGCATGTAAGATTTACATTTTTTCAATGCCCGCTCATACTGTTTTCGCAGCGTAGCTGGCTTTATATCAAACAACAAGGCCAACTCGTCGTAGCTGCGTTCTTCCACCACGCGCAAGATTAGGAGATTCCGCTCCTTTACGGATAGCTTTGATATCGCTACATGAAGAGGGTTGTTCAGGTACTCCGTATCTTCAATCTTCTTTTCACCCTCATGGCGACTGACCGTCTGAATCCCCGCACGCAAAAAAGTGACCACGCGATTCAGCTTCGCCCTGTTTAACAGGTTCAGGCAATGATGATACGCGATCTTATACATCCATGCCGAAAAAGAAACGTTGTGTCGATAGCTATCCAGCTGTTCGAATGCCTTCAAGAAAACCTCCTGGACAGCATCCTCCGCTTCCTGTCGGTGTCCCAGCATGTGATAGCAATACACGAACAACGGCTTTTGCATCACATCGATGATCAAACCAAATTGGTCGATATCCCCAGCTCTGACCTCCTTTAACACTTGCTCCATTTCGTTATGATCCAAGCCCTCTCACCTCCGATTCGCAGGTATAACAAACAAAGCTGTCATTTTGTGACAGGTTGCCGCAAAAAAAATCCATACCGAAGTATGGATTGTGGGTACGATTCCAATTATTCCTAACTATAAATTCAAGTCCATATTTTGTAAATTGGTTTATTTCGCACAACAAAATACCCCTTCAACTCGTGCGCAATCATTCTCCACACAAGTCGAAGGGGTTCCGTTTTATTTGACTTTTTTTGTCTTAGTCGTCACATTTCTCCGCTTTTCCTTCAGCCAACGCTGTTTTGAACGAAGATCCACAACCACAAGAAGCGACTGCATTCGGATTCTCGATGGAGAAGCCTCCACCCATCATCGATTCCTTAAAATCGATTTGTGTACCTTTAATGTATGGGTAGCTGTCCTTATCGACAACAATTTTCACACCGTTTTGCTCGAAGGTCTCGTCGCCTTCTTTCATCTCTTCGTCCCAGCCCATCCCGTAGGTAAAGCCGCTGCAACCACCTGTTCTGACACCTACCCGCAAAAACACATCGGGCTTGCCTTCTGCTGCCAGCATTTCTTTTACTTTCAGACTGGCGCTCTCTGTCAATGTAATCATGCTTCTTTCCCTCCTTCACAGGCTCATCATTCCTGCACTTGTTACAACCAGTATATTCAGTTTACTAAGAAACGCTTCTTCCCACAAGCTTCCCCTGCACTTTACGAGCTCATTCTCTCTTTCCAAATAAAAAAGAAGGGTTTCCCCTTCCTATGCAAAGTGTGCATTGTTTTCCATTAAATAAAATCTATACGATTTCTTCCGGTTCTCTGCCTTAGACAGACTATGATCGATCTGGTTCAGTTCGTTGTGTAGTTGATCAATTTGTATACTGTATTCTAGGACATCTGGATGATCTAACCCAAACTCTAACCCCATATTTACCATACGCTGTCGAAGGAGTTCGATTTTCTCGAGCAAAACGTCCCGCATTTGAAGCTCCTCCTAATAATAGATCAGGCTTTCTTACTATATTTTACAAGAACAGCTAGAATTTCGCAAACGAAAAATTCCTACTTTCCCCATTTAATGCCGATATTTGTTAGTTTTTTACAATATTTCACACAAAAAAATAACGGCTTTTCATGACCGATCGAGTGGGAAAATGGGGTGAGAAGGAGCCAAGTGTAGAGTTGGAGAACTTATGATATTGTTCGTACTTACCAAGAGGTTTATAATATAGGTGCTCTTGTTGCCCGAGATTCACTTTATTCCTAAGAGCTTTCCACTCCCATGGAACGAATATCGATTGGGTAGGACTGGATTAAAGCTCTTTCATCTAAGAACCATTGACTTTGAAAGGAAGTGTTTGGAATGGCGCTTGAAACGATTGCCATACAAGACAAAGCTCTCGCCGGAATCGCTGAAAAAGTTATGCATGGCGAAAGACTTACCTTGGAAGACGGTGTCACCCTTTTTAATTCCAACGATCTTTTGACGATTGGACAATTGGCTAACGTTATTAACTATCGCAAGAATCAGGATAACGTTTACTTTTTGCAAAATCTGTACATCAACCCAACCAACGTATGTGAAGCTCATTGCAAATTCTGTGGCTTCCGCCGCGATGAAGGGGATGAAGGTGCCTACACGATGAGCATGGAAGAGTTGCTTCATTATGTAGAAACGCGCTTCCATCCAGGTATCCGTGAATTTCATATCGTTGGCGGACATAACCAGCACAAGCCATTTGAATACTACCTCGACACCCTTCGTACCTTGAGAAAAGCGTACCCGGATGTGACGATTAAATCGTATACAGGTGCAGAGATTGAGTTCTTCTCCCGCATTTCCGGTCTCTCCATCCGCGAGGTTTTGCAAGAGCTGATGAAGGCTGGTCTTCAAAGCCTTACTGGTGGTGGCGCTGAAATTTTAACTGAGCGCTATCGGATGAAAATGAGCCCGGAAAAAGCAAGTACAGACATGTACCTGCAAGTACACCGCACGGCTCATGAGTTGGGCTTGAAAACACATACCACCATGCTATACGGCTCCATCGAGACATTGGAAGAGCGCGTGATCCACATGCTTCGCCTGCGCGAGCTGCAAGATGACACAAACGGCTTCATGGTATTTATTCCATTGGCTGTTCAACCGATCAAAGCAACAGCAGGTATCAAACGCCGTAACTCTGCCATTGATGATTTGAAAACAATGGCAATCAGCCGTCTGATGCTCGATAACTTCCAGCATATCAAAGCATACTTCATCAACATCGGTACCCAACTCACACAGCTTTCTCTGCAAATGGGAATTTCCGATGCTCACGGAACCTTGATCGAGGAACGCATCAGCCACTCAGCCGGTGCACTTACCCAGCAAGCCCTGACAGTAGATGAGTTGGTTTGGTTGATCAAAGGCGCTGGAAAACGCGCTCTGGAACGCGATACCTTCTACAACGTGATCAAAGAACATTAATCAAAAAAAAGCTGATGCTCCAGATCACTTGGGCATCAGCTTTACTATTTTGATACGTGCGCGGTTGATCATGCTCCCCAATGAACATCCTAAGAGAACAATCTACAGAGGAAAATCTGCATCCAGCAGCTCTTCTTCCTCCCGTAATTTATTCTTGATTTTCACCAGTAATTCATCGGCTGTTGGAGCTTGTACCAAGCTGCCATTTACGAGCGCGAATGGCTCCATGTAGCATTCACCGCAATACCCGAGACAGCCGTACTCGAGTACGTCCACATCCAGATCAGGATCATTTTCCAATGCATCCACGACGGATTGCGTATAAGAGGAAACATTGCTCGCGCAAAATTCTACTAGTGGTTTCATCTATTGTCACCTACCGATTATTTCGACATCATCACGTACTTTATTGTACCGCGACTTTGATAAAAATCCAGCGGAGAAAACGGGAAAAAGATTCTGCTTGCATTTTTAGTGAAAGAGACTAAAAATAGAGTGGGTGCTGTAAAAAACGGACAGAAGAAAGGACTAGACCTTCTATGAAACGACTTGTGATCCTTGGAGGAGGATACGGGGGTCTTCGTATTATTGAGCGAGTCCTGTCCCCTGATTTACCAGATGACGTGTTTATAACCCTCGTAGACCGTATGCCGTTTCACGGCTTGAAAACGGAGTATTACGCTCTGGCGGCAGGTACTACACCGGAATCTCACCTGCGTGTTACTTTTCCAAACGATCCGCGTCTGACCGTCAAATACGGTGAAATTGCTGGCGTGGAAATGGACGAGCAGGTCGTCAATTTTGCTGACGGGGACACCCTCTCCTACGATTGGCTTGTAATCGGATTGGGTTGTGAGGATCGTTACCATGATATCCCTGGTGCTGATCAATTTACGTGTTCGATTCAAACCATGGGAGCTACTCGCAACACATACATGGCAATCAATAATGTGAACCCATACGGTACGGTTAGCGTTGTGGGCGGTGGTCTTTCCGGAGTGGAAATGGCTGCTGAGCTGCGCGAGAGCCGTCCCGACCTGAATGTGCGCATCATCGACCGCGGTCAAAGCATTTTGAGCCCATTCCCGAAAAAGCTTCAGGAATATGCATCTCAATGGTTCATTGAGCACGATGTACAGCTTGTTTCCATGGCGAATGTCACTGGCATCGAGCAAGGGATCGTGTACAACCACAATCAGCCTGTTGAAAGTGATGTTATCGTATGGACAGCAGGTATTCAAGCGAACAAAATCGTGCGCTCTCTGCCGATCGAAACAGACAACATCGGACGCGCCAAACTCAATCAGTACCATCAAATCCCATCCCATACGAACGTGTATGTAGTAGGTGACTGTGCAAGCACCATCATCGCGCCGAGCGCGCAAACAGCTGAGATCCAAGGCGAACAAATTGCCTTGATGTTGAAAAAAGACATCAAAGGTGAGGAGTATCCAGCTTCATTGCCTGCTCTCAAGCACAAAGGCTTCCTCGGTTCCCTCGGCAAAAAGGAAGGCTTTGCCAGCATGGGGAAAATGTCTCTGGTTGGTCAGATGGCTCGTGTCATCAAGAGCGGTCAGCTATGGATGTACAAAAAGCATATGGGATAGCAAACAAGCCTGTTGACCGGATGGTCTAACAGGTTTTCTTTTTGTATAATCAAAGGATTAGGAGGGTGATTTTTCCAGATGAATGATTATATTCAAACAATGCGCCGTCTGATCGGGCAAGAACGGCTGATAACTGTAGGCTGTGGAGCGATCATCGAGGACGAGCTTGGACGTATTTTGCTGCAAAGGCGCAAAGACCAGAACAACTGGTGTCTACCTGGAGGTCTGATGGAAATCGGGGAAACCTTTATAGAGACACTATTTCGTGAAGTAGAAGAAGAAACCAATCTGATCATTGAGGCGCCAGAGCTGTTTGGAATATACTCCGGCCCTTCGGGTTGCAGAGAATACCCGAACGGCGACAAGGTGTTCAGTGTTCAAATCATCTTTCGAGTAACCTCGTTTCATGGGGAACTCAAACAAGAGGGCCCTGAGAGCTCTGAGCATACGTTCTTTACACGGGACAACCTCCCGCAAACACTTAATCCCGGTCAGGCAGCGTTTATATTGGATTGGGCGGAAGGGCTTATGGGACCCATCGTCAAATAATTCAAAAAACTCACCAATAATAATCTCCGAGCGAAACCCACATAATATCGTAGACCGGAATAACCAGCTTGGAGGTTTTTTAGTGGAACCCAACACATATGAGGATATGAAAGATACGCTGGCCGACAATTACATGCCGATGACTTCCTTTCGAAGTGGAGTCGAAGAGACAGTCAGACCAGATGTAGAATGCTACACCATTCAAATTGTGAACATCGCGCTGGTCGGAGATGCAAAATCATGGGTTCTGGTAGATGCGGGTATGCCACAATCGGCGGAACAAATCATCGGGATTGCCCAGGAGCGCTTTGGTGAGGATGCCAAGCCGAGAGCCATCCTGCTCACTCACGGTCATTTCGATCATGTCGGGGCAGTCATCGAGCTCGTAAAAGCGTGGAGGGTGCCCGTCTATGCCCATTCGCTTGAAATCCCTTATTTGACAGGCCAAACATACTATCCGGAGCCAGATGGAACGGTTGAGGGTGGACTGCTTGCGAAGATATCCCCGTTGTTTCCAAATGAACCAATCGATTTGGGCAGTCATGTTCATCCTTTGCCCGAAGACGGGAGTGTTCCCGGAATGCCTGGATGGCGCTGGATACATACACCTGGACATTCCCCCGGGCACATTTCCTTCTTTCGTGATGAAGACAGAACTCTCCTCGCAGGGGACGCTTTTGTTACGGTAAAACAGGACTCACTGTATCAAGTTGTGACTCAGCAAAAGCAACTGACCGGTCCTCCTGTTTATTTGACAACGGATTGGCAGGCAGCTCGACAATCCGTCGAAAAGCTTGCCAATCTCGCCCCTGCGTATGCAATCACTGGTCACGGTCAACCTATGTATGGCGAGGAATTGGCCGATGGATTGGTCCAATTGGTTGCGGAGTTTGATCGGGTAGCTGTCCCCAAGTATGGGCGATATGTGGACAAGGAGATGTAGACTGGCAAAAAAGCTGACGTCAGGATGGTTGGACGTCAGCTTTTTATGGTTGGTTAGAAGACCTTTTCCTATTCAAGCAACCCGGGCTGGAATCGCTGGGCCAATAATCGCGTTGCTTTGGCAGGATCAATCTCTAACACAAGCAACTCCTCGACCCCTGAAGCCGCCACACACAGCCGTTCCCCGGTCGGTGAGATCAAAGCCGTCGTCACCTGTTGATTCGGAATCGCGTAGTTCACGCTGGCGAAGTAGATATTGTTTTCCAAGCTGCGGCAAACCATCGCCCCGTTGTAAAAATCGGGATTGCTGACCTCCCCTGTAAACATCGGATGGAAAACAATGCTCGCTCCACGGCGTGCCGCCCACCGTACCGTCTCTGGATATCGCCATCCTTCATGGCAAATGACAATGCCAAACGCCACATCCTCTATCGTAAACATTTGCCGCCCTTCGCCCGGAATATAGTCAAACTGATCCTCATCTGGGTCGATCTGATTTTTTATTTGCAACCCAAGATCTTCTCCCTGTTTCCCCACCACAAAGGCGACTAGACGATAGCCGCGCTCATCCTTCCATTCCATCGGTAAAATGACGGCGAGCTGGCGTTCCTTCGCCAGAGCACGAATCTCTTCCAAAGCTCTCCGTTGTACCTCATGATCGTATGCTTCCACTTCATAGCCAACACCGCGCAGCCCCGGAATCATCGATTCAGGAAAGCAAATCAGATCGCAATTGTTTTGCGCAGCATTTATCATCTGCTGCTTAATGATTGCAAGCCCCTCCGCCGCTGATTGGGGGAACCTCGTCTGAGCCAGGCCTATTTTCATGGAAAATCCCTCTTTCTATAGAAAATTTCTTTTTAACCTCGTGAAAAATTCACATCTATCAGCCTGTTCAGGCAGAGCCGACACCTGTGCATCCCCTAGCTCGAGAATGGTCCATAAGTCATTTTCCAGCTTGGCGATATCCATAGTAAAAAAGCGACTCTTGATTTTTTTCGCTACCTCTAAAAATGGCTCGAGGTCTGGCAGTGTTTCGTCATATTGTCCTTCCTCCCAGTAATTTGCCATGTACATGGGTTCGCCATCCAAAAAGAAAACGCGATATTCCTGGGACAATGGCATGTTGCTCTGTGAGTGATGGGTCAAAAACTGAAGCTTTACAAATTCTCGAAAGACGACTCCCTCATTCAGCTCATCCTGTTGCAGCTCCAAAAATCTGCTGGTCACTTGCTGTACTTTTTCTTTATCGGAAGCATCGGGAATATAGCACGCCTCATTCCAATCGTGTTTTCGAGATTTCACATAATCTTTGATCATGATCGGAGCCTGTCCAAATCTATTTAATATCCGATACACGTTTTCAAATGACGCGTCTATCTCTTCTTTGTGCAGCCAGACCGACAGCGGGGTGAAATCTTTGATGACCTCATAAGATTCAGGCAGGTAATGGCAATGCACGTACTTTTCGGGTGTATTGATTAACTCTATATTTTTGGCTAGAAGGGCGTCGTATAATTTTTGGTACAGGAACGGTTTTAGCATCCATCCCCTGTAGATAGCCAATACTTTTTCAGGAGAGGGTTGGATTTGTTTCACAGCCGCTAACGGGTTGTCCTGGTATATCAGTTGTTCCAAGCTGATCAGATGAATATCCAAGCCGAGTTGTTTTGCGCACGTATACTCATATTCGTAGGTTTCATCGACTTTGTTTTCTTGAAATGGCTGACTGCAAAATAAGACTTTCATCTGCACGATCCTCCTCTCAAAAATTGGCAATATCATCCCATTATACAAGATAATTGTTTGAACGTAAAAAACCGTCAAGACTAATCCTGACGGTTCCCTCATTTTGCTGGCTTATCGCTTATGGACACGTAAAACAGGTACTTTTTTCGGTTCAAAGGTGTCTGCCAGTATCTTCTCTTGAATGACATTCAGCTTGAGCAAACTCGAAATTTTCCCAGTATCGGCCTTGGACATGAGGCGCCAAAGCGAAGGATCTGGCAAGGCGTTGTAAAGGCGATCATCGTTGTATTCTCGCCGCTCCTGATAAGAGATCTGCAGCTTGTATTCGCCTTCCTCTGCGCTGCCGGCTTCGCTGTAAGCTTCAATTAGTTTACTCCGCAGCTCGTTCAATTCTTCCTCTAGCTGCTTTTGAATTTCCTTTAACTCATAGTAGCGAGCAATCGGTTGGTCCATCCGCTCTTCCTCCTTTGGTTACCCCTGTACCAAAAATCCATATGAGAAAAAGTCGGTTGCTAGAACCATTCGCTGGCAACGAAAAACAGCCTCCTTTTTCATTACTGTCATGAAAAGAAGGCTGCGGATCAAGCTCTACTATTATTACTTTTCAATCATGGTGTTGATCGCTTCACCTGGGTGCTTTTTCAAGAAAGTAGAGTACTCTACTTCCCATGGATTCCATTTGCCTTCCCCTTGGTAGCCCCAAACGGAGTTGATGCGGGAAACAGTATCTGTGTTGTTCATACCTACAAGTCGTTGCTCCCCTACGAGCTCAAATGTACCGTTCGCATCCATATCGACTGGCGTCAAAGAACCGAATGGATACGAGAATACAGAAACAGCATCTTCTGTTGGCTGCACTTTTCCTGCCTTGTCATACAGCTTGGCAGCTACGTATACATCTTGGTTGGCACTCACATCAAGCGTCAGCGGCTTATCCAGGTGGGAGCCTTTGCCCTCTACTTTAAAGCCATCTACGAATTTCCCCTCGTAACGGATTCCTTCGTTTTCCTTTTCACCAAAAATCACGGCTGGCTTGTTGTTTTCAAAGGTAGCTATTACGTGGCTGTAAACACCGCCGCTTCCGCCAGTCGCTGTTTTCACGAAGGCATCCGCAACATGGTCACCGGTGAAGTCAACGAGAGTCAGCTCGCCTTCATAGCCGCCCAACTCTTTGATATCCGTTTGGCTATACGCGCCGGATTTTCCGTCTTTCACTACGATGTTCATATTGGAGGAATAGATGTCATCCGCTTTTTCTTTTTCGCCAATCAGGTATACGACGTCATCCTTCTTATCTCCATTCACGTCAGCTGTTTTTTGATCGATCACATAGGTGTTTTTCGCGAGCTTCAATTCAGCTGCGGCAGAGAACAGCTTTCCTTTTTCCGAATCTGCGTGAGCTACTTGTGTATTCATTGCAGAAAATCCAGCTACGCCTACAACTCCTGCAAGCAGAAAATATGTAACAGGCTTCATCCATTTTTTATTCATCGTTATGGCCTCCACTAGATGGTAAGTTATTGGCTACATTTACTACTATAGGACGAAGCCTGCTCTATTTCGTTACAGAATGTTTACGAATGATATACAAAAAGTAAACAGCACGTTACTTGACGTTATCCAGTACACTTTTGATAATAGTAGCCGAGTCTTGACGGATGTTCAGATTGTAATGCTCTCTGACCGCATGATAGACGGCATCTACGTTTTTGCTGCTTTTATTCTTGCGATAGGCAGCTACATGCTTGGCAAACTTCGGATGGTGGATGAGATCACGGCTCCAGTCCCATACGCGGGGCTTCATCGCATCCTTGCGTGCTTGATCGAGTATCTGAGGGAATCGCGGGATCATCCATTCACGGATGCTTCTCGCTGCATTTTTGTATTCGGCTGTTCCATGAAGTGCGTAATTTCGATAACTCAAATACGGATCTCCATTCAACAGGATGAACTGTGCCGCGTAGTCGGACAGCATGCTTTCATTCAGCTCCACTTGATAATACTCCCATCCCGAGTCCGTCTTTTTCCCCGGCATAATAAGCGTAATAAAATAAAACAAGTCATCATACGTACTAGAATCCACGTATGGTTCCGGACCAGGGTTCATACTAAGCAGTGTATGCGGATCAAGGTTCATAGTAAGTAGTGTCTGCGGATCAATATACTTTTCTTTGTTTACTACAAAACCAGGCACCCCTACCTCAACAGCCCAGCGAACGGCAACATTCTCCGAATCCTTCAGGTCAATTCCACCATGATAGGGTCGGATCTTCCCAAACATGCGATAAAGTACCGTAGCGACGAATTCCTTTGTCGCTATTCCATCGTCAATCTCGTTTGACATGACGTACCCAGCCTGAACGAGTGGCTGCATACGAGCGTTCATTTCGATTTGCGCACGGGCTTCGCGCACTTTTACCCTCTCATCCGAAAAGTCCTTTCCATTGTCGATCTGTCGGTCCAGGTCTTCCATATTTACGTCTGTGGGATATGCTGGAGGGAGTACTCCGATAAAGTGATAGACATTCCATAGAAAGCCTTTTTTAGAGGTTTGAAATTCATCGCTTTTAACGTGCATGTCATTTATATAGTCATTAGAAGAATAAGGACGTAGTCCAAAAGGTATCGGTTGTGGATTCGCAATCGATACTTCCTGTCTTTTCGAAAACAAGTACTTTTCTGGATTCGGCGGAAGCTCGTATGTAATCATGTAATCAGATTCTGCTTCAGCGATATTTTGAGTGGTAATAGGAGCCAGTATCCCCGTAAAACACAGCGTACAAATTAGCACACCACTCAGTATTGTTTTTCCACCCATACCAAAAACACCCTTCGCTATCAATATGGTTAGTTAGACGTAAAAATGAGCTGTTTGGTTTCGCACAGATTGAAAAAAGCGACCAGGCTCATGCATCTGGTCGCTTTAAAAAATGATTGTCGTTCCCTCTATGCGTTTATTCGGCTTCTGCTGTCGAAGCAATCGGCTGCACGCCCATGCTTTCCAGCTTTTCGTAGATATCCTTTAATTTCGGATTTCCCTCACCGACAATTTCCCCGGAAATTACGACAAGCGGATACCATAAATCTTCCTCGATAATGCGATTCGCCCAGCTTTTGTCATCGTCTGTCTGCGGCTGTTGAAAGTCGCTATAAACGATGCGGATGCTGTCACTCCCATACTTGCGAGAGAGTGCCGCCTCCAGCCATTCGGCTGTTTCCTTTGCAGATGGCAAATTGACGCAGCTTGCGCACAATTGCTCTGTCCCAAAAACCTTGATATCGACAGTCACTATATCCGCCCTCCCCCGGGTCAGCTAGCTTAGGACAATGCTTGGTCGAGGTCCTCGATCAAGTCCTGAACATCTTCAATACCAACAGAGATGCGCACCAAGCCATCCGTAATACCCAGCTCAGCACGGCGTTCTGCCGGGATAGAAGCATGTGTCATGCGTGCAGGTACGCTGATCAAGCTCTCCACTGCACCCAGCGATTCTGCCAGCGTGTAGTATTTTACCTTTGCCAACACTTCGTCAGCACGCTCTGCACTACCTACGTCGAAGGAAATCATGCCACCGAAGCCACGCGCTTGCTTTTGAATCAGCTCATGACCGGAATGGCTGGACAGACCAGGATAAATGACGCGTTTGATGTCGCTGCGCTCAGACAGCCATTTTGCGAGCGTACGAGCATTGTGCTCATGCTCTTCCATCCGAATTCCCAGCGTCTTCATACCGCGCAGCAAGAGCCAAGAATCTTGTGGTCCAAGCACACCGCCAATTGCATTTTGCACAAAATGGAGGTCTTCGCCCACTTGCGCATCTTTTGCTACAACCAGACCAGCTACTACGTCGCTGTGTCCGCCCAAATATTTCGTTGCGCTATGGAACACGATGTCAGCACCGAGATCCAGCGGATTTTGCCAGTATGGCGTCATGAACGTGTTGTCTACTACGAGCAGCACGCCTTTTGCTTTCGCGATTCCTGCCAACGCGCTGATGTCGCTTACTTTCAGCAGCGGGTTTGTCGGTGTTTCCATAATGATTGCTTTGGTTTCCGGGCGAATTGCCGCCTCTACTGCTGCCAGATCACTCGTATCTACATAGGTTGCTTCCAGACCCATACGGGAGAATACACGTGTAACGACGCGGTAAGTACCACCGTATACATCGTCCCCTACTACGAGATGATCGCCTTTGTTGAACATGGAGAGGATGGTAGAGAGTGCCGCCATACCAGAACCAAATGCAAAGCCACGTGCGCCGCCTTCGATTTCTGCGATGTATGTTTCCAATGCGTGGCGGGTCGGGTTCCCGGTACGGGAATATTCGAAGCCCTTGTGAACGCCAATGGCTTCCTGTTTATACGTACTTACCTGGTAAATTGGAACGGATACGGCTCCTGTATGTGGATCTCCATCGATTCCGCCGTGGATCAGACGAGTTTTGATGCGCATCTTAAATTCCCCCCTGGTAAATTTTCTTGCTTAGATAACGTTCGCTGCCGTCGGCAAACAGTGTGACGATATTTGTCCCTGGAGCTGCTTCTCTCGCTTCGCGCAGTGCCGCTGCCATAGCTGCACCTGAAGAACTACCTACGAGCAAGCCTTCCTTGGCAGCCAGCTGCTTGACCAGATCGAATGCTTCCACATCGAGAATCGTGTGAATAGCATTGAAGTAGCTCGTATCCATGAATGGAGGCAAAAACTCCATGCCGATCCCTTCTGTTTTATGCGGGCCGGATTCTCCCCCATTCAAGATGGAACCTTCTGGCTCGACAATAACCGTTTTTACGTTTGGATTTTGTTCCTTCAAGTAGCGAGCTGCACCCATAAAAGTACCGCCAGAACCAGCACCTGCCACAAATACGTTTACTTGTCCGTCCATTTGACTCCAAATTTCTGGACCTGTTGTTTTGTAGTGTGCGTCTGGATTCGCCGGGTTAGCAAATTGCTGTGGAACAAAAGCACCTGGAATGGATTCTGCGAGTTCTTTTGCCTTTGCGATTGCACCCTTAATCCCTAGCTCTGTCGGTGTATTGACGACTTCTGCTCCAAGGGCACGCATCAGCTCTTGCTTTTCCTCGGAAAACTTCGCTGGTACGCAGAAGATGACTTTATAACCTGTTCCTACAGCGGCCAGCGCTACACCAATTCCTGTATTACCTGCTGTCGGTTCAATAATGGTACCACCTGGGGCCAATTGGCCGTTTTCCTCAGCGGCACGAATCAACTCTATGCCGAGTCTGTCTTTTACGCTGCCTCCTGGGTTAAAATACTCCAGCTTGGCGAACAAGCGGACACCCTCTGGAAGCTCAAATTGAGTAATTTCGACGATCGGCGTATTACCAATCAGTTCCTTCACATTGCGAAATACGTTCACGAAGATCTGACTCCTTATATTGAAGTACTTGCTTCTTTCTTTTTCATTATAACATGCAAAGATTACAAAAAGTCCATGCTACTAAACTTCGGTATGCCAGCTGAACTTTAAAGTGTCAACAGGGCATGTAAGCCATGGATTTCTCACCATGGTATGATTATAATAAAGGAGAGGTTGGAAAGGAGTGAATGTAACATGGATATCATGGATCAAGTACAAGAAGTTCTCGATAAACTGCGTCCTTACCTGCAACGTGACGGCGGAGACGTACAACTCGTTGATGTAGAAGATGGCATCGTGAAGCTGCGCCTGATGGGTGCTTGCGGTAGCTGCCCTTCCTCTACCATCACCCTGAAAGCAGGAATCGAGCGTGCACTGGTGGAAGAAATCCCAGGCATCAAAGAAGTTCAACAAGTATTCTAATCCAGTCACATCGACATGAAAGCAGCTACAGCAAATGCGTAGCTGCTTTTTTCATTTCCCCTTATTCATTCCTTTTTCCAAAAAGGCAATCATGCGCTTCCTGTACTCCTCAGGAACTAACGCATAGCTGCGGACGTGACCCGCTCGCGGTACGATCCAAATCTCGGAATCTTCGTCTTGGGTCAGCTCAAAAAGTCGTTCGCTGTTAACCAGTGGGATCGTCGTATCGCCTGTCCCGTGTATAAAAAGAATCGGCTTATTCGCTTGCTGGACTGCCTGATACGGATTGACGTCTCGCGGGTTGGCTCCTAGTAAAACAGGACACAAGGTAAGGATGAGCCAGTTGAATGGAAATCGGGGCAGGCCCGTCCACTGCGGCAAGTTCTCAGCCAAGTACTCACGTAAGGAATAGAACGGTGAATCTGCTACAATCGCTGTGACGCGTTCATCCACTCCGCCAACCATCAAAGAGGTTGCCGCCCCCATGGAAAATCCGACGAGACCAAGTCTGTGCTCGGGCTTCTTCGCTGCTGCAAAATCGATGGCCCCAAGGAGGTCTTGCTGTTCTCGAAGACCAATCGTAGTCAGTGCTTTGCTAGACTCCCCTGCATTGCGAAAATCGAACATCAATACATCAAACCCAGCCTGAACCAGTCTTGCAGCCAGAGACAACGCTGGCAGATGTGGCTCTAATCTGTTTTGACTATACCCGTGAGCAAAGATCAGCGTACTTCCATTCGAAGCCTGCCCATTTTTTTCTGCCGACACGTACCAACCAGCCAACGAAATCTTTGTTTCCCTGCTCGAAAAGACAACGGGCTCCACCTGTTCGATTCCAAACTCTCGGGGTTCCATGTGAATCGGTTTTCTTACAGGATGCGTCAAGCGCCAGGTTACGTGAAACGAAACGGCTACTGCTGCAATCAATAGCAGCACGAAGAGTCCTGTAATCAAAACAAAGAACGTGTTCATACGGCAGTCAGTGGTCCCCTTCCACTGAGCACCTCTACGATATTAGCAGCAGCCAACCTCGCCATCTCCGCCCTTGTTTGTACAGTTGCACTACCGATATGTGGCAATGCGACTACATTCGGCAGTTGCAAGAGCGGGTTATCCATCGGGACTGGCTCGACCGCAAAAACGTCCAGTCCGGCTGCCCAAATTTTTTTATCTACCAACGCCTGATACAGTGCGGACTCATCGACTGTCCCACCACGAGAAACATTGATGAAAACAGCGGTTTCTTTCATGAGCGAAAACTGTTTTTCCCCCATTAACATGCGTGTGTCCTCTGTCAACGGTGTAAGCAGAACGACGTAATCTGACTCTTGCAGAAGCTCCGCCAAATCAGCATACTGTGCTCCTGTCTCTTGCTCAGCCTGCGGTTTGCGCTTCCGGTTGTGATACAGGATTCGCATGCCAAATCCTTTGGCGCGTCTCGCCACAGCTTCCCCAATTCGCCCCATTCCGATAATCCCTAGAGTCGAACCATATACATTTTGCCCAGCCATGAGGGTCGGACTCCACGATGTCCATTCCCCCTGCAATAAAAATCGGTTGGCTTCCGTCAATCGGCGGCCTGTCGCCATCAATAAAGCGAAAGCCAAATCGGCAGTAGACTCTGTCAGGACATCTGGCGTGTTGGTTACGATGACCTCGTGTCGTCTGCACGCTTCCAAATCGATATTGTCGTAACCGACCGCCATGTTCGCCACGATACGGAGTCGTTTTGTACTCGCCAAAAATTCTTCGTCCACTCGTTCTGTCAGCATGGTCAAGACGGCATCTACATGTTTAATCTTTTCCAGCAATAATTCACGCGGGATCGGCGCATTTTTTGTCCATTGCTCGACTTCGGCTACTTTTTCAAGCATCGCGATCACTTCAGGATTGAGTTTCCTCGTAACGAAAACTTGTTGCTTGATCATCTTTTTTCCTCCACAACCAATCAATTTGTGGAATGGATACGTCATAACGCTCAGCAATGAATAACGGGTACTTTCGAAGTCCGTCTTCCATTTTGGTTAGCTCGTCTTCCAACTGCGTTTGCCATGCTTGAATGTTGACTTCCTGGCGCTCCTCTACCGGCAACTCCATATAAGTCTCCACGAGCTTCAAAAACCTGCCTGGGTAGAGCATGAGCGCATAAATCACGGCATATTCGGCTGGCAGCAGAGCAGAGACGCTGTTGTAGCCGTCGAGAAAGCTGGACACAGCCTCTTCATTCCAGCCATTTCGCTTTGTCTCGGCTTTGATCCACTGCCCCACATCTCGCGTACGCATATCAAGAACCCAGTTCCATTCGCCTGCCATTAGACGTACATCCTTCTCTTTCCATAGCATATACCCTTGATCAAAATTTTGGTAGGCTACTTTCCCGAGACTAGCAGTTTCCTTTACGACTTTATCGTAACCAGCATCCAACAAATATTGAACGGACAATTCCCCGAGCTGAGTAATGTACGTGAAGCAGGTCAACAAATATTCATCCATTGGCGCGAGCTCTACATTTTCCTCATCCATTGCATCCCGGTACTCATTAAAATTCCGCAGCTTTTTGTGCCACGTGCTCGGCCAGTTGCCAAGTGAACTGTAGGGGATAAACATCTTGTCAGATGAAAAATCACTCGTGGCCAGATGGAACTTTGCGAGCGACTGCCCACCGGCATAATAGGGATTTTCAGGAACCGCCTCTCGCACACCTCTGTATAAATAGTAAAGCTGCTCATCATCAACGATGTGAGCCTGCCCGCTTGTTGTGTTCACCAGCTTTAACAAGCGAATGTTTTGCTGTTGACTCAAATGCTGTTTGACTTTCTCAATAAATTTGCTTTTGTATTTATATCCGGCTGGCGCCTCGAACATGTAGTAAAGGCCTCGATCGGTTTCCAGTACCTTGCTTGCCCCCGTCGTACGATATCCCTGGAGTTCAAAACCATACTTCTCCTGAAGAAGCTCTTTTTCTTCCATACAGTTGTTCACCCTCCTTGCATACTGCTCTTCTGGCATTGTATGTCGGTAGATCGGGATAGGTGCCTATCTGTATGCAGATACTAGATGCATTCATGCCGAAAAGGAGGCGGGACAAGCATGAGTGAGCATCCACTAAATAGTGAGAGTTGTCTAGATTTCGTTCTTGAGCTGTTGGAAAAACGAGGAGTCAGCATGAACGACATTGCTGAAATTGTCATGTTCCTACAGTCAAAATATATCCCGGACATCACCTTGGACATGTGTCTCGACAGTGTGTCGTCCGTCTTGAAAAAACGCGAGGTCCAAAACGCGTTGCTGACCGGGATTCAGCTCGATATCCTCGCTGAACAAAAGCAGCTGCTTCCCCCGCTCCAGGCGATTATTGAAACAGACGAGCCGCTATATGGCATAGATGAGGTACTCGCCCTCGCCATCGTCAACCTGTACGGAAGCATCGGATTCACCAACTTCGGTTATGTAGACAAGCTGAAGCACGGCAAACTCGCCGATCTCAACGACAAGCGTAATGGTGTCCATACTTTTTTGGACGATCTTGTTGGTGCGGTCGCAGCAGCCGCCTCCAGCCGCATTGCCCACCGCCAGAAGCAGCAGGAAGAATGCGCTGAATCATAGTGAGATTCGCCGCTGCCATTCCGGCAAATCTTCCGCAATATGGGTAGGAGCAGCATGATGCTGGTCTGCTTCTTCGCGCGTGGAATAGCCTGTCAAAACAAGCAAGCTGTCCAAGCCGCTGTTGGCACCTGCCTCAATGTCCGTATATAGATTGTCCCCGACGATCAGCGTGTCAGCCACAGCAGTACCAAGCTGATCCAGTGCGTACTGGACGATAATGGACTCTGGTTTGCCAATCACGATTGGTTTAGTCGCGGAGGCAACGGAGACGGCTGCCACCAGTGAACCATTGCCAGGGAACAGACCAGCATCTGTCGGCAGGGCAGCATCTGCATTTGTAGCGAGAAAAGTTGCTCCTGCACGGATAGCGCGTGCGGCGATCGCCAGCTTTTCATACGTAAAAGCACGATCAATCCCGACGATGACATAAGCCGGATCTTCTTCGGTGATTACATAGCCTGCATCCGTCAGCTGATCATGCAAGCCCACCTCTCCAATCACGTAAACGCGTGTTCCCGCTGGTGCATGCTCTTGTAAATATTTAGTCGTCGCCATGCTCGTGGTATACACGTCCCGAGCCTGTGCTTCTATGCCCATTGCTACCAGCCGTTCTGCGACGTACTGTGCAGAGGCTGAAGAATTATTTGTCAGGAACAAATACGGAATTTGATGAGTTTTCAAGTGGGTGATGAATGCTGCTGCGCCCGGAATCGCTTCTTTTCCCCGATAAATCGTCCCATCCAAATCAAGCAAATAGCCTTTATATGGTTTCACGTTGTTCCATCTCCCATCTGTTGTCGTAAGCCGGTTGAACAGGCTCTCCCCTCTTAGTGTAATCCTTCCTCCTTCCTATCGCAAAAAACAGGAAACGGCCTTCACCGCTTCCTGCTTTTTGTTTAGGACCCGATCGGCCCTATTATTCACAATGTCGTTATTTCTTGAATTTGACCATGATTGGCGTGCCGGCTTCCAGGTTCATTTCCCCTTTATGACGGACATACACGTTCTGGTATCCTGGAAATGTCGGTGGATCTTCGGGATCATAATCCTGCCAGTTTTTTTGCTTGCCAACTGCGTACTCCATGTATTCCGTCGCGTTCACAAGCACATTATTCTCATCATCCGCCTGTACATCCGGCGGCAACTGCTCGATTTTTCCATAACGGATGCTGAGTTGCTTAATTACTTTGTCGTGTTGGTAGTCATACGCTTGGATGACGACATCATTACCGTACACCTGCAAGCGTAGTCCTTGCTTGAAAGCTCCTCCATCCGGCGTGACTTTTTCGCCCCCGTCTGGACCTGCTGACATCCATCCCGTTTCAATGCCTGCCGTGTTTACGACGGTAAAGCCGCGTTTGTCTCCGCCTTTGACTTTCTTTTTGCCTGCCCAATCCGGCAGGTTCAGATCCCAATGGGTGTGGCTCGAAAAGAAAACAACTTGCGGATAGTCTTTCAAGATGTCGAGGAGCTTGTCCACATCCAGGTAATCGTTCGTGTATGGACTTTGTCTGGAGCCCGAGATACTGTCCGGAAGCACATGGTGGGAGAATACAAAAATGGGCTTATTCTTGTCCTTCTTGCTATAACGCTTCAGATTATCTTTCAGCCAATCCAGTTGCTCGTCGCTCATGTAAACTTCATCCCACAATTTTGGATCGTGGTATTTCATGTATTTTTCTGTGCCGAGGAAAAGGAAGGGATATCCATCAATTTCCTTTTGGTGATAGACTTTGTCTTCTCCACTGAATTGGTAAAAGTTATCGAACAGCTCTTCTTCCGTTGTGCCGTTTGGCCATGAACTTTGTGCAAGCGTTTGGGGATTCTTCCACTTCGGCACATAAAACTCATGATTGCCGATGCTGGACCACACGTTTTCGGGATGAGGATTTTTATCGAGCACATCTTGCACGGCTTGATATTCAAAATCGTAACCGCGAGGAGTAATATCACCGTTAATGATCAGCGCTTTGGATTTTGGATTTTCCTCATTGATGTCTTGCAAAACGTGACTAAAATCTCGGAGGTCTCCCTGGATATCACTGATCACGTCAAATGTCATCGTCATCTTTTTCTCAGGAATTTTGTCTTTTGCTTGAGCAAAATCAACGACTGGCAGGATTCCACCCAACAAGATGGCAGAAGCAGCTATACTTGATACCATTTTTTTCATTACGGATCTCTCCTCATCTGTTTTCGTCACGACGCCCATCCGTTCTACCAATACTTTCCTGATATCATTCCACCTTTCTGTTGCTTTTCTGTGTGTTTAGTTGCTCTTTTACATCATAAATAGTAAATGTCCAACATAAAGAAAACGTTAAACCAGCATTAAGATTGCTAGAATGGAGAAAAAAAGGTACTTAATACCTGCCTGATTATAGAAAAAGGCACAGGACGTTAACCGAATCCTGTGCCTGCATCGTTCTTATTTGGGGAATGCCCGAATAACAGTTTCTAGGTCTTTCTTAAATGAATCAGTTTTTTGCTTATCGTTACTGAAAAGCCTATTATCATTTATTCTCCCCATAAGTTCACTTAGTTTCTTTAGTTCATCTTGTTTACCTTGGATCTCCATAAGGTTATTCTCACTTACTAATGACTGAATTTTTTTAATATATTCTTTTTTATTCTGGTACAACATTACGATTTCAGATTGTAATTGTTCATCGGCAATAATCTGTTTTGTTTCTCCATTGGTAAAGATAATGGATGGGAGGAAAAGGGGGTTGGAAATCAAATAGCTATCAATCATTCCTGATAGATATGCCAACCTCTCTTTGTCTTTTACATTGGAGAGTTCTTTCGTAATAAATTCAAACTGATAGGCCGAAGAGCTATGTTGGTGTTTGAATACATCAGTCAGAGTAATTTTGAATTGATTATGCGTAGGCTCCGACGATGTTGTGCTGCAAGAAGCCAAAATGAGGAATAAGCCCAATATGATGGAGAATGATCTCTTCATGAGGTATTTTCTTCCTTTTTTAATTTTCATATTACAATACAACCACTGTATTACACCATCGTTACAGTATTAGGGGAATCTTGTAAACAAAAGAAAAAAATCCACCCGATTCGAGTGGACTGTCGTTATAGCTATTTTATTTCGCTTCCTTGATGTGAAACACGCATTTATCTCCGCCTTTTGCCATGCACGTGGTTTGCTCCACATTGGCTTTCAAAACCCGACGGAACAAGGAAAGCTCACAGCTACACGCTTGGTTGAATTCACGGGCTACTTGTGAGATTGGGCAATTGAACTCCTGAATCCGGTAGCCGTCTCCGTTTTCGTCCTTTTCCCATTCCACCATGTAGCCTTTATCGTTTTGCAGCTCGGCCAACTTGGCTACACGATTTTCCAGGTCGCCTTGCATGTAGGAGCGATAAGTCTCCTCCAAGCGATTCTCGCGGCGTCTAAATAGCATTTCTATTTTGGACAAACCGTCGATTTCCTTTATGTCTTGTAAAAAATCTAATGTCAAATGAGAATAATTGCGCGGGAACAGTTCGTCTGCTTCCTGCGACAATGAATAAACATTCGTTGGGCGTCCCATCGCTTGGCGAACAAGCGTAGACTTGATCAAATTATCTCTCTCCAGGGTGTTCAAATGACGACGTACCGCCATTTCAGTAATCCCCAGCTCGACGGCCATGTCGCTGACAGGGAGTGAACCTTTGACCTTGAGCATATGCAGGATTTGATCACGAGTGGACGTTCCTTCGTTTGTCATACGTATCACCGTCCTTTCTACCTATTGTAGTGGATGAAGACGTTTTAGTAAACAAACGAAAGTCTTTTGTATAAAATATCCGCTACATGGCGATAGACTAAAAACGACTTTTTAAAAAAGTTCTTTTTTCAAGAAGGCTCTTACCTGTGGCTCAAACTGACGAATAGTACTGGTCGCTTCTTCTACCAGACTGTACATCTCATTAACCGGCACACTTGTATAATCATTGACCAGATGCTTGCGGAAATCAGTTACACGTGTCAGGATCAAAGCCTGTTCATCCGTGATGACTTGCTCATCCCGCAAAATTTCCACGATGTCGCTGTAGCTTCCTGGATCTCGCATAATGAATCCGTCGATCAGCGCGTTTCCGACATCCACTATTCCTTCGATAGACAAGTGCAGGGCTCGCTCCATCGCAGCAACAGCTACTTCATCTGCCAAAACCTCTTTGGCTCCTCGTTCACTGAGCTTGTCCAACAGATCCAGCATACGAGACATATGTTCCAATACTTGGTCGATTCGTTTTGTATTCACGTCGTACATATATTTCTCCTTACTTTCGCTTTTTTGATTTGCGTTTTGAGTAGTAAACAGTAAACACAAATGTTAGCACCAGGACGAGAAGCACCAATTCCCCTTCCTGCAAATAGGAATTGCTCACCGGTTTCACCTCTTTTCATCCCTCAGTATACCAAATTTGTACGACCTGTCACGAATCGCGTTCGTCTTTTGATCACGTAGTTGTACCGGGGGATTATTCGACATCGAAAGTGGCGTTCACCTTTCAAAGTCCGGTGCTCATGTAGATCCCCTACACTCCGCTCCTCCTTTTCAGGTTCTCGCCACTTTCTCGGTGCTGAAAAGACGAATCAGTGATAACTTTATGTTACAATGATGGGGTGAATTTTTGTCGGCAAGCATAAGGGGAGGAACACACTGTGGAACGCGAATTGGCACTGGAAATTGTGCGGGTAACGGAAATGGCTGCACTCGCCTCTTCTCACTGGATGGGACGCGGGAAAAAGAATGAAGCAGATGGAGCAGCGACCAGCGCCATGCGCGCCATGTTTGACACGATCAACATGAGGGGTACCGTCGTTATTGGCGAAGGTGAACTGGATGAGGCCCCCATGCTCTATATCGGTGAAAAGCTCGGTAACCAGGAAGCAGACGGGCCTGAGGTAGATGTGGCAGTTGACCCGCTAGAAGGAACGACGATTGTCGCGAAGGGTCACAACAATGCCATGTCTGTTATCGCCATCGGAGACCGTGGCACCCTGTTGCATGCACCAGACATGTACATGATGAAAATGGCCGTCGGCAAACGTGCTGCCGGACAAATCAACCTTTACGATCCCGTGGATAAAATGATAGAGGTTGTAGCAAAAGCAAACAACAAGCGCGTACAAGATGTGACGGTCATTATTCAGGAACGTGACCGCCATCAGGCGATAATTGACGCCATTCGTGAAAAGGGTGCGCGCGTGAAGCTTTTTGGAGATGGCGATGTGGGTGCAGCGATTGCTGCCTGTCTGCCGCATACAGGGATTGACCTGTTCTTGGGGATCGGTGGTGCGCCGGAGGGCGTAATCAGTGCCGCAGCGATCAAGTGCCTAGGTGGCGACATGCAAGCCCAGCTCAAGCCACAAAACGACAGCGAACGCGAGCGTTGCATCAAAATGGGGCTCGATAATCCGGAGCAGCTCTTGACGCTAAACGATCTGGTCAAAGGGGACGACGCCATTTTTGCGGCAACAGGCGTTTCTGATGGAGAGCTGTTGCAAGGTGTACGCTACCTCGGCGATGATATGGTGGAAACACATTCGATCGTCATGCGTGCCAAAACCAAAACCATTCGCTTTGTCCGCGCTGTACACAATACCGAACACAAACCAAATCTTTTATGGAAGTAGAGGGACACCTACATGGCAAATGATTTGTTCTACTTGTACGACGAAGCCGAGGATACTCGAACGCGCTTTGTCAGCTTCACGGGGGAAGCTACGCGTTTTGACCTCGCGATTACAACGACCAACCGTTTTTATGGGAAGGCGATTGTCATCAACATTCAAAATGGACGCTCCGCAATTATTGGACATGATGATCTGGAAGAAGAAGGCTATCTGGAATTCGCGTTCAACTTGAATGAGAGTGAAGCCGAAGAATTGAAAGCATTTTTGGAAGCAGCCATTTAATTCATCAAAGGAAGAGCCATTGCGGGCTCTTCCTTTTTTTATTGATAACCTCCGCCCATTTCCTGATGGACAATGCTCCTTACAGGCGTATGCCTCGTATACTGCTACTGCACAGATGCACAGACAGATAACGAGAGGAGTGCGAATCGCATCATGCAATCTTATCCATACGACCAAAGCTCTTATGACCAAAGTTCTTATGACCAAAGTTCTTATGACCAAAACCAATACGATCAAGTCCAATATGATCAAAACGAATACGATCAAAACCAATTTGTTCCTGCACAATATGACCAGCCACCTTATTACTCATCAGGCCAGGATTTTCAATACATTCCAGAAGATCAGGCTCACCCAGTCTTTTTCCGTAGAAGACGCGGTCCTGAGGTCGTTGTCGTCCCACAGCCATATCCTTGGTGGGGATGCAGTACTTGCTGGCCTGGTTATTGGCCCACATGGGGCTGGCCTGGTTGGGGTCCCGGTGGTTTTGGTGGACCTGGTGGCTTCGGTGGACCTGGTGGTTTGGGTGGACCCGGCGGTTTCGGTGGACCCGGCGGTTTCGGTGGACCCGGCGGTATCGGTGGACCCGGTGGTTTTGGCGGACTCGGTGGTTTTTAAATCGCAAAACGAAAAGAGCCCTGACATCCAGGGCTCTTTTTTATGCGGCGGTTATTCTGATTGATTTTTAGGACTCACGCTTTGGTGTATTTGGTCCTGTTGGGACTTTATCGCGCTCGCGATTGGGTTTGAATTGATTGGGACGGCGCTCTCGTGAGTTGGAATCCTTGCCATTTTTATCAGGGCGATCCTTTTGGAACTTTGGCTTCTCCCCACGTTCGTTTCTCCCTGCCCCATTGCGATCGGCGCCAGCATTGTTCTGGCGATCCTGTTTATTTTGACGCGGGTGATAACGTCTACGTTCTTTTCGTTCTACATAAGGCGAAGAGCTACCCTCTTCACGAGGAATGTCCTGACGAATATCAATGATGGTATCAAAACCATCTTCGTCTTGCCCGCTTTGGTCGTCACCATTGCCAACGTTTGCTTTTACCTTGCGCAAAACGAAGTACGGACAACCAAAATTGCAGAACTCATGCAGGTACTCATCCAAAGCGGCGATCCGCTGCTCGAACGGTACTTTGCGATTAGCGTCAATATAAAACCCACGAAGACGAAGCTGACCATAGCCCCAGTCCCCTACAATATAATCGTACTTGTCGAGGATGTCGCTATAGCGCTCCTTGAACGCCTCAAGGTTCCAGCCGTCTCGATTTACTTCCATGACTTCATAAGTACCGGCTTGCGTGCGAATCAAACTCGCTTCCTCCTTACGCATGTATACTACGTCCATCTTATCATATTTCACGCAACATGAGCTAAATTTCCCACGATAACTGACCTGTGCCTTTGGACATTCTATCGTGTAGGGGGTGTTACCATTGAAAAAGACATGGTTGTATCCTGCAATTGCAGGTATTGTGCTGTTGGCTTCTGGTTGTGCAAATAATGCTGCGCCTAATTACACGCATCCGAACAAGACGATGTCGAACCAGTCTGCTCCGCACGTCCGAAATTTTGATGGAATGCACGTCCGTAACTACGATGGCATGCGCTCGACGAACATTGATGGGTATCATCATACCCGTAATTACACTGGTGCTGGCACCACTAGTCTCGACGGGCTCCACGTCCGCAACTACGACGGCACTCGTGATGGACTTCATGTTCGCAATGGCATGGGACTGACCAACAATGCTGGGAATAACTATGGTGCATATCCAAATGGTACTTACCCACATGTAAACAACTACAACGCCTACACGAGTGGAATGAGACCGTACAATGCCTTTACGGATCATAAAGCTGGTATGGGTACAGCGGGTGTTTACAATGCGCCAACTGGTACAAACCATTCCATTTACCAGCAGCATGGTACAAACCGCGGTGGAGCAGGTGTCATGCAAACTGGAATGCCACACATGGGCTATGTGCAGACTGACCGTCAGCATATGAGAACTGCCAGTGTAACAAACGTCTATGTAGACCGTGAAGCATTGGCAAAAGCTGTAGGGAATGTCACTGCTAGCTGCCCTGGCGTACAGCGTTCTACCGTCTTGGTAACGGACAAAGAAGTTTTTGTAGGCTTGCATACACAAGGAGCAGATGCGCACACAGCGAAAAAACAGGCAAGAATGAACGCCGAATCGGTTTCACCACGCTATTACAAAGTGTATGTCACCGATAATCCGAATGACATTCAAGAAATCGCTCGTGTAGCAAGTCGCTCCAGCAATGTGAGTACAGCGCGTACAGAAGATGCGAGAAGCATTGACACGCTCGTCAAGCGTATGGGTGGAGCATCTCATAACGTGAAGACAACAACCAGCCGCTAAACGCCTCTCCCCCAAGTAGTGAAAAACCCCCTCAACGCTCTTATGGGCGGTTGAGGGGGTTACTTATTATTGCGCTTTCGGCATGGATTCTTTTGCAATCGTTTCCTTCGCGGCACTCGCCTGCTCGTGAGCGTGATACGAACTGCGCACCAATGGTCCTGACTCCACGTGGCTAAAACCACGATTCATGCCTTCATCCTTCAAGCGAGCAAATTCATCTGGATGGTAAAACTTTTCTACTTTCAAATGCTTCTTGGTCGGTTGCAAATACTGACCAATCGTCATGATGTTGACGTCGACAGAACGCAGGTCATCCATCGTTTCAATGATTTCCTCCATCGTCTCGCCTACGCCAATCATCAGACTGGACTTCGTCGGAATGCTCGGCTGGAATTCCTTCGCCTTTTTCAACAGTTCCAGCGTCCGATCGTATTTGGCTCTTGCCCGTACGCGATCTGACATCCGGCGAACCGCCTCAATGTTGTGGTTGAGTACGTCAGGCTTTGCGTCCATGACCACTTTTAACGCATCCCAGTTCCCCATAAAATCGGGAATCAATACTTCTACGGAAGCAAACGGCAGTCGACGACGAATCGCACGAATCGTATCGGCAAAAATCTGTGCGCCTCCATCTGCCAAATCATCACGAGCAACGGAAGTAACAACGACATGCTTCAAACGCATTTGTTCGGCTGCTTCTGCTACACGTTCCGGTTCAGCTGTATCCAGCTCCGTCGGTAATCCCGTTTTTACTGCACAAAACCGACAGGCACGGGTACATATATCACCCAAAATCATGAAAGTTGCTGTACCGCTTGCCCAGCATTCATGAATGTTGGGGCATTTTGCTTCTTCACAAACGGTATGTAACGTCTTCGTGCGCATGGTTTGCTTAAGCTCTTTAAAGCTGGCTAGTTCTGATCCTGAAACAAGGTTGATCTTGAGCCACTCCGGCTTGCGTTGCGTCATAGGGCTCACTCCTCATGTGACATCATGGTACAAGACAATAACAATTTCCATTATAGAGGTTGGATTTCGGAGGGGCAACCTCTTTCCTACCCCGGAAACAATTACCCGATTCGGTGAACGGCATGGCCTTCCTCTTGGCGAAGCAATGGCGCAAGCATGCGCAGCTCTCGCTCATGACAGGTGAAAAGAAACACTTGATGTTCGTGTGCCAGCATGGTGACATAGTCAAGCGTTCGACGAAGGCGTTCTTCATCATAATGGACAAAATGATCATCGAAAAAGAGAGGCAATGGCTCCGCCTGCTTGGCATGATGCATCAAGGCTAAACGCTGGGCAAGGTAAAGCTGATCGATGGTCCCAGTGGAGCATTGGTCCTGCTCGAGCACCATTTGTTTGGTCGGCGCAAGCAAACGAACGGCAAATCCGTCACGGGGATCGAGTCTGACATCTCGATACGCTCCCCCTGTAATATGCTCGATGATCTCCGAAGCCTGCTGATTCACAGCGGGTGTGCTATCTCGCCGCCATTCCCCTACTGCCTCCTGCAGCATTTCCCGAGCCAGCTGAAGGGCATCCCGCTTATTTTGCAGCTGACGAAGTGCTGCCTGCGCTTCCTCAAGCTCATCCGTTGCGCGAGATAATGACAGGCTCTCGTGAACCGCCATCTCCCCACTTCCTCTTGCCATTTGTTCCCGCAGCTCCTGCAGTCTCTCCTCAATTCCTGCCATCTCGATGCGTAATTTGCCTTGCTCGGTTTCAAGCACGTTTCTTTCCTGATCCAGCAAGTTGCGAAGTGCCTCACCCCAGCTAACAGACAAATCAGCTTCCTGCTTCGTTTTCGCCATTTCCGATAGAAGCTGCTCAGATTGTTGCTTGTTTGTGCTTTTCAGTAGCCCTTCCCGTCTTTCCAAAAATGTATCCCAATTACTCGCACCCCATCTCTGAACGAGTGTGGCGATCTCAGCATCGATGGAAGCGATCTCTTCTTGTACCTTTTGACTATCCTGTACCGCATCTTGATCTGCTGTCTGTTTGACTCCGCCCGTACTCCCGCCTACTCGCAGCAAGAAAACCCCAAAGCCAAACAGCAACAACGCGACGGTCGCAGAAATCCCTCCCAGAATGGGATGTCCACTCACGAAGCCGATTAACCCGAGAACAGACAATATCCCTGCGCCGCCCCACATAAGGGCAGCTCCCCGTCTCCTTTTTGCCTGATTGCCTTGTCGGGAGCTACGTGATGCTGATCTTCGCGGACTTGTAGAAAGGGCAGATACAGCCAATGTCGCCAAACGAATATGCAGTGCTTCTCGCTGTTTGAGCAATTGTGTTCCTTTTTCATAATCGTGCTGTAAGGGGATAAGCTGGTCATCCATCTGTTGTACGGCTACCGTCGGCATGTTTACCTGCGTGAGACCGCGTTTTGCCTCTTGATGAATGGCCAACTCGCCCTCTGAATGAGCTGTTTGCTCCCACCACTCCCAGTCTTGTTGACTGACAGGAGCATGGCTTCGTTGCCAGCGTTCCTGCAACGCCTTTGCTTGTCCAATCGAACGCTCCAAATGCTGCTGCAATCGGCTTCGCCGCAGTTCTAATTGCTGACATTCTTCTTTCGCTTCCGCTATTTGCAGCGTCAGTTGGCTGATTGTTCGCCAAGCTACCTTTGCGTTTTCTTTCTCCTGCTCTTTTTGAGCTACCTTCGTAGCGGCTTTTCCCAATAGTGTATTTTCAGCCCATTCTTTTTTTCCGATGAGGGTAACCTCTCGATCCAGCTCGGCCAAAATTTGTTGGACAGCCGGATTGGCTTCTTCCGCAGTCGTAAAAGTCGGAATCAAATGCTCAGCCGCTTGAAGCGGTTCCCTCCTGATCCACGTCAAATCTGTAAATAGACTGCGTGTAAGGCCCGTATGCTTTTCGATAAAATTCCGTTCCTTGCGCCTGTCTTCCAAATAAAGCTCAGTCAGCTCCGTCCATTCGGGGTCCAAAAAGAGGCGTGCCTCCTCCCTTTCCTTCGTCAATTGACGGTGCAGACGATAGGTTTTGCCCGCTAATTTGTATGTAATGATCGTTTCATATGAGCCACTCTGCCACGGACGGTACTTTTCATATTCAGGCAAGTATCGCGCCGTTTTGACGTAATCGCGTTTCATTCCATATAAGGCAGCGAAAATACCTTGTAGGATAGTTGATTTTCCTGACTCATTGGGGGCATAAAACAAATTGATGCCTGGAGCAAACCGAAAGGAAGCATCCTGCCATTTTCCGAAGCTCCCCAGCACTAACTCCTCTATTTTCATCGAATGCTCCCTCCAATCCGCGCCAAAGCCTCTTGCTTGGCTAGCCTGACGATTTCTCGCTCGTCCTCATTTTGCGCACGGGACTCCGCCTCTGCCAGTTTGGAAAGCCATCTCCCCCAGACGCCACCATCTGCGATCAGCTTGTCCTCATCCACATCAGGCCAGGTCTGGTCTGCCAGCTGCAACAAAAAAAATCGGGAAAATCGCTGTTGAAGGACGGACAAGGGAGGTTGAAAATGGGCTGCTCTCTCCCCTATTAGCGTGATGTACATCATATCGGAGTCTTTTTCCTCTATGAGTTGCTGCTCCATTCGATCAATGAGCTGCTCAGTTGTTTCGACTCCATTCGCTTTGATTTCCAGCTTTTGAATTTTGCGTGACTGGACAGGAATCGCCGTCAGCTGCAACCTACCATCATGATCCAGCTCTCCATACAAAACATGTCGTTCTCCCGCTTCTTTGCTCGTCAATCCTTCTGGAGAGCCTGGGTAAGCTGCGAACGGTTGTTTTTTGACAGGATGTATGAATGATTCCGGCTTGTGAATGTGTCCCATCGCAACATAATCCATGCCCGTCTGTACAAGTTGCTGCAAGGTGACAGGCGCATACGGATGATGCTCTCCTTCTCCTGAATTGGAAAGCACACTGGCATGCAGAACCATCAGATGATGGGTATACCCTTCCAATTTTCCTGGAAATGTATCGAGTGGCGACTCGTACACATGTGGCTGCCCGAAGCCCCAGCCGTAAATCACGCATGACTTTTCGGGAAATTCATATACTCCCCACTCGGGTGTAAACCAGTAGACGTTCCCCGGCCATTCCAATGTTTGATAAAACGAATCCGCTCGCCACGGATCGTGATTGCCAGGTGCGATCACGACAGGGGTTGGTGCGATGCTGGCAAAAAGATCACGTAAAAACAAGGCAGTGGATCGTCTTCCCCCGTGATATTCCAGCAAATCTCCAGCAATGAGCCAGAAGTCTGCTTCCTTTTCCTGAACGAGGTCACGGATTCTTTTCATCGTTTGACGAAAATCATCCTGACGCAGCTCGTAGCGCTCCCCCAACATTTGAAGCGGCGCATCCAGATGGACATCCGCTGTATGAATAAATGACAGCACGATCATTCCCACTCCTCACATGAAACAGACGAACATATTTTCCCTTTATGATACAGAGGAAAAGGCTGGATGAAAAGCATCTCTCAGAACGAAAAAACTTCCGCCAGCAATGACGGAAGTTTTGGGGACTGGTTGTTTACTTGAGCAAATGGAGGAATTCACGCATGAAGCCTGGCAAGTCTGGCCAAGCATGTCCGGAAACAAGATTGCCATCAACATGGAGCGTTTCCGTTTGGTAGATCGCTCCGCACGCTTCTACATCGGGTCTGCAAGCCTGGTACGCTGTGATTTCACGACCGGCTAAGTGCTCACGAACAATCGTCAATACTTGAGAGCCATGGCAGATGGCTGCGACTGGCTTGTTCGTCTCGAAGAAGTGCGCGACAATCGGCTTCAGGTGTTCATTGAGCCTGATATGCTCTGGTGCTCGTCCACCCGGAATAATCAAAGCGTCAAACGCCTCAGGGTTAATGTCTGAAAAGGCAACATGGGCGGGAAGCTGATAAGCAGGCTTTTCTGTGTATGTCTCACTGTGTGCTTCGAAATCATGGCAAACGGTGTGCAGGGTTTTCACGCTGGGCGCTGCAATGACCGTTTCATACCCTTCTTCCAAGCAGCGGTAATACGGATAGAAAACCTCCAATGCCTCTACAGCGTCGCCTGTTACAATCAACACTTTTTTGCTCATCACACAGCCTCCTCATGACGATTTTTAAGGAATACACTCCTCCAGATTTCAATTCTTTGACGATAGGGTGTGCTCCTGCCTCTACCACTGCGAATTTACAAAACTTTCCTCGGTAACAATCAAAAGCCCTTCCAAAAGTATCTTGGATAATTCACTCCAACTGGCAGAAACTACAACAAAAGACTACGAGGCAGGAGGGAGACGGCATGCGAGTTTTCCGCCTAATCATTCAGATCAGCTTGTGCGTGGTTGCAGCTATTTCTCCACTAGAATCCGTCGCCGGAATCGCTCCGTCCGCCAAAGAGCAAGACCCGGTTCTTCAAAAGCGTCTGCAAGTTTTTTTGCGCTTGGAATCGATGTACGGCATTCCGTGGAATTATTTGGCAGCCATTGATCAATACGAGCGTACCATGAAAATACGCCGAAAGAAGCAGGAGCAAGAAAACGTTTCGCGGCTAACAGCTGTGGACATCCCAAGTGATCGTTGGGCAGGAGCGTTCAATCCTGACGCGGAGGATACGAATCCGGTATCTATCCAATTTTTTCAAGGGATTGGGATGGATGGAGATGGCGATGGTGTCGCAGATCGTCACAACGATCTCGATGCACTCACTACTTTCATTCATTACCTATCCCATTACGGCTTCTCCCACGAAGATTGGCAAATCGGTCTCTGGTCGTACTATCAGCGGGATCGTTCCGTGAAGACGATCAGGCAGTTCGCGCAGGTGTATGCAAAGTATCAACACCTGGACCTAGATGAGCGGCATTTTCCTATCCCCGCGAGGTACGATTACAGCTACCGCAGTACATGGGGGGCGCCACGCGGCTGGGGTGGTCGTCGCATCCACGAGGGCACAGATATTTTTGCGAGCCACGGTACCCCTGTCCTCAGCACAGCGTACGGAGTCATCGAAGTAATCGGCTGGAATAGATTTGGCGGATGGCGAATCGGCATGCGTGACATGGGCAATGTGTACCATTACTTTGCACATCTGTCCTCGTTTAAAAAGGGGTTGAAGCCAGGTGACATCGTGGAGCCAGGAGAAGTCCTCGGATATATTGGCAGCTCTGGTTATGGGAAGCCTGGCACTTCCGGCAAATTCCCTCCCCATCTGCATTACGGTATGTACCGGGAGACAGGTGGCGCAGATTGGTCATTTGATCCTTATCCGTATTTACGACGATGGGAACGGCAAAAGAAGCGGCAATGAAGCCGCTTCTTTTTTATGGGCAGCTCTTTTCATTGACAGACATCATCTGTAAAAATACAATAAAAACAGAAAAACTGGACAGTTGTCCAAAAAAGAGGTGAGAATGTGACTACCCAGAAAAAAGCCGAAGCAAAACGGGCATTTTTGATTGAGCAAGCGACTGCTTGCTTGGCTGAAAAAGGGTATGCCTCTGTTTCCTTACGCGACATTGCCAAGGAATCTGGCGTCTCACTTGGCATTCTGCATTATTACTTTGCAAGCAAAGAAGAGCTCTTGCTCGCTGTAATCTCTAGCTACAAAGGACGTTTTATGGAGGAGCTGGAACGCGAAGTCCTCGCAGCTCCATCCGGAAAATGGTCAGCAGCTTTAGGCCGTGTTTTGTGCCGTAGTCTACAAGAAGATCGAAAGCTTCATCGACTCTGGTATGACTTGCAGGTACAGGCCATGTACGTTCCAGTATTTGGTGAACAGGTAAAAGTCATTCGATCCCGTCTGCATCAGCTCATCTCTCGTATGCTCGTACGATTGCAGCTCGAAGAACAAACCTCATTGACCATCGACGAAGACTCCGCAATCTCACTCATTTACTCTGCAATCGACGGATTCCTTTTTCAATTTTTACTCGATGAGTTACAGAATCCGGAAGAAGCGATTACCCGCTTTGAACAGACCTTTGCCCATTTGATGTATACACTCTTCTCAACTGAATCCTACTCTCCTGAATCGAGGTGAATCATGATGGCAGTCATGTCTATGCAAAATCCCGCCACTGGTGAGCAGCTTGGCTCTTTACAGGAAGCGACTCCAGCACAAGTAGAAGACGCGGTGGCACGTGCGCGGCTTGCCTTTCCAGCTTGGTCTACTACATCGTTGGCCGAGCGTCTGGACTATTTGAAGCGGTTGCGGCACTATTTAGTCGATCATGGCGAAGAAATCGCCAAAAAAATTAGTGAGGCTACCGGAAAGGTTACGTTGGAAGCGTACATGACCGAAATTTTCGTCACTGTCGACACGATCCGTTTTTATGAAAAACATGCTTATCAGATGCTGGCAGATCAGCCGGTACCGACCTCTATCGTGCTGTGGCCGAAGAAATCGTATATCCACTACAAGCCAATGGGTGTCGTCGCGGTCATCTCTCCGTGGAATTATCCGTTTCAGCTTGCCATCATTCCTGTATTATCTGCGCTGGTAGCAGGCAATACCGTTATTTTAAAACCTTCCGAGGTGACTGCTTCTACCGGACTGCTCATTGAGGAGGTGTTTTCCGCTGTTTCAATGCCAGATGGAGTCGTGACCGTCCTTCATGGGGGACGCGAAGCTGGACAGGCGCTAGTGGCTGCTCGCCCAGATAAAATATTTTTTACAGGCTCTGTTGCGACAGGCAAAAAAATTATGGCTGCGGCGGCGGAGCATTTGATCCCTGTTGAATTGGAGCTGGGTGGCAAAGACCCGATGATCGTGTTCGAAGACGCTCATCTGGAGCGGGCAGCAAATGGTGCGGTGTGGGGGGCTTTTACGAACTCGGGACAGGTATGTATGTCTGTGGAACGGCTTTTTGTCCATGAAAAGGTATATCCTGATTTTCTCAAGCTGGTCACCGAAAAGACAAAAGCATTGCGCCAAAGCTATCCAGATCAGGCCGAGGTCGGTTCGATGACGTCTTCCCAACAAATCGGAATTGTCCGTGAGCATGTGCACGAAGCCCTGGCCGCTGGCGCGACTGCTGTCACCGGGGGACTTCCTTCCTCTGACAGCATGTATATCGCGCCGACCATTCTCACAAGCGTGACATCTGACATGAAAATCATGCGGGAAGAGACCTTTGGTCCAGTGTTGCCCATCATGACTTTTGCCACCGAAGAGGAGGCTGTTCGTCTGGCTAATAGCTCACCGTACGGGCTGAATGCCTCCGTCTGGTCAGGCGATAAAGCAAAAGCGGATCGCGTAGCTCGTCAGCTCGACAGCGGCAATGTGTGCATCAACGACGTTATTATCAGCTACGCCAATCCCCATCTTCCTTTTGGCGGGGTCAAACAGAGTGGCATCGGCCGTTATCGCGGGCCTTCAGGATTGCAAGCCTTTACGCATAGTATTTCTGTCATCCATGATCAGGGCAAACGCAAGCGTGAGTTCAATTGGTATCCGTATACGAAAGATCAGGAGCTCACCTTTATTGGCTTGACGAACCTGTTGTACGGCAAGCTCCAAAATGTAAATAGCCGGACTGTGGGTGCGATCTGGCGCGAATTCAAGCGTCTGTTCTAACCACACCGGAATGCTGCTGCTCCTTATTTCAGTGTGCCAAAACCGACGATGTCCACATGAACTTTGATACTGAATTTCGCTTTTTTATAAAGGGCGAGACCCGTTTCGCGTGTCCATTTGCCAACATATTTTTGGCGAATGCTCTCCTCGAGCTGCGCCGGGTCAACCCCTTGCTTTTGAAAACGTACCAGCATCTCCATGCTTTCCTTACTGATCCGTTTCTCAAGCTCTTGAACCATGGTCCGATATTGCCCCCGCTTCTCCAAATCCTTGCTGCCTGAATAGCCCACCAGCATCCCTCTCACCCGAAGCTCGATGTGGATGACAGGCTTTTTCATGTTGCCATTGCTTCTTACTTTCGCTTTTGCCCGTACAAAATCGAAGATGACCTTTTCCGTTTGTTTTTTACCTGCCTTCGCCTCGTGCTTGAACTCAAAGCTCATACGGGGCAAGCGATTTCTGCCCAGAAACCCCTGAACCAGCTTCCCCTCTCGCTGTGAGTACATTCCGATCATCTTATCCACTCGAAAAAGGGCCACCTTGGTGATCTGAATCTCTCCGTCACTCCTGATAAGATAAGGAAGATTGGGGTCCATCGTATTGCTAGTCATCATAAAAACAAAATCGTGAATGGTCGCAAAAGACGAAAAGGCCGTTTCCACTCGCGGACGGAGCAAGTTGTTCATATACGTGTTGATTTCCGGACTGTGGCTATAGGTTCCTTTGATGACATCTTTCGCTTTTCCTTTTACGATGGCAATGTATACATTTTCTCCTACAATCGGATTGCGATAGAGATCAAGGATGACTTTTCCGATCCCTACTTTGCGGGCGTATTCTTCCCCGAACAAAATCACGCGCAACTGCGAGAGGGACATTGTCCTCTCCGCTTTTGTCGCGAGATTCAGCATCGCCTCACTCGTCATCGAGGCAACCGTAGCGTACACCTGCGTGGATTGCTTATTTTTGGAGGGAACCGGTACGGATACGGTGACATCTATCTTTTCACGATCCACATAATCGAAGCCCATAACCCCAATCATGGCCATGTCTTCCAGTGACGGCCGTTCAAGTTCGCCCCCACAACCGCAAAGGCTGAGCAAGAGGATAACCGTAACAATGAACCTGCTCGCCCTCTTCATGAAACCCGCTCTCCTCTACCGAACCTTAAGGAATGAATCATTAACAAAAAAATCGGCCATAAGATCAATCCATAGGCCATATAAACAGAAACCTTGTCATAAATATAGCGTTGTTTTTCTACAGATAATGGCCCCACAATGAATAGAAACGAAATGATTGTCGGTAAAAGCAGATGCCACAGCTTCGTCTTGCCTGCCATTTCTTCCAGACCGGTACGGGCAACCCACAAGTATCCCGTACTCGTGCTGAGAATGAGAAAGACCCAGAGACCAATCCCGAGATTTTCGATCCGCTCCAAAAAAGACAGCTCTACAGCCTTAAACAAATTCAATACGGGATAAATGAGATTGTCCATTTGCCATTCGGAAAAATAAGATACGCTTGTGATCAGAATCAGGACGTATAACAAAACCACGCTCCATACCCCAATCAGCACATGCTTGTGTGCCTTGTTCTTCTCTTGGATATATGGATAGAAAAACAGGACCAATTCATACCCCAGCATGCTCGCGGAAGAATTGTGTATGGTTTCGGCTATACTGCGCCAATCGGTATTAATAAGAGGAAAAATATGCGTGATTCCTCCCTTTTGAAATCCGTACTGCAAAAGAAAAACCATCCAGCCCGTAAAAAAGAAGGTTAGCAGACAAAAACGCGCGATCAATTTGATGCCGCCATTTGTAATGTAGACCATGACCAAAGTCAATCCGATCAAAGGTAATGTGACTGTCTGATTGTTCAGCATGGAGGTTTGCACCAGCCTAACATATCCTTCATTGGCGGTAGATACACTCAGAATAGCGTAGAGGATAATCAGCACATTGAAACAGCGTCCCAGCCATTTTCCCAACAGCTTTTCGTGAATCCGAAAAAGATTATCCTCTGGATAGCGACGACACAAGGCCATCATTGGAATTAACGTTAAGCTGACAATGCTTCCCAACAAAATCGGAGACCACCACAGATTGTAGCCTAGTTTGCTAGCAGAATGAGCCAATCCAAGTAAATTAACACCCACCATCGTATTCATAATCAATCCGATTACCAGGATCGGATTCAGGCTGGCAATTCTCCCTCTATCCATCCCCCTAGTCCTCCCCAACTGGCCGGACATGCTTTTGCTTTGCCCGGGACATGCGGTTGCGATTGACGATAAACCTCAATGGTGCACGTACGAGACCATTCATCAAATCCGTCCATTGACGCGGAACTCCCGGGGTCATGTACGGCGTACCGAGCGAAGTCAGATTGAGCAAGTGCGCGAATAAAAACGCCAGTGCCAGCATCTGGCCGTACATGCCCAATACACCTGCCATCAGGATGAAACCATAGCGAACGAGCCGAATCGCATTACTCATCAAAAAATTGGGTGGCACAAAAGAAAGCAGTGCCGATACAGAAACAAGGACGATCAGGATATTACTGGCTAACCCCGCTTGTACAGAGGCTGTCCCGATCACGATACCGCCAACGATACCGATTGTCTGACCGATTTTAGTCGGCATGCGTATCCCCGCTTCCCGCAAGATCTCAATGACGAGCTCAATAATGAGCACCTCGATCACGGGTGGAAAAGGCACCCGACTGCGCGATTCAGACAAAATCGTCAGCAAAGCGGGAGGAAGCATTTCCGGATGGTACGTCAAGACAGAGACGTAGCTGGAGGTGAGCATAATGGTGATAAACAATCCGAAAAAACGAATCATCCGCAGCAAGCTCGCCGTAGACCATCGATTGTAAAAGTCTTCGGGGCTGCTAAACATCTCCAGAAAGGACGTCGGACAGATCGCGGCATCCGGGCTGCCATTCAGCATGATTACGATCCTGCCGTCCAACAAAGCTGCTGTTGCATTGTCAGGCCGACCCGTCAAGCCAAACTGCGGGAACGGAGAGTACGGCTTGTCCTCCAGCATTTGCTTTAGGACAGGCATCCCGACAAATCCATGGTAAATGACATTGTCGATCCTTTTTTTCACGCGCTCCACATTTTCCGCGTTCGCGATGTTCTCCAAATAAATCACGGCTACCTTGTTGTGCGCCTCGGTGCCGATCGTGTAGCTCGATACTTTCAGATGAGGTGTAGCGAGTCTTCTCCGAAGCAAGGACAAATTGATCTCCAGCATTTCAACAAAGGAGTCTTGCGGTCCAAGGACGGTCGCCTCCGTCTCGGATTTCGTAATGGAACGATGTGCGACCTGAAATGTATTCACATGAAGAATGAGATCCCTTTCCAGAAAAAACAAGATGGTATGACCGCGTAGCAAATTACTCATCAACGTCTCCATATCGTCAAGAAGACATTCCTGTGAGAAAGGGAGCACCTCCATCGGATCTCTACCATCGGAACGCTGCAACGGAAGAAAGACATTCTCATAAATCTGGGACACATCCACCAGCGTATCGAGAAAAAAAACGTGTACCTCCTCGTCATTCATCTTCAATGACAAGCTGCTGAGGTCATCCACGTTTTGCATACGTTGTTTTACCATATCCGGTGTAATTTGTTCGCTTCGCCGCGCATGAACCGAACGGATGCGCTGCTTTGCTTGTATGGCCTCTACTTGCGCTCTCCACCATTCAGTCGGTTTCATGCTAGATCCCCCTTTTTTTCAGGAAAATCTTTCTTACTTTGACCTATCTGTGGTTACTTTATCCAAAAAAATAGAAAACGGGAGCCGAAGCCCCCGTTGAACTATCTCGCTATCCCTATGAAATGATTAGGCGAACTGCTTAGATAAGTTAGCCATTTCGATCGCTGCCGTTGCTGCTTCCCAGCCTTTATTGCCTGCTTTGGTTCCTGCTCGCTCGATAGCTTGCTCGATATTGTCTGTCGTCAAAACACCAAAAATAACGGGTATCCCAGTCGATAGTGATAGAGACGCAACTCCTTTTGCGGTCTCATTGCAGACATAATCGAAGTGTGGAGTGGAGCCACGAATGACAGCTCCCAATGTAACAACCGCATCATAGCGACCGGATTCCGCCATTTTTTTGGCGATCAACGGAATTTCAAACGCCCCCGGTACCCATGCCACGTCTACCTGCTCATCCTCTACGCCGTGACGCTTCAGGGCATCGAGAGCCCCTCCGACCAGCTTGCTTACGATTAATTCGTTAAAACGTCCTGCCACAATCCCTACACGCAAACCTGTTCCAACCAAATGTCCTTCGAATGTTCTCATCGTTTAATCCCTCTCCTTATCCGTTCAGATGAAGCAGGTGACCCAGCTTCTCTTGTTTTGTTGATAGGTACTGTTTGTTGTGCAGATGCTCTGGCGTTTGAAGCGACACCCGTTCTTCTACCGCTAATCCGTAACCGGTAAGCCCGCGGATTTTTCGTGGGTTGTTGGTCAAAAGCCGCATGCGTTGCACGCCTAAATCCCGCAAAATTTGCGCACCGATACCGTAATCTCGCAGATCAGCGGCGAATCCTAGCTTTTCATTGGCCTCAACCGTATCCAAGCCTTCCTCCTGCAGCTTGTAGGCACGCAGCTTATTAATCAAGCCAATGCCTCTGCCCTCCTGGCGCATGTACAATAAAATGCCGCGTCCATTCGCTTCGATCTGTTCCAATGCTGCGTGCAGCTGTGGGCCGCAGTCGCAGCGATGAGAGCCGAAAACATCTCCTGTCAAGCACTCCGAGTGCACGCGGACGAGAATGGGCTCATCCGGACTGATCTCTCCCTTGATAAGAGCCACATGCTCTTTGCCATCTAGCTCATTCGTGTAAGCAGCAATCCGAAAATCACCGTAGGCGGTCGGTAGCTGCACTTCGATTTCCTTTTTCACCATGGATTCCGTCCGCATCCGATACGCGATCAAGTCTGCAATGGTAATCAGCTTGAGATCAAAACGGCGTGCGATCTCTACCAATTGCGGCAGACGTGCCATAGAGCCATCTTCATTCATAATTTCGCAGATCACTCCCGCTGGAATGCCCCCCGCCAAGCGAGCCAAATCAACTGCCGCCTCCGTATGTCCCGCTCTGCGCAATACACCGCCAGCCTTCGCGATTAACGGAAAAATATGTCCCGGTCTGCGGAAATCGTCTGCGACCTTCTGCTCGTCAAGCATCGCCAAGACCGTCTGAGAGCGCTCATGAGCAGATATCCCTGTATGTGTACTCCCTTCGTCGATAGACACGGTAAAAGCCGTTCCTTGCTTGTCTGTATTGGCATTCACCATCGGAGCCAGCTGCAAGCGAGTCGCGTGCTCTTCTGTCACTGGTACGCAAACGAGTCCCCTGCCATGTGTGATCATGAAGTTGATCATTTCAGGCGTAGCCGCTTCGGCCATGCAGACAAAATCTCCTTCGTTTTCCCGATCCTCATCGTCTACCACGATGACCGCCTTGCCCTGACGCAAATCTTCCAATGCTTCTTCTATGCTGTGAAACATGCTTTCTCCCTCCTATTCACGCGAAGCCGTTTTCCTGTAAAAAGTCTAGACTGAGCCCGCCAGATTTTTCTGTAGTGCCATGGTTTTGATAACCTAACAAACGCTCCACATATTTGCCGATGACATCCGTTTCGAGATTCACCAAGTCCCCAGGGCGTCTGTCTGCAAGACTCGTATTCGCCAGCGTATGTGGAATGATCGAAACGGTAAAACCGCTATCGTTTACGTCCACCACAGTGAGACTGATGCCATCGATGCAAATCGATCCACGGGCAATAACGTACTTCAACAGCTGCGGTTTGGCCTCGATCCGAAACACGACAGCATTCGCATTCACCTCTCGTGAAGCAACCATTCCGGTCCCGTCTACATGTCCGGAGACGATATGCCCCCCGAATCGGTCCCCCAGCCGCATCGCTCTCTCCAAATTCACTCGCTGCCCACTGCGTAATTGGCGCAAGCTCGTCTTGTTCATCGTCTCTGGCATCACATCGACGCTAAACTGGCGATTGGTATAAGAAGTAACGGTAAGACAAATACCATTGACCGAGATGCTGTCACCGAGTTTCACCCCTTCGAGTACCTGGTGTGCGCGGATGACCAGTCGACTCGCCTGCTCGTTCCCTTGAATCGATTCCAACACGCCCACTTCTTCGACTAGTCCTGTGAACATGCTCTCTCCTCCTCACTCGCTACGTCTGATCCTCCCATTGTGGGTACCCGCTGATCTGTACATCGCTTTTCCCGATCGGCGTGATCGTGACATTTGCCAGCTGTACCGCTTCTCCCATCGTCGCAAAGCCTTGACCTCCGAATGGCGAAGGTGCACTGCTTCCCCCGATCAGCTTTAGCGCGATATGGCTCACGACCTTTTGAATCGCTCTCGCCTGCAAAAAGGAGCCATTGACCTCCTGCCCACCTTCCACAAGCAGCGAGGTAATTCCCATCTCTCCCAACGTATCCAGCACCTTTTCCACGCGAATTGGCCCTGCCGTTGTGATGACCTTTACTCCTCTTGCCACAAGTAGCTCCTGCTTCTCCTTTGGGGCTGTATCTGTCGCAAAGATCCATGTCTTCGCATCTGCATTCTGGACCACACGGGCATCCAGCGGCGTCCGTAAATGGCTGTCCAAAATCACGCGAACTGGCTGGCTTCCAAAACGCTGCTCTTCCTGGCGCGCCGTCAACAGTGGGTCATCCGCGAGAATCGTCCCTACCCCAACGAGGATCGCATCGTGCTGCCTGCGCAATTCATGCACCTCTGCCCGAGCCTCTGCACCAGTAATCCATCGACTGTGTCCCGTGAACGAAGCGATTTTCCCATCCAATGTACTGGCCGTCTTTACCGTCACAAATGGACGCCTTGTTTGGATGTAATGGAAAAAGACTTCATTGAGCGCCTTCGCTTCCTCTTCTCTCACGCCCACCGCTACTTCCACTCCTGCTGCCCGCAGCATCTCCATTCCTCTTCCCGCCACCAATGGATTCGGATCGAGCGTCGCTACAACGACACGACGTACAGCAGCTGCAATCAACGCCTCTGCACACGGCGGTGTCTTCCCATAGTGACTGCAAGGCTCCAAGGTCACGTACACGGTCGCACCTTGCGCTTTTTCCCCGGCCATCCGCAGTGCGTGCACCTCAGCATGGGGCTCTCCTGCTCGCAGATGCGCTCCCATTCCGACGATGGTTCCATCTTTCATAATCACAGCTCCGACCATGGGATTCGGACTGGTTTGACCTCGTGCCGATCGTGCCAATTCCAGCGCCAGATCCATGTACTTGCTGTCCTGTTCCATACCGCACTCCTTTCTGTTCCATCATTCCAGCCAAACAACACAAAAAGCCCTTGAAACCTCAAAGCGTTTCAGGGCATAAGGAAAGAAGCCTTACCTCATCCGTTTTCCAAAAAAACAAATGAAGAAAGCAAAAAAATCTTCTTCCATCCGGACTGTACCGTCGGCTCTGGACTTTCACCAGATCAGTCGCTGCAAGTGTGGTCAGCGAGTCGCGGGCTCAGACGTACATACGCCATTACCGCCGGTCAGGAATTTCACCTTGCCCTGAAGATTGTCGCTATGAAGTTTTATGAAAAATAAAAACGCCCATGAATATTATGCTCAGGGCGTTCAGAAAGAAGCCTTGCTTCTACCGTTTTTTGAAAAAAAACAGCGAAACAGGCCGTTCCAAATACCTTCTCCCATCCGGACTGTACCGTCGGCCTTGGATTTGCACCAAGTCAGTCGCTATCAACTGCTTACGATAGCGAGTCGCGGGCTCAGACGTGCGTTCGTCATTACCGCCGGTCGGGAATTGCACCCTACCCTGAAGGCTGGTATTCAGTTAGGCAAAGTATAGCATACTTTTCGCGATAGTCTGTAATCATTTATGGGAGAAGTGCACTTTACCCTTGCTCGCACATTTCGAGGACCGTCAGTAGTTCTTTTAAGTCTCTAATGTATGCCCTTGGCACAACACCATTTCGCTCCATGTCCTGCTCGTTCCCTTGATAGGCAATAAAAGCAACTTGTCCGTCGCACGCCGCCTTACCATCGATCCACGAATCCCCGATCATCGTCCAAGCTGAAACAGGCCAATCCGGCTTGCGGCTGCGAATATAGTGAATGCCCGATGGAGATGGCTTCAAGGTCGTCATCTGCTCGCGGGCGACGATTTCGTCAAAGTAGGAGGCGATCCCCGTCTCGTTCAAAGCCTCCTCCGCAGCGGCATAAGCGTTGTTGGTCAGAATATATAGCTGATAGCGGTTCTTCAATTCTTCTAACACTTCTACCGCGTGCTGCTCCAGCACAGCGCCATGCATCCCTTCCTTCTCGATCGCGGTTACCGCATCCCACATCGCTTGCTCCAGCTCTCTCGTCATTTGCTCTGCTTTTCGCCCGATCTCAATGAGCTGTGATGCCGTATGCTTTTCCCACTCAAGCGTGGGAGAAACGATCCCATTGTCCACCCATAGCTGAAAGATGGCCCGCTTCATCTCTGCGAAGTTGATCCTGGATTGCAATAAGGTATTGTCCATATCGAAAATAATGCCTTTTTGAAAGATTTTACTCATTTTGGGTCTCCTTTTTTGATAATACGCCATGCTGGTTCAAGAATGACGGAATAATCTGGTGGCTGCTCCTCCCATTTTATCAAAAAGAGGACTACCCCTCCGTCATTTTATAACTTTTGGGACAGTCCCCTTTCTGGGGTTCGGTATTGAGTTCCTATTGCTTCTTCTTGGCGCTGTCTACTTCATACGGTACATCCTTTGGAACGCCTCCAGCTGGCCAGTCTTGTGCCTTTTTGACAAAGTCCGGACGCGGCTTGGACAAAATATAGGCAGCTAGGTCCGCTGCTTCTTGATCGGTTAACGAGCCTTGCTTAATACCGCCCATTTCCCCTAGAGGCATATTGCGCTGAATGTAGCCAGCAGCTTTGGAAATACGGGCCATACCTGCACCAATATTGAAGGAGTTATCCCCCCATAGGGCTGGTCCAGAGTTTGGTCCTGTACCTGAACCATCAGCTGCGTGGCATTGTAAACACGATTTTTGAAAGAGGGCTTCTCCATTTGCCACATTCGGTTGAGGTACGCTCTTCATATCATTTTTCTCTATCCACGGGCGCTCTTTAATGCCTACTGGTACATCTGTTGAGATATACGACAGATAGGCTACCATCGCTCTCATTTCATCGCTGTTATAAGGCAATGGCTTTCCGTTCATGCTTCGTTGAAAACAACCATTGATGCGATCTTCAATGGTAACCACTTTGCCAGACCTTGGAATGTACTGGGGATAGACTGCGGTGACACCCGTTAAAGGGGAGGTCGCATCCATTCCGGCATTACCGTGACAGCTAGAGCAGGAGAGCTTATTCCCTGTGTATTCAGGGATCACTGTGCTCGTTTCATTCATTAACTTATGTCCATACTTAATCGATTCTCCCAATGGCCCTTCTGGCACCTTGTCCATACTAGGCGGGGTGTAGGAATCTAGATTGATTGCTCCCGATGCCCCACTCGCTGTTTTATCTTTGGCCTCACTCGCTGTTGAGGTGGGTTGGGCGGTCTGCTGTGTAGCGCAGCCAGCAAAGACCAGCATCGCCACTACAACCATGGACAGCTTCTTCCAGCCTGTCTTCTCTTTTTTGATCATAGGTCTCACTCCTCCATGTTGATCGTGTATTCACTAGGGTAAGAGTAGCAAGAGGCGTGCCAAGCCATAAAAGCAGGAAAACGAACGACTTGGCGCTTCCAAAGAGCAAGAAAAAGAAAAGACCATGCCAAAATGTCATGGTCAGTCCGCGACAAAATGTCACGGTCGCAGCTCATACTCTTCGATTTTTCGATACAGATTACGTACGCTGATCCCCAGCTTCTCAGCTGTCTTGGTCTTGTTCCATTGGGAAACGTCCAGCACATGCTTGATATGTTCTCGCTCTACATTTTTCAGTAAAAATGCCTCTTCCTCGCCCGTTTCTGCTGATGTAGTGAGCTTTCGATCTGACGGGTTGTGTGGTACTGGCTGTTCATGCGGAAAGAGATCCTTGTCGTCAATCTCCTCTCCTTTTGCCAAAACGACAGCGCGTTCGATCATATGAGCCAACTCCCGAACATTCCCCGGGAATGAGTAGGCCAAAAGAGCTGCCTGCGCTTTCACAGAAAGCGGTTTGACCGGATACTTACGCTTGAGGCGATTCAAAAAGAAAGCAGACAGTGGCAAAATGTCCTCTCTTCTCTGCGTGAGAGGTGGAATCGTTATATCCATGACATGCAGCCGGAAATAAAGATCGGATCGAAACGTTCCTTCTTCCACTTTCTTTTCCAGATCCGCATTGGTAGCAGCGATGATCCGCACATCCACCTTGTGCAAAATCGGGCTCCCTATTCGGCGAAATTCACCGGTTTCCAGAAAACGGAGTAGCTTGACCTGCAAAGGAAACGGCAAATCCCCTACTTCATCCAAAAAGAGCGTTCCTTGATGGGCAATCTCTACCAGTCCCTTTTTCTGAGCAGTTGCGCCTGTAAAGGCTCCCTTTTCATGCCCGAACAGTTCACTTTCCAGCATCGTTTCTGGTATTGCTCCCAAATTGATCGGTACGAATGCCTTTGATGCTCTCTCACTATACTCATATATGAGTCTCGCGATGACATCCTTCCCTGTCCCGCTTTCCCCTTTCAAGAGAACGAGAAAATCCGTACTGGCTACTCGCTTGGCAGTAGCTAGGACCTCTTTTAGCTTCGGGCTTTCCGCAACGATTTCAAACGTCGTTTTCCCATTTGTCGATAGCGCTTCTCTCAACTGTTGATTTTCCTCGGTTAACTGCTGTTTTTCGACGGCCTTGGAAATCAAAACCTCCAATTCATTGAGGTTGTAAGGCTTTGTCAAATAATCATAAGCGCCCCGTTTCATTGCTTCGATCGCTGTTTCGATGGTTCCGTGTCCCGTCACAACAATGATTTGAATCGCAGGAGAGGTTTCCTTGCACCATTGCAGAAAGGAGAGACCGTCCATCCCGGGCATTTTCAAATCAAGCAATATGACATGAATCGTTTCGCTGGTTACTAGCTTCTGTGCGCTGACTCCGTCAGATGCTTCCAGCGTGGTATATCCCTTTCTCTTCAATCGACTGGTTAATAGATGGCGGAAATCTGCTTCGTCATCAACAATGAGTATACGTGTGTCAGTGTGCATCTTTTGTTCATTCCCCCTTTGCCGACGGCAGGATGACCGTAACAGTCGTGCCTATGTTTGGCGTACTTTCGATCTCGATTTCTCCGCCTAAATTCGTCACAATCCCATAGCAGACCGATAACCCGAGACCAGTTCCTTTTCCAGGAGGCTTGGTTGTATAAAAGGGCTCCAAAACATGTGGCAAATCTGCTGCGGGTATACCGCATCCATCATCTCTGATCCACAGACGGAGTCTATCAATCGATGGAGAATCCGTTGCTATCTCAATAGTTCCTCGTTCCTCGGTCGCGTACAGCGCATTGGTTAACAAATTGAGCAAAATCTGCTGAAGCTGTCCAGGGGTAGCAAGAAGAAACGGTGCTGAGGCCGACAGAGACTGGTTCACCGTTACCTGTTTGACACGTATTTCATGGGACAGAAGAATGAGAATGTCTGATAGGACTTGATGAATATTTACTGCTTCTACGATAACGGGTGATTTCCCCGAAAAGTGGAGCAATCGGGTCGTGATTTCCTTGCAGCGGTTAATTTGTTTGTCCATCGTGTCCAAGTATTGGGTAAGCTCTCCTGTGTCCTGTAAATCTCGAATATCCTCTTCCACCAGACGGTCTCGCAAGTCTTGTCCATACAACGACAGAATACCTAATGGATTATTAATTTCATGAGCGATGCCCGACGCCAAGAGTCCAATAGCAGCGAGCTTATCTGCTTGTGCGATTGCGGCTTCTAGCTCTCGTTTCTCCGTGATGTCCTCGATAACCTCTAGAAAAGCAGACGACTCTTTCTCCGGATGCAGAGGGAAAACCTGATGGCGATAAGAGCGGACACGTCCATCCGGATCGACTCTAGACGAAATAAGGTCAGTCTGCTTTTCGTTTACCATTTGTCGCGTTCGGAGCATGCAACTATTGCATGAACTGAATTGCTGACCAATCGTCAGGTGGCAGTCTTTCCCTAGGGGATTCGCCGCATCCTGGAACCACGCCGACGCTGTTTGGTTAATCCAGCGAATGCGAAAAGATTCATCTACGAGAATCAGCCCCATCCCCATACCACTGACGACAAGATCAAGCCGTTTCTTTTCATCCAGAAGCTGATTGGTCTTCGTCTCCAGACTCTGTGCCATTTCATTGCAGGACGCTGCTAGTCTGCCAATTTCATCTGAGGTCGTCACTGGTATTCGCACGGATAAGTCGCCACCTGCGATTTTTTGCACAGCGGATTCGATCTTTTCCATTAATCGGCTAAACGAGACAGAAAATACAATGCTAATCCCCAACACGATAAGTGCGATGAATAAGGTCGTAAAAAGCAGAGACTGTTCCAATTTTGAAAAGGCAGCAAACGCCATTTGGCTCGACTGCTCCAGCATAATGACCCAATGTGTGACAGAAGAGCGCATGGCATAGTTGACCATGACATCTCCATTGGAAGCTTGATACGTACGGATAACAGGCTTGTCTGTTCGATCTGGTAGTTTCCAGGGGGGAGGAACCGCTTGTTCATAATAGGTCAAGGAGCCATCAGAAGGCTTGCCCAGCATAAACGGATCTGCAAACCGATCGCTTTTCCCATCTGTGACAAACAAATATGCCTCGTTTTCATATCGAGCTCGCAGCGTGACTTGTTCGAGCAGCTGCTTTACATTGAGCTTTGCGTACATGCCGCCTTTTACACCGTTAGCAGATACATGAGGGATCGCGACCGTTACCAGCAGCTTCCCTTCCGCTGATCGGACAATGCTTCCAATGTAAGACTTTCCCGACTGGATGGTGGGAAGAAGTTGGGTGTCCTGCTCCCTGGTTGTGTCCAGTCTTTGGTGCTTCCAGCGATTCAGCAAAAACTGCGGCTCTCCATCCTGATGAAAAAGCGCGACCTCCTCCATGTAAGGGGAGGTTTTCAATAACGTATTCAACAAAAAATAAGCATCTTCATCGCTAGGGCGCTCATTGAGAAAACGCTGCTGAACCACCTGCATGGATTGGGAAGTATGTAAAAAAAGCATATCCAACTGCGCCAACGTATTTTCCACGTAGATCTGATTGGCTCTGTCTACCTCTTCTCGAACCTTTTCTTTACTGGTATGGAAATTGATTGAACCAAGAATCAGAAAAGGGATGATGGACATGCATAGTCCAAACAGGAGCATCTTTGTCTTCAGTCGATTGATGCGCGGTAGTCTGCTCCTCCTCATTTGTTCTTCACCCCATACCATTCCTGTGCCAGTGACCACTGTTGATCGGTTACGGTAATCGGGAGCTTGGACAGGGAAGTCGCATTGACAACGAATCGCACGTCATCCGGCCATTCGATAGACAGAGCGGTAGGCGGCACTCCATCCAACACCCGCGCCACCATATGAGCAGCCTGCATGCCTTGTGCATGAAAAGAAACGCCGTAAGCGGCATACAAACCAGCCTTCACCTGCTCGGGGTAAGAGCCCATGACAAACAATTGCTTCTCGATCAAAAGAGGCAAGCAATCGGTAATCGCGTCTTCCAGAACATAGCTAGGTAAAGGAAGCATGGCGTCGTATTCTCCTGGAGAGAGCCTACTAAGCAATAGCTCTAAATCTCTTGGGGAAGCAACCTGCTCCACCTGCAAGCGAACACCGAGCAAGGAAGCAGCTGACCTTGCTTCTACGATGGCTTGCTCTGTCGTAGGAGCATGAGAATCGGCAATGATCAGGATGCGCGTGGCGTCAGGCAACAAACGAGTTGTCAGCTCCAACCTTTTCCCAATCACATTCATTTGGCCATTGCTGATTCCACACGTAACCGTCCCCTCTGTCTCAACAAGTGGTAGCTCGACCAATGAAGCAACACCAATAAAAACGATAGGAACCGTCGTTGTCTCCTGTTGAATCAAAAAGGTCTCGTGCGCCCCTGTCGTGACGACGACATCAGGCTTTTTGGATATCAAATCCTGGACAAGGGAGCGCTCCTCTTCAAGAGTTCGAGCCGTATTCAAATAAACAGGCGCATACTGAACACGTACTCCTTCACCGAGACCTAACGATTGTAATCCCGTCTTTAATCCCGCTACTTTATCTTTTCGATCCTCATTGGCAATCACAATTCCTATCGTGTACAGATCGACGTCCTGTTTTTGCTGACAACTGGACCAATCGAGCAGAGTTCCTGCCACTAATATGAGGAGAAAGAGGATTTTCCTTTGTTTCTTCATAGGTATCACATCCATCTCTCATCATAGCGGCAAATGATTGCAGAAAATGTGAATAATTAACAAACCTTGGTCTAGAATACGGAGTGCTCCGAATCATATATTTTTTATATTAATCATGATGATTTTATATATTTTTCATATGTAATGATACTTGTTATAATCTGTTTAATTTTGGAAGGGGGAAGGACTACATGGGATATCGGAGACTTGGCAAAAGCGGCTTATTCGTAAGCGAGATTGCATTGGGAAACTGGATCACCCACGGTGCTCAAGTAGATGACACCACTGCAAAAGCCTGCGTACATGCTGCGTTAGACGCTGGAATCACCACGTTCGATACTGCTGATGTGTATTCGGAGACGAGAGCAGAATCGATATTGGGTGAGTCTTTAAAGGGGATTCGTCGTGAAAGCATTGAGTTGTGCACGAAGGTTTTCCATCCGACCGGTACCGGAAAAAACAATCGGGGTCTCTCCCGCAAACACATCATGGAAGCCTGCCACGCTTCCCTTGGCAGATTGCAAACGGATTACATTGACGTCTATTATGCACACCGTTTTGATCCATCTACATCGCTGGAAGAAACATTTTTGGCCTTTTCCGATTTGATTCGGCAGGGAAAGGTTCTCTATGTAGGCGTAAGTGAATGGACAGCAGAGCAAATAAGACTGGGTGCCGCTTTGGCAAAGGAATATCGTGTTCCTTTCGTAGCCAGTCAACCTCAGTATTCCATGCTGTGGCGTGTGATTGAAGCCGAGGTCATTCCAGCGTGCGAGCGTGAAGGAATCGGACAAATTGTCTGGTCTCCACTGGCGCAAGGCATTCTTTCCGGAAAATATACACCTGACAAGCCAATACCCGAGGGCTCCCGAGCAGCTTCGACCGCCGGATCTCCCTTTTTCGATAAACTGGTCGGACAATGGCTGCAAAAAGAAGTTCTACAGGTAATAGAGCGAATCAAGCCGATCGCACAAGAAGCCGGTTTGACGCTTCCGCAACTTGCCGTTGCATGGGTTCTTCAAAACCAGCATGTATCCTCCGCTATTATTGGCGCCTCGAACCCCGAACAGATCAAAGAAAACGTCAAAGCTGCAGGAGTCAAACTAGATACGCAGATCATGCAGCAAATCAATCACCTATTAGCTAGCGTCGCAGAGTTTGACCCTAAGAAAACGGGCTAAGATGTCGTTTCTTCCATCACATCCAGAAAGTTTGCCAGAACAGGCTCGCTTCTATCTGTTTTCCAAGCGGCATAGAGTGGGACTGGAGGTGGCTCTTCCATAAATGTTCGGAACACCACATCACTGCATTGGAAAACAGATACCGAAGAAGGAACAATGGAAATACCCATACCAGCAGCTACCAGATTAACAATCGTATACATTTGAACAGCTTCCTGCACGACGCGAGGTAAAAATCCATGTTGCCTGCAAAAGTTTAGAATGAAGTCGTGAAAAGAAGTCCCCATCCGATGCGGAAACAAAATAAAGGGCTCGTCCGCCAATGCCTGTACAGAGAGAGCTGGCTGTAAGGCAAGGGGATGATTCTTGGGCAGTACGGCAACAAGTGTTTCGTTGGTAAACAAGCGAAAAGTGATATGGATGGACGGTTCTGCCACACGAAGGAAGCCAATATCAATTTTTCCATCCTCTAAAGCTTTCCGTTGCTCGGCGGATGTCATTTCTAATAGAGATAGCTCCACCTCGGGAAAACGCTCCCGAAATCCCTTTATGACGTTGACCAGCATACCACCCACTGCCGAATCTACAAAGGCAATGGACAAATGTCCAATTTTCCCTTGGCTTGCCCGTCTTGTTCTCGTAACGGCTTGTTCCAACTGGGAAACAATTCTCCTAGATTCCTCCAAAAAAATCGCGCCTGCTGCCGTAAGACGAACCTGTCTCTTGGTCCGCTCCAACAGCTTCACGCCAAGTTCTTCCTCAAGACTTTGAATTTGTTGAGTCAAAGGAGGTTGCGTCATATTCAATTTACTCGCAGCGCGATTGAAATGCAGTTCTTCTGCTACTGCAATAAAGTAGCGTAGTTTTTTCAAGTCCATAGACGCGATTTTCCTTCCTAATAAGTGATCTCGTCAATTCATAGACCCAACCATTTTTACTCGGTAATCGTATTCGTGTCAAACCCTCTCTTTTTCATGTTCCTTCACGACAAAAAGCGACAGCAGTGCACTGTCGCTTTTTCTATTCAGTCATTATGGTGAGCTTGTCAGCGGCTCTTAGCGTTCGATGCCCATTTCCAGCGATGATCAATCAGTAATTGAGCGCAAATATATTCCCTCCGTAGAACAAATCCTTTGGAGTAGCTCAGTGTATTTATCATCACCCGAATATAAAGGTAACGAAAAATCAAAATTTGACCATATACAAATCTTCATATCTTCAAAAATAAAAACGGTAGGGACTTTCTCACGAAGCCCTAATTCAAGGAATAATTCAAAATCATGCAGATTATTTATTTTCATACTCATACTATCAGATGCTTTCAATTCCGAATGAATCTCTTTAACCCTTAATTTTTTATTCTCACTATCTAGAGCAACTGCCGCTATTTCCACGTTTACATTAGGTAATGTTGTTTCAATCCAAACCGAATTGTACGCCCAAAGTTTACGGAATACCTGTTTAAATTTCTCTTCTTCTCTTAGATAGGAATGAATTAAGGTAGGTTTATCATTCGTCATATCAAAAAAGATATTTACCTGTTCAAAAACAGTTTGATTTTTTATTTGCAAGGGGAATCTATCTAGAGTAAAACTTTTTTGTGGGAACCGTTCCGCCACAAGATGGCTATGATCTAAGAGAGCCGTATCACACTCTATATCTTTTTCCATATCCTCTGATGGAGACCATTTCTTTCCCCATATGCCCTCAACTATCTTAGTGATATTCATCAAATTTCCTCCTCAAGCTTATTCTCGAAGGATTTTACCTGTATCATCCAATGTAGCCTTTCGATTACCTTTACTATCTCTAAGTTTCCATGCACTTCCACCATGAGGCTTATTGCCCCGATCTTTTTGAATACTCCAACCGGTTTTTTCATTTTCTCTGGTTTTTCCATCTATTCTCTTATCAAACTGACCTAAATCAACACCATCACCTTTATCATTTAAAAGCCTTTTAGGAATATCATAGTAGTATATTATTCCTTTTGCATAAAGATAGTTAAAAGCTTCTACAATTTCATCAGCCATCGCAGTAAATGAATCTTGAAATGCTTCTATTATTTCGTCAAACTTTGGCTCTATTTCATCCCAATAGTATCCGACAACTGCTCCAGCACCAACAGCAATTAGTACTCCAATAATATCTCCAATAGGTAATGGCCCATCAGCTGCGGCTGCTGCTATACCCCCACCAACTGCCATAAACGAATAGTAGACTGGTCTAGGTAATTTTAATCTATCAAGTTTAGTAGATAGGATATCCAATGGATCGGCTTTTAGCGCTGTTTTATTAGGCATTTTTCCCATTTTATTATTGACTTTCTCAACCTTTCCTATCACTTCCTCATGATAATCTAATAAACTGGAATCACCAGTCTCACTTTGTTTTACCATAAAATCTACAAATTTTTGTTGAGCTTCAGGAGTAAGACTATTAAACACTTTTTTAGCAAGCTCTGCCTCAGATAGTCCTTCTGCAGCTTCCATACTTTTATCTAATTTATATAAAGATTCTATCACATCATTTCTTTTTGCTGAGTTACTTGCATCATGCATCGCCATAGTTGGTGTCAATACATTGAATAGTAAAGCAGTAGTTAAAGAGGATGCTACTAAGATATGCTTTTTCTTTTGCATAAAATTTCTCCTTTTAGTACTCCGGCAAAAGGGTGTAACCTGCATTAACTTGTTCGATTCTATATGCCAGGTACATTTAATAATTTTCCAAATAAAGGTAACATATTTCAATTGTTATAATTTGTCATTTTCTGCGCAATAAAAAAGTTTATATATTCTGATTTTCACAAATTCAAGTGTTGTCCTAGATTAGTGTTTACAATCCATACTGAGTGCACAAAAAAGCGACAGCAACGCGCTGCCGCTTTTTCCTATTCAGCGATTACGGAGTGCTGTTCGGTGTATCACCAGGGATCCGCGGTACATCCGGCTTGCCTTCCGAGTTGTTATACAAATACGTCGGCACATCGCCAATGATCAAGGAATGGGTGATCGGGATTTTCGTCGTGACCGTCTGCTCCTCAGTCGCAAAAGGGATGACGATGCGCAAATCTACCTCCACGAAAATATAAACCGTCGCCAGCACCATGTTGATGCCTGCTTCCTTCAGCTCTGTCTCCAGCTTGGTCTTGACCGAACCAATGGGCACGAAAGTCACTGGCAAATTCGGCCCCATCGATGCCAAAAAGGAGTTTCCTGTAGCTAAACCAAGCGGGATCGTGCGGTCTACTTTTTCTTGCTCGAACTCTTGGAGCTTGTTCTGGACTCTTGCTGTTGTTTCGCCCACGATTCTTGCATATTCCTTGAAGTTGAACTGATACGCCTGAATCTGCCCCTTGTTGTTCTTCTCGATTTTGACAATCTGATTGAAGTCGACGCCTTGCTGCGAAATCCGCTTGGTTACAGCATCTGTGATCGCTTCTTTCGCCAATTGCTCGGCTTTTTGCGTCGCCAGGATTATGAGAGTGGGCTCCAATCGATTTTGCAAAAACACAAGGGTCTGTATCGTCAAAACAAAAAAGATAACCAACGCGATCAAAAACGCTCTCGTACGTGAAAGCGGGTTTCTCCAACGCCGACGGGGTCGAAATACGGCCAATCCCGACACCTCCCAACTGGTACATCCTATGGTTAGAGGGTGGAAAAAAGACTACGTGTATCGAGAGGCCGGATTTCTATTTTTTGGGGGTAAAAGCAAGATACAAGCCAAATCCGATTAGTCCTGCGACAAACATCAATTGGGCAAAGACCAGCATCCCAAATAAAGTGAAGGCACCCACAAAGAATGGAGCCATGAGAAAACCCGCAAAGAACCCGCTTCGACTCAAGAGCCCCTGCACCCCCATCACCTTGCCGCGCAGCTCGTTTTGGGCTTGCTGCAAAAGTGTGCTCTCATACACCTGTGCTGCCCCGGAAAAAAGACCCGCGAAAACCAAGAGCAGAAGCACAAACACAGCATGGTTTGCCGCGAATGCTCCTACAATCCCCACGGAACAAACAGCATAAGTGACAAGCATCCCATTCACCAGCTTTACCCGCAAACGAGCTGCCACATAGGAGCCAATCAAGCCTCCGACACTCATCGCCGTCCACATTAATCCGTGCAGAGTAGCATCACTACCACGCAATTGATCCGCCAAAAAAGGCAACCCGTAATTATACGCAGACGTACTGAGCGATACGAGAAAAGCTAACAGACTAATCGTCAGAAGCACGGGTGTTTCCCGCAAGTAGCGAAGGGTGACACGAAAGCCGCTCGATGCTTTTGACGCAGCTGGCGCATTGTCCCCCTTCTCCTCCCAACGAAGTTTCGTCAGAATCCATGCAGAGAAAAGAAAGCTGGCGGCATCCAAAACGATCACAATCGTATAGCCATAATGATCTGTCAGCCATCCTCCCAGCATGAAGCCTATGATGCCTACCAATGACTCCAGCCTGACCTTCAAGCCATTGACCTGAACCAGTTGCTCACTCCCAAAAATTTGCGGCATGGATGCCTGAAAGCTAATATGAAACAGCGTATACAGCATGCCATTGAGAAAAGCCGCTGCGATTAATACGTACGGCGTCGGATAAAAAGCGATGGCCACAATAGCAAGACCTGCCCCCATGTCGCTTGCGATCATGGTACGCCTTCTGTCCATTCGATCGGCCAATATGCCTGCCAAGGGACTAAACAGCATCCCTCCTAGTTGTCTTGCCACAAAAAAAGCGGTCATCCAATAAGCACTATGTTCAAATGTAAAAATCAACGCGCTACACGCGATCAAATTCATCCGTGATCCCAAGGACGACAACGCATTGACATACAAATACCATTTGTGATTCATCTGCTTCCAAACCTCCCGATCATGACAGGTGGTTTGAATCAACGCCCCCCTCTAGTGGGTGCGTACACTGATTATGGCAGTTGACATGCGCATGCCTCCTCAAAATTGAAATAAGAAGCTCATTTGTCCGGAACATTCTGACGGGGGCGCTTCCCCAAATCGTCCTGTACGGCATTTGCTGCCGCACTTCCATGATAGGTGGTCTATAGGCTAGTTGTCGACAAAAAAACGGCTGCCATCCCGACAGCCGTTCAGCCTTACTTCCTTTATCATTTTGTAAACGTAAGAGAATTCGCTACTTTTTGCAGACGCTCTTCTGCGGCCTTTGTTTTAGCTGAATCCACCAGCGACCAATACAGTAAATACGTACTGTTTCCTTTTTCGATAAAGTAGAGGGTGCGTTCGAAGCCTACGCCCGCTTCGTTTCCTTGGACATGCAGCTTGTGAGCAGGCTTACCTGCCAGCGTCGTCTCTTTATTTTCTTGAAGGGTAAATTTGATTGCTTTGCTCTCCTCAATGTTTTTGATGACGAGATCCTTTACGGCGCTCAATTTACCGGGGATTGCCTGGAAAGTAAAATCTCCACCCAAAAATGCATAATACCGTCCTCCGTTCTCTCCCCCTGTTTCCTGCCAATACTCTGGAATCTCCAGTGAATACGTGGCATTCTTGTCTTTGATGATGACCGTCTTATTCTTGTCGATTTGATCATCATCCGCGATTTGCCCAAGTGATGGATTCATTTTCGAGGGATCGATGGATAAAGACTGCTTGATCGTACGCGTGAGGTCGGTTATTTCCTCCGTAGGCTCATCCTTCATATACGCGATCGTAATCAAATACTTGTACTTGCCTTTCGTGAAAAATAGATATTGATACGTATACCAGGTCGTTCCATCCAAGAAGCTGTATTCCTGTTCCTTTGCGGCCTCGCCTGCAATCGAGGTAGATCCTACTTCTGGACTGACCTTGATATAGTTTTCGTTTATATCTTCCCGATTGCGCTTTTCATGGTCCTTGACCCACTCGTCCAGCGTAAGACCTTGCTCCTTGGAGGTAATCTTGATCTTCATCCACTCTGTACCTGCATCATTAGAGAAGAGCATGTCATCACTGTAGTTCGGAGTCCACTCCGCTGGTACTTTTACTTTTAAGGCAAAGTCATCGTTCTTGTACCAACGGTAGTTTCCTTCCACTGTGGACAAGTCCTTCACTGACTTTTCACCGGTCGGAAAGTCTAGGGTGAAGCTATCTAACAAGCTTTTGTAGACACTGTATTTCGCAGGATTGCGGAAGTCGACCTCGTTCTCTAGCGTGAGCGTAACGTAATAGATGTTGCTCCCTTTTTGATAGGCTCGTTCTTCATTCATACTGCCTTCAGAAGACTTCGTGATCAGACGTGCATACGGCTGTTTTTCATTGGCTATGTATTCTTTTGACAGGATAGAATTTTCCGTCATGTCAGCCAAGCGGGTTAATAATCCGTTGCCTGAAAGATTCTCCGGTTGGTTCGTCTCAATGCTAACATCGAGCCAATAGGTTGCTTCCTTGGCGTCTTTGAACAGGACGTAATTCCCTTGGAAGCTCTGATGCGCTTGAATCATGCCAGTCGGGTACTTCATCGACCAGCCATAATAGCTATCACCAATCTTTGTTTTGCCCACATCACTATCGAGAGAGCTGTCCGCCTTGGGAGCATCTCCTTGCTTTGCCCCCATGATGCTTACGTCTTTTGTCTTGGCATCGATTACAATCGTAAGTCCCAATCCTTGGGTAAGTACCGTGAGCGGCACCATTGTTTTGCCGTTTTTCGTCTCAGGCGATGCGGTCAAGGTCACGGCCTTGCCATTGATCCACACTTCCTTGCTGCCTGGCGCAAGCTTCACACTCTTTGTCTTGTAGATGAGCTCGATCAATTGCTTCTCGTTGTCATACTGAAGCGCAACTCCAAATGCGGAGGTTAACAGACTGAGTGGAACCATCGTCGTTCCTTGCGAGAGATACGGCTCCTCGACTGTGACATCAACACCGTTTACCTTCGCATTACTCGCATTTAATTTAAGCTTTACCTCTACGGTTTGCTCTGCTTGTGTATTTTCTGCCCAAGCTACCTGACTTGTTGTCAATGAGACAGCCAGCATTGTTGCTGCACAAAGGACCTTCCAATTCTTCTTAGCCATGACGCTCTCCCCATTTCCTTTTCCTCTACGAATGCTTGGTAAATTGCACTTTACGTTTAACCATATCGCCACCAGACTGCACCATGAGTTCTACGGTTTGACCTGGCAAGTATTTTTTTAGCAGCTCATTGAATTCAACCAATGTACTGAACGGAGCTTGGTTGATGGAATAAATGACGTCCCCCACTTGAAAGCCTGCCTTTGCCGCCGGTGAGCCCGGCTCAATACGTGTAATGCGCAACGGCTCTTTCGTCGGAAGTCCGACCACAGCTGCCCAGCTCTCCTCCAATTCTGCACCCCAGTAAGGACGATTTACTTTACCATATGTAAAAAAGTGGTTCATAACGTATTGCGCTGTATCTGCGGGGATCGCAAAGCTGAGATTATCGATTCCTACTGAAACGAATTTCATCGAATTAATCCCGACGACCTCGCCCTTTACATTGACGAGTGGTCCCCCACTATTGCCCGGATTGATAGAAGCATCTGTCTGGATCAAGCGATATGTCGAGCTGACCGACCGATTTGCCCCACTGATAATACCCAGCGTGGCTGAATTGCGTAACGAAACAGAGATCGGTGTCCCGATCGCTATCACTGGCTCTCCTACACGGATCGCATAATTGGATGCGAATTTTGCCGGCTGCAAGCCCGTTGCCTGAATCTTCACCAGAGCCAAGTCGCTCTCTTCATCCATATTCGTAACGGTTCCACCGTATTGTTTGCCGTCTACCGTAATGACTGTGAGATTGCGCATATCCTTTACGACATGGGCGTTCGTCAATATCCAGCCGTCCGCTTTTACAATAACACCCGTCCCATGAGCGAGATTAAAACGGTTATCTCTACCGCTCTCATTCCCCTCCGGTTTCCCAACTATCGCTACTACACTCGCAGAAACACGCGCTACTACCCCCGGAATATCCGCTTCCACGATGGATGCGTACGAAGTCTTTGATACAACTGGGACGTTTCCTTGAGCATATGCCCCTTGCGATGCTACAACTGTGAACATGAGCATGAGCATGCCTTTAGCTAGTAGCCCTTTCTTCCTCTCCATTTACAAATCCCCCAATGAAATCCAAGTCCATACAAAAAGAAAAGAGGCGCTCTTTATTCTAAAGCGTCCCCTGATCAAACAAACGACTCTTCATTTACAATGTGATAATAATAAATAATTCCCTGTGTCGAAACAAGTCAACCTTTTCGACAAACATCGACACAGGTGGTGAGTGTACTAATTGTCGATAGCACAAAAAAGACGCTTTTTCTCTAAAAGCGCCTTAAACTAAAGTAATCCTGTTGATTTACAATGCAATAATAATGGTAAATAATTCCCTTTCGGACAAGCTCAGGCTATCACTTCTCTTGAAATTTAATCATATGGTGTAGGGAGTATGACTTTCGTTTGGGAGGTTATTTATGAATCTGGAACGTCTGGAACAAGCATTTGGCTCCCTTGTTTCGCCTACTCCTGCCCAGCTTAGACACGCTCTCGTATCCCTGTCTCCTTGCATGGAACAACTCGGTCCATACATCCCGGAGCCGCTAAACCTCCCTTATGGGCGCAAAGTATTATTCTCCACGCCACATGTAGAAGTGGTCTTGATCCATCTGCCGACAGAACAAGAATCCATTCCGCATAATCACGGTGATTCTTTTGGATGGGAATTGGTAGTCTCAGGTACGTTAACGAATATGATTTATGTCCAAACGAGTAATGAAAATGAAGTTCTACGAGCACAAACAACTCATGTCAGCACGGGTGAATACTATTTTGTTGAGCCTGGGGAGATTCATGCCATTCGCAACAACGGACAAAGTCCGGTTGTTTCCATAAACGTTTACAGTCCTCCATTACGTAATTGTCGCCAATATTGCCCCTTTGAACCGACAACGTAATCCTGATCTTTGTTTTTCTACAGGTTTTCTGTTATTTCCGATAGCTCATCCGCAGAGCTGGCAACCTGTGCCACTGCTTGGTTCATATCTTCCATGACTTTGAAGAAGTTTTCCAGCTCCCGCTGAATTCGTGAGCTCTGTTCTTTACTGTCTGAGACAGCGCTCATGATTCCTTCAAAAAAGGCATTCGTCTCGTTTGCTACCGCAGTGCTCGATTGGACCAGCGCTTGAATTTCTACCACGACAGACGAGAGAACCACTGTCTGTTGGTTCGTCTTTTCGATCAGCTCACGCACACCAAATACTGACTTTTTCGTCTGTTCTGCCAACTTGCGTACCTCATCGGCTACGACAGCAAATCCGCGTCCCTGTTCGCCAGCCCGTGCTGCTTCAATGGCAGCATTTAAAGCCAAGAGATTCGTCTGCTCAGCAATCGCCGTCACGACCTCGACAATCCCTTGGATTTTTTCGGCGTTTTTCTCCATCGCGTTCATTTCTTCCGAGATTTGCTTGACGCTGCTCTGAATCAAGCACATTTGTTCCTGTTGTTTTTCCAGCTTTTCTTTGCCTTCACGGGACAGATCTTGTGCTTTCGTGGAAAAGCCCGTTCCATTTTCAGCAAAACGAAGCACTTCTCTCGACTGTTCTGTCAGTTGCACCACAGACGCGCTGTTTTCTTCTGATACCGCTGCCAGCTCATGTGCGGAATTGGTCAGGAGGATTCGCAGCTCGTCCTTTTTGTCTTGATCCGCTCGCCGTGCCTTTTCATGCTCGTTTTCATATTCCTCCAGCACAATTTGCTGTTCGATGCTGAGAATCTTCGTGACGGCCGTGATGGCTTGTACGAACTCGTCCTTGTCCGCGATGTTTTTTTGCAAGAGATCAATCAAGGAGACTAGCATGTTTTGGAATGCACTCAAGTACCATTTTGGTTCCAAGCCAATTCGCATATGAATAACCGCGATTCTACTGCGCTGTTCAATGTAGGCGCTGTCGATGCGTCCGCTAAACATTTCGCAGATATGGCGCTTCAACGTTAGTTTCAACCGTTCAATCGTGCTGTTTTGGTCTACAATTTTCATTAAAAGCGGTTCATTTTCAATACTGGCATAAAAGTAATCAATAATAGCCTCAATATTTTGAATGATAAGTGGTTGAAGTGCTTTCACAATGCTCAGTTCTTCTTCGGTCAGGTTGATCATTGCTAGTTGCTTCGCGAGTGTACTTTTCCCTACAATCTGCACTTCCCCCTTTTCCTTCACCCCCTGAAAAAAAGATTCACTTTTTCCTTTCCCTTTTAATCCAAAAAAGGTGGAAAACGGACATGTGCTCATAGCCTGAACTCCTTTTATCTGAGTACATATATCTCTGGAATATCCTTTCAATTATATACCTCTTTACAAACGGGTGTAAACCGCCCACCTTGACAATGGGCGGTTGAATGAGCCTTGCTAACGCCTACATTTCCGCTTTCCTCACGACTGCCCGTTGCAGCTTCCAGCTTGTTTTGTCCCACTTCCAATACGACTCCACATACGCGATCGTATCGGCGTTGGCAACACCGCTAACTCTCTGCTCCCCTTTTAATTCACAGATGCCATCGCGGTTCTCATCGATGGGCTTGAGTACGCTGAAGGTGTTAGGCAATACCTCTACTGGAGAAACCAGCTTCCCGTTCTTGTAGACACCATTTTCTTCATAGATTTTTTTGCGATCAGACAAATCGAGAACGACAGTCTCCCCCGTCTCCTTGATCGTCAACGTCACTTTGTAATGATCCTGATAGGAGCCCGAAATCGTCAAGGGTTGCGGAACAGGCAGAATCGCCGGCTTATTGTTCTTGTCTGCGAACAAATAAAACTCAGACGTCCCTGCACTGCCCCCAGTCGGCGCCTGAAGTAAAATTTGTTGCACACCCCCTCCGGTAAAATCACAAAAGAACATCTCCGGCTGATAGGCGCCATACGGTGTTGTAAAAAAGGTTGTTTTTTTCGCAACGGGGTCTTGAACCATGATTTTTAAGTGTTCGAAGTAAGGACTGTCTGCTGCAAATCTCTTTCCTAGCAGCGTTATAAGATCTGGCTTACCATCGCCTGTCACATCCTCCCGTTTAATCTGGATTTCCTCAAACACAGTCGGAGGAGGCTGTACGTCTCTCGCCTCTAAGGCAAGAGCAGATTGTCCCCACCCGGCTCCTGTCAACATCCATACGATACAACCAATCATACCTGCCCTCTTGCTTGTCCACATGTCGACATCCACCTTTACATCTGCTCAGCTTATCTGTAGTATGCAAAAAATGGCTTTGGTCATACCGTCCTACACGGTAAAATAAGTGAGAGGGAATGTAGAAAGTAAGGAACACTATGGCAATAAAACGTGCGGACGTTCGCATGAGTACGAATCAAAAGGAATTACCAGCACTAGCCGCAGCGGGAAAGCGGACGAGTTGACGTTCATACATATAGGATGAAGGCTTTCATCGAGGAGGCGAACTTGCATGACGACTCCCAAGCAAGAGCGCATATCAAAGGCTCCGCCTAGCCGCCGAGCACTTCGCTCTGCTTATGAACTGATTCTCACACAAATCTGGCCCCGTCTACCCGCCGCAACCGAATCCACTTGCAGGAGAATCGAACATGAAGATCAGACTCGTACAAAACGGAATCATCACTGAGATAGAAGACATCGAAGAGGCTGCTACTCCACCTGTGAACGGGTTTTACTGGATTCATGCCACGCCATTCGATTTGGATATTTTACAGCCGCTGTTCGGACTGCATCATCTGGCTGTGGAGGACTGTATCGACGAGGAAGAACAGCGGCCCAAGCTGCAAAACTACGAGGATCATTACTTTATGGTCATCAATGGCATTACCTTCCACAATCATGATATCTTCTTGCGTGAAATCAATATTTTTCTGGGTAGCAGCACCATCATCACCGTAACGAAGCAGGAGGCCCCTGAATTCACTACCATGCTTTCGATCATCCGGGAAAAGGAAGTCAATCGCCCCGATGCATTTCTCTACTACCTGGTCGATCAAATTGTCGATCTTTATTTTGATGTGACCGAAAAAATTGAAGACCTGCTTGAAGATCTGGAAGAACAAATTTTGATGCACACGAAAAAATCCCATCTGGATCAAATTATCGGGCTGCGCAGTGAAATCCTGTACGCCCGTAAAATGCTCGTTCCCCAGCGGGATTTGATTGACGCCCTACATAAAAAAGAACTCCCGCTCATTCAACCTTATCTGCGGAAGTACTTTGGCGATATTGTAGACGATGCCAGCAAAATTGTAGAGAGCTTTGAAGCTTTTCGCGAGCTCATCGGGAACTTGCGCGAAGCGTATCAAGCGGCGCTTGCTGGCAGAGCCAACGATATTATGCGTGTTTTTACCGCCTTGACAACGATTTTTATGCCGTTGACGATTGTGACCGGTATATACGGGATGAACTTTGATGTGATGCCTGAGCTGCGTTCACCCTACGGCTACTACATCGTGCTGGGATGTATGGCGGCTATCGGCACGACGATGTTTATCATTTTTAAAAAGAAAGACTGGCTCTGATTATACCAAATCGCCACAGGCGATGATCATGAGCGTCAGCATTTTGGACAAGTCACACTCATAGGGATGCTCGATATCCCGACCGTCCTCATCCACCAGAATTCTGACGATCGGACGGCTCGGCATTCCTTTGTTCGAATCGACAACAACACCAGACAGACCATTGTTCAGGGTGACGGTCAGACCAACAGGGTAGAGTGCAATCGTATTTCGCAAAGCCTCTACATAGACTTGGTCAAACAGTTTGCCTGAACCGGAGTAGAGCACCTCCATCGCTTCGTGAGGAAGCATTCCGCGACGGTATACCCGATGCGACGTCAGGGCATCGAATACATCAGCCACAGCCATCAAGCGACCAAACGGATGAATCTCTTCTTTTTTCAGGTGCCGTGGATAGCCTGTGCCATCCCAGCGCTCGTGATGCTGAAAAGCACAGTGGGCTGCAAGCAACGGGATGTCGTCTTGCCGACGAAGCATTTCAAAGCCGATCTCCGTGTGTCTTTTCATAATTTCAAATTCTTCTTGCGTCAGGCGGCCCGGTTTTTTCAAAATGTTGTCTGGGATATGCACTTTACCGATGTCGTGGAGCATACCGCCAATACTAATCTCCAACACATCTTTTTCCGAACAGCCGGTATTGATGGCAAGAGCTGTGCTATACAAGGCAACGTTAAATGAGTGCGTGAATATGTAATTGTCGAAGGCGCAAGCATCTGCCAATAAATTTATGGCTGAATCACTGTTGTTCAATTCATCCGCAACGATTTGCATGACATCACGCAGCTTACGTCCCAAACCCTTGTCCGAAAAAAGCTGCTGCCATTTGTCCGGGACTTGATGAACAGTTCGGAATGTATCGTGAATCATGGACATTGCTTGTCTGCGAGTATTTTCGGAAATGACTGTCTCCACGATGATATCATCGGTGCGCTTGTCTTGGATGTAGAGACTGTTCACGTTTTTGGTTTTGAGTCGATCTATCATTCGTTGGGTTAGTTCTACTCCGGCCCCAACGAGAATCGTTCCATTCTCTGTATAGATGGAACGAGCCAGTTTATCACCCGGCTGGCATTTTTGAATGGATTTCAGTCGCATTTCCTTTCCTTCGCCTTTCCTCAGGGTATCCCTATTATAGCGTGATTCGACTTGATTCTACATGAAATTTTTTCTAGATTTTCATTTCATGTCTATTGAGGAAAGATGCTTAGGACGAGTTTGTCTGAAAGAATCCTTGTTTGTCAAGGGAGATGATCATATGCCGCTTATCGAAAAAGAATTAACGCAGCCTCTTTCATTATGTGACCAGGATGGCCGCTTGCTTCCCGAAGCGGTTGGCTGGTCCCGTTATCCGTTGCATGACTGCCAATTTAATGGGCATTGGCTTCGCCGGAAAAAATGGAATTTTTGGTTTATCACCGCGCCTGAATGTGCGATGTCGATTGCGATGGTCAATCTGGATTACGCTGGCATTGTCTTTGTCCATTTTATTGATCTAACGACAGGAGAGACCGCGGACAGTGCCGTTACGGTTCCTTTTGGTGTAGGGATTCGGCTTGGTGCCACTGTAGATAATCCTTGCCATTTTGCGAGTCGCAAGCTCTCCGTCTCCTTTCACCCAGAAGCCAGCGGAACGAGCGTACAAGCGACTGCCATTTGTCCCGGTGATAAGCCTCTCTCGCTCGACATCGTGATTGATTCGCCAGGCGAGTCCTTAAATGTCGTGATTCCGTGGAGTGCGGAGCGCTTTCAGTTCACATCGAAGCAAACGGCCCGGCCTGTGCACGGCACCATTGCCTATAACGGGAAAACCTATTTGCTCGATCGACAGAATGCTTTTGCCAGTTTGGATTTTGGACGTGGCGTTTGGCCGTATCACACTCGCTGGAACTGGACGACCTGCTCTTTCCGTCACGCGGAAGGTGTCGCAGGCTTTAACTTTGGCAAAGGCTGGACGGACGGAACAGGTATGACGGAAAATGGCTTGATGATCGATGGTGTCCTCTACAAACTGAGTGAACAAATGCGTTTTTCCTACGATCCCGACAACCGGATGCTCCCTTGGACGATTGCGAGCGAAGAATCGTCTGCCGTACGCCTTACCTTTACACCACTCTTTGCTCGAACCGAGCACAAAAATTTTGCGTTGGTGCGGACCACTCTGCATCAAGTAATCGGCCGATATGACGGGACACTCTCAACACCTGATGGAAAAACGGTTGTGGTGCAAAACAAGATCGGAATCTGTGAAGAACAAAATGCCCGTTGGTAAAACAGGAGCGAGAAAACTAAAAAACCTTTGTCATCGGACAAAGGTTTTTCTATAGGCAAACCATTTGTTGTTTTACAACATTTTCACGACAGCTTCCCGCCCAATCATCCCAGCAGTAATCCCCTTCTCCTCCGCCGTCGTCGTCACGGACTCCAGCGGTGCATCCAGCAATTCCTGTATGGTCTTGACCCCAACCGCACGACCAGCAAGAATTTCTCTCGCTGCTAGCCTTTCGTTTAATAGCCCAACATCCAGCGCCCCACACATGATGTAGCCATGATCGGTCGTTACAGCCAATAGCGTCGTCTTAGGCAAACGAACGGTGACAGCAATAGCCGTCCCCTCTGGAAAGTGGATTGGCACTACCTCGACCATCAAGATTCCTCCCTTTTCTCTCCTGTCTGTTAGCGTTACCATCCTATGACATTTAGCAGAGAAAGGTGAGGTTTTGATGAGGGAGCTCCCTGATCGAATTTTAATGCATAATGCTTGTCGGAAAGTGCTCATCCTCCATCGCGACTTTCCGTTTCATGACTTCAATCATATACGTTGCGAGCATGTGAAATAGCTCTTCTTCGTCCATTTCCTCAACCAAGTCCAACAAATCATCCCGAGACTGCTCAGCGAGAATGCCGACGACAACCGCTGTAATGTCCTCTTCATCGCCATTAAAATGTCCTCTGTACAGCTCGTATACCTCATCAATGAAGCGCATCGCTCGTCTCCTCCCGTTTTTCGATAGCATTCCCGAAAAAACGGTCTCTACGATTGGTTTTTTGACGCGGACGATATCTTTTCCCAACGAGGAAGAAACGCATTTTGCAGCATCTGCTGGTCTTTTATCGTGGTGGCGAGCACTTCACGTAGCATCTCAGGTAAGAAAAACGTAAGCTCACTGCCGAGCAGCAACTCGGGAAACATGCGATTGTACATAAACATATCGATCGTCCCGACTCGATACAGACGCTCGCGATCAAGCGGTTGCCCGTTGACTTCAATCTGGATAATTTGCGGCTGGTCATCCTCACTGTAGCGGATGTGCAATCCGTCCACGCACATCCAGCCTTCTATTTTGCCGCGAAAACCGTACCCGCGCAGCTCCCGCTGAATCATTTCCGGTTGAATGGCTTGCTCCAGAACAGTGGTGAGCTGTGCGCCTGTAATCGTGATCGCACAGGGATTGATCGGGTGTGGCATACTGTGCAGCAAATCGGCAAAAGACAAGCTGCCCCGAGCCAAATCTGCAAGCAACAGGCCGCCATTTGCCATGCCGATCTCAGCACCCGTCCATTTGCGAATACTTGCTGCGATGAAGGAACCATAGGGGGTCTCCTCCGTCCAGCCTATATGCAGGTCTTGCTCCAGTTGCGCAATCGGCTGAAACAAACGATTTTCTGCCCATACTTTTTCACTCTCAATGAACTGGCTCAATGATTCGTCTACCTGATACTGTTCTGTGTGAAAAAGCTCTGCGCGCACGTCTTTGATGCCATTTTGAGTCCTGTCCCAGACGAACTCCACATGACCGACATACTCGCCAAATCGCCCGGCTTGTGTGATCAATGTACCGCTTATGCGTTCTCCATGAGGCAGCGCCCGGTGAGAATGTCCGCCCAAAATGATATCTAGGCCATCGACTTCACTAGCCAGCACACAATCTGTCTGATAGCCGAGATGCGAAAGCAAAATGACAACATCCACTACCGAGCGCAGCGCCGCGATCTGCTCTCGCAAAATCGGGATCGGTTCCTTGATCTCCCAGCCCATACTTTGATAAGAGGGACCAAAGGGAATCGTCATTCCCAAGATAGCCAGCCGCAGCTCGCCTACGGTATGAATAGCGTATGGTACAGCCCAAGACGGGACAGAATTGGTTGTCGGTTCAAACAGATTGCCTGTAATGATCGTGAAGCGTGCATCTATGTACAGTTCATTCAGCTTGTCTTTTGGGAGTGTGATGCCTTCGTTGTTTCCGATCGTCGCGTATTGAATCTCGCTTCGGTTCATGATCTCGACATTTGTTTTCCCAAAGCTCGCTTCCGATCGGATATCCATTCGATCCATATGGTCTCCAATATCGACCGTCAGCACATGCTCTCCCCTGCCCTCCCACTCTTCTCGGTGTATGCTTAGGCAGGTTGCAATTCGCGGCATCGTATCAAAATGGCTGTGCAAGTCATTCGTGTGCAAAATATGTAAGGTACAGGTGTCAGCCACGGCTTTCCCCTCCCTCTCGTCTCATTATCCAAAAATCATCCAAAAATCGCTTCTCCGATCATTTGTATGGCAATTCCCAATATCAGAACACGCAAAAACAGCACGATGGTACGACCCTTCATTTTACTGGCAATAATTGCTCCGAGCTTTCCGCCCGCCCATGCTCCTGGTGCGAGCATCGCTGCATACAGCCAGTGCACGTTGTCGTGGAAGATATTCGTGATTGACCCAACCACCGCTGATAAAAAGATGACCAGCATGGACGTAGCCGTAGCAATGTGTGGCGGGAAGCGAAACAAAATCATCATGGCTGGAACCATCAGGATGCCGCCACCCACGCCAAATAGCGAAGAGGTAATCCCGACAAAGAAGGCAATCGTAATCACGGACCATTTGCTATACCCGTACACGTATTCATTTCCTTCGTTGTCAACGAAGTGGCGTTGGACTTCCCACTTAATGCTGCGTGGCTTGATTTTGTCTTTGACCATCAATACGACAAACATGCAGAGCTGAAACAAGCCAAACAGCAGCGAAAATCCCTCCACTGCTAGTAATGTATTAAGATACACGCCCACAATAGCACCTGGGGCACTCCCAATAAAGAAGAGCAGAGCACTCTGCTTATCTACTTTTTTTTGCTTGAGATAAGAAAGAGAAGAAGAAAGGGCGGTTACCGCAATCACGATTAGCGAAGTCGCCGCTGCTACTTGCGGGTTCATCGATCCAGGCGTGTACCAGTTCGCAAAATAAAGCAGAGCAGGTACGAAAAAAATCCCACCACCCAGACCCGCGATACTGCCAATGACACCAGCCACGACTCCAATGATGACAAACAAGATGGCAATTACTGCAAGCATGAAACTCCCCTTCTTTCTAGCTACGTGGAGAACAGGTCCATCTGACGAGGATTCAGACCAGAAGGTGCAAGGCCAAGCATCTCCGAAAACTGCTTCGCATTCGCTGCTGCATCTCCTCCAGAGTTATTGTTGAACAAAATGCAGACTTCATCCGCTTCCTGTTCGAGCAGTCTGATGTGTTCAACCCACTCTGCAAGCTCTGTCTCACTGTATCGATATAAATAACGGACATCTCGCCAATTTTGTCCCTCTCCGGGATCTCGCCAACCCGCTTTGTTGCGCCCATGAAAGCGAACCAACGCCAACGATGGCTTCGTCACGGCAGGAACAATCGGGACCGAGCCTTTCCCGACTTGCGGTTCGTCACATACGACATGTGTCGCTTCGATCTTGCGCAAGAAATCAAGCGTTCGTTCCGAATACCGTGATTCAAACCAGCTTTGATGGCGAAACTCTACCGCAAACGGATACGCCTGCATGGCTTGGCGGCAAGCAGTCACATACTGGACATGCTCCCGGGTACAATCGAACCACGGCGGAAACTGAAACAGCAATGCTTTGAGCTTGCCTGCCTCCACGACAGGCTGAATGCTCTCCTCAAACTGACGAAACAATTCCCGTCTGCTTCCCGAAGCGTCCCCTCGTTGATGTCCCGTCATCCCTTGATGAGGCTTGACGATAAAGCCAAATCGTTCAGGTGTATCCTTCACCCACGATTCGTAATTTCGCTGTGGTAAAATAGCGTAAAAAGAACTATCCACCTCTACAATTGGAAAGTGGCTGGCATATACAGACAGCTTGTCTCGATTGCGCACACCTTGTACGTACAATTCGTGCTGATCTCCCCAGCCGCAAACTCCCACTTGTATCGTAGTCATCGAATGCTAACCTCCAAATCATAGCCGAATAGAGAAGAAGGACGAAAGCCGAATGAAAAATCCCGCTTGGTTGGGTGACCCCTTTGCGATTAAGAATAACAAAATATTCCTAACGAAAAAAGTAGCGAAACGCCTCCTGGCCGAAGCACAAGAGGCGTTTCCTTATGAGTATTCTGCTTTGCTCGCAGGTCATGGAGCAACGATTACTGCCTATGTACCGATGCCAAACTCACCTGCCAAGCATGTGTTCGCTTGGGATGGGACAACGTTTCTTCAAGCCTTGCAGCACATCCGCAAGAACAATCTTCAATGGTTAGGTGTCTTGCATACACACCCCCATACACCGCCAATCCCTTCTGCACGCGACATTGCTGGCTGGCATTATCCTACGCTTAGCTATTGGATTGTGGGACTCGCATCCGCCCAGCCAGCATGGCGTGTTTATCAATGGGTACAGGATGGAAATAGCGGGTCATTTGAAGCACGTGACTACACACTGATAGAAGCGGCTTGTGACGATGAGGAAACCACTGGTTCTTCTCCCCCAAAAAACTCTTGATACAAAGCAATCACAGCACGGTCTGCCTCTTCGGCCTTCACCCCAAACATCATGCTTACTTCCGATGAACCCTGATTGATCATTTCCAAATTGATTTTCGCAGAAGCCAAAGCCGTAGTGGCTCTCGCCGTTGTCCCCACAGATTGACGCATGCCCTCCCCGACAATCATGACGAGCGCAAGACTATGCTGAACAGCGACATCATCAGCGAACAGCTCCCGGCGGATGCGCTCTACAATCCGCTGTTCCTTCTCTTCCGTGAGATCGCGCTCGCGCAGAATGACGGAAATGTTATCAATCCCAGATGGGGTATGCTCATACGAAAGCTCTTCCTCCTCCAAAATTTGCAGCAGCTTGCGACCAAAGCCAATTTCGCGGTTCATCAAATACTTACTGACGTAAATGCTGCAAAAGCCGCCGTCACTTGCAATCCCCGACACTCCGTTTGTAGCAGCTCCTCGCTCGGCCACAATCATCGTACCAGGTGCAGACGGATTGTTCGTATTCTTGATGCATACGGGTATATCTGCTTGATACGCGGGAATCAACGCTTCCTCGTGGAATACACTAAAACCGGAATAGGACAGCTCCCTCATCTCTCGGTACGTAATCTCTGTCACTTTTTTCGGATTGGCAATGAGGTTTGGATTGACCACATAAACAGAGTCCACATCGGTAAAATTCTCGTAGACTTCTGCCTCAACTGCCGCAGCCAAAATCGAGCCCGTAATATCCGAGCCACCTCGTGAAAAAGTAACCAGATCACCGGCGCGCGAATAACCAAAGAAGCCAGGGAAAATGACGATTCCCTCCCGCTCTCGCAATGTCGCCAATTTGGCATACGCTTCAGGGAGAATATGCGCATTGCTCGCTTCATCCGTAACCAGCATTCCTGCATCCTTTGGATTGATGTAGGTCGCCACCTCACCCAAGCTCTGCAAATAACGAGCAACAACCTTGGCGCATGTATCCTCTCCGGCAGCTTTGACTGCATCCATGAATCTTTCCGTGGACAAGCCCGCCTTGTTTGCGAGAACCTCCTCGAGCTCCGCTTCGATCGCTTGACCGATCTCGGCAGAAAGCCCGAGATCTGCTACGATCTCCCGATAGCGCAAGAAAATGGCTTGTTTCGCTTCCTCTGTCGGTTCCCCAGCCAAAGATCGCTCCGCATAGGCAATTAACAAATCAGTAACCTTCGTGTCTTCCTTGTTCCGTTTCCCAGGTGCCGATACAACAATCAATCGTCTATCCCGATCCGCCATAACAATTTGGCATACTTTTTTTATTTGCTCAGCATTCGCCAGAGAAGTTCCCCCGAATTTTGCCACCTTCATGATTGATTCCTCCACCCAACTCTCACGTCTTATGTTCTTACTAGCTTAATTTATCCACACAAAAAGAACAAGTGTCTTTTCCACAAAGACACACAGGAATATTCATCAAGATTTGTCGCATAGTAACGATGAGTACCTCATCACGTACAGCCACCTAGCACGAAAGTCTCTGCAACGAGGTGAACGAATGAAAAAGCATATCCTCTTTTTCCCCCTTTTGCTAGCTGTCATTCTGGCTCCTTCCTTCAACGAGACAGCCAATGCCATTCGGGGAAAAAATCGCGAGTATTACGAAACAAGAGGAGATATCGTTTGGGAAGTGCCGACAGAGAGCAAGGTGATTGCCCTTACCTTTGACGATGGTCCAGATCAGGTATACACTCCTCAGATCGCAGCGCTTTTGAAGCAGTATCAAGCGAAATCCACCTTTTTTGTCGTAGGCAATCGTGTGAGCGAGTACCCGGAAATTGTCAAATCTCTCGCGAATGATCAACATGAGATTGCCAATCACACTTACAGTCATCCAGATATTCGAAAGCTGTCAGCGAAACGACTGTTAGAAGAGGTGCAAAAAACGCAGGAGACGATTTATTCGGCAACAGGGGTTCGTCCCACCCTCTTTCGCCCTCCAGGGGGATATTATGACGAGACCGTCGTCGATACAGCCAAGCAAGCTGGTTTTCTCGTGATCATGTGGTCCTGGCATCAAGATACACGTGATTGGAGCGATCCCGGTGTAAAAAAAATCGTCAACAAGGTTTTGAACAACGCTCGGAATGGAGACATCGTGCTATTTCATGATTACGGAGGCAATCGAAGACAGACCGTACAAGCCCTCGAGCAAATATTGCCTGAACTGAAAAATAGAGGGTATAAGTTTGTCACGGTCAGTGAATTGTTGAGAGGATATGGACGTGCGAAGCAGGTAGACTATCCTTAATTTTTTCCAATGAAAAAGTGCCCCTAGCACTAAGGGGCACTTCTTCTCTAATCGATTTGATTATTTCGTTTCGTTCTCCATAATAGAATCCGTCTCTACCTGAACTTTTACGGGTACAGGCTGTTGTTTCGTAGGCACGGCATCATCCTTTTTCATAAAGTCTGCGATCATTTTGTTCATATCCAATCCGGATACGTCTTTCAGCATCTCAGGAAGTTGGGCCATCAGCTTCGTAACATTCCCACTCAGACGATTGACGCCATCTCCCTGACCGCCTCCCGCATCCACGATCGTTACTTTGTCGATCGCCTTCATCGGCTCGGCAATTTTCTCAGCCAGCTCAGGAAGCATTTTCGCAATAATATCGAGAACAGCCGCATGACCGAATTTTTCAAATGCTTCAGCCAGCTTCTCTTTCCCTTCTGCTTCGGCTTCGAGCTTGAGTCGCGTGACTTCTGCCTCAGCGCTACCACGAGCTCTTTCAGCCTCGGCAATCGCCAAGCCTTCCAGACGCTTCTGCTCGGCATTTGCTTTTGCCTCAGCTTCAATGCGGTACTTGATCGCGTCTGCTTCTCTCAGCTTCTTCGCTTTTTCCGCTTCTGCCGCCTGTTCCACTGAGTAGCGGTCAGCGTCCGCCTTTTTCTTCACTTCCGCATCATATTGCTTTTCGCGGCGGAGAATTTCTTTTTCCTCCAGCTCAATTTCCTTCTGCTTGCGGACGAGATCGACCTTCATCTCTTCTTCTGTCACCTGCTGCTTGGCGACAGCTTCTTGCAGCTTGTAGGCTTGGTCCGCACTCGCCTTCGCTTTGTCCTGCTCTTGCTTAAACGCCGCTACCTTCAGCTCTTTTTCCTTTTCAGCTTCGGCAATGTTCGTTTCCTTCAGCAGCTCTGCCTTGCGTGCCTCTTCCTCTGCCTGTGCCTGCTTGATCCGCGCTTCTTTGTCCGCATCTGCCTGTGAGATGGTCGCATCGCGCTTCACTGCAGCGATTTGCGGTATTCCAAGCGCAGCTAAGTAGCCGTTTTTGTCCCGGACATCCTTGATGGTGAAGCTGACAACGGACAGCCCCATTTTTTTCAAATCTTTTGTTGCTACAGCTTGCACCTCTTGTGCGAATCGCTCACGGTTTTTGTAAATTTCCTCTACCGTCATACTGCCGAGGATTGCCCGCAAATAGCCTTCGAGGACTTCCTGTGCTTCTCCGCGCAGCGCCTCGTCACTCTTGCCCATAAATTGCTCGGATGCGGTCGCGATATCTTCAATCGAGCCGCCTACCTTGATGATTGCAACGCCATCTGCCATGACAGGAACGCCCTGCTCGGTGTACACCTCAGGAGTCGATACGTCCAGCTTATGAGACAGAAGACTCAGAAAGTTTGCTTGTTGAAAAATAGGGAGGATAAATGCGCCGCCTCCGCGGACGATCTTCATCTTGCGCCCGGATTCGTCACTGAGTACGTTTTTCGAGCCGAGATAGCTACCCGTCACGATCATGGCTTCATCTGCACCCACTGTTTTGTAACGGGCCCAAAAAGCAATACCCAACACGAGAAAGACTGCGACGACAACACCTACTATGGTCAAAACGCCAGGATCTAACATCATTTCCCATCTCCTTCGCCAGATTCAGTGTAAAAGGGGATCACATACAAGACATGGTCACGGACCTCGACTACGACGACACGGGCTCCTTGCGGGATAATCTGGCCCTCAAGACTCGCTGCCATATGGTAAGTGGTTCCACTAATCATCGGCAGCAGAACCTCTCCCAGGCCTTCTGCAGGGATCGTCGTCCCGACTTCGCCCAGCTTCCCTCCTAGTTGACTCATGGAATAGCTCGTGGAATTTTCCGCATGGCTCATCGGCTTTACCCACAGGAAGTAAGAAACAAGAGCCAAAGCGATACCAATGACAGCTGCCAGCGTCAACACGACAAACGCACCGAGAGAAGTGTACCGAGATAACAGATACCCCGCTCCGCCAAAGGCAGTCATGCCGCTGACCAACAAAATGGGCTGTGCAAAAGGCAGATGCAGATGTCCCAGCCAATCCGAGAGCGCATCGCCAAACAACAGTGAGATGAGCGTGTAGAGTAGACCAAGTACAAGGCAGACTATGTAGACGGTTTCAAGTACGCCCACGACTGTCCCCCCTTTCTAAAATTGCCTCTATAGTGCATACGAGTGAGGTGGAAAATAGTTTCATAAATAAGGAATTAATCCCTTTTCTTATCGCCTTTTCTGCTGAAGAACTCTTTGGATGCGTCGAACTCCTTCCTCGATGTTCGCCGGGCATTCCCACGAATAGGTCAGACGCAGCCACCCCGCTTCCGCTCCATAGACGCTGCCGGGTGTAAAAACAACGCCCTCTCTGATCGCATCATCCAGCAATTCTTTTTCATCCCTGGGAGCAAGCAACCGACACCAAATATGATAGCTGCCACCCGGCTCATTCCATACCGCGTAATCGGAGAGATGCTTGTGCATAGCGCGTACTATCGTTTGTTGTTGCTCCAACAAGTAACGAGACATCCGCTCCTGCTGATTGTTCCAGCTCTTTCGCTCAACAAATCGCCGGGCGAATTGCTGGGAGACGCTGCTCGTGCCAAAATCCATTTGCTGCTTGGCATTGGCTAGTCTTTCTACGACAGATCTTGGTCCCACCAGCCAGCCAATTCGCAAGCCTGGCGCAATCGTTTTCGAAAGACTCCCGACGTACAGAACAGCCCCCGTCTTATCGATGGCTTTAATCGGCTTGGGCGGTGTAGGGCTTCCAGCCAGTGTAAGCGCCCCGTAAGCGTCGTCCTCTACGAGTGGCAGGCGCAGCTCCTGACAAATATCGAGCAGCTCGGATCGCCGTGCCTTGCTTAAAATCGTCCCGGTTGGATTATGATAGGTCGGGTTCACGAAAACCATGCGAATGCGATGCTCCCGATGCAATTCGTAGACAGCCTCGGGTACAATTCCGTTCTCATCCATCGGCAAGCGATATAAACGCAGGCCAGCTGAACTAAATAAGGGCAAGGAATACGAATAAGAGGGTCCCTCCATTGCGATTGCATCTCCAGGATTCAAGAGACATAGTGTAATGAGATGCAATGCCTGCTGCGCCCCTGACGTCACCAAGATTTCATCGGGGGAAGCGTGAATGCCGTAGTTTTCTTGCAGATGCACAGCCAGTGCCTCACGCAGACGTGGCTCCCCCTTTGGATGCGCGTAGCCCAGCTCAAGCCTGATCCCGTTTTCTTCCCCCGGCGTCGTTGGTATCAAAGACGGGATCATCGTCGTTGCCAATTCTGCCTTTGCCAGATTGATGATCGAGGAATCGAAGCACGCATCCTGAATGCGTTTTGCGAGTGGATAGGCTGGCAAGAATGCCCCGCCATTCGTGTAGGTGTACCAGTTTGGCATTTGTTTGACGCCCCACAGATCACGACTGACCCAAGTCCCGCTCCCTTGCCACGATTGTAAAATACCTTTTGCCCGCAATTCTTCGTACGCTGCCGATACCGTCCCACGATTGACGCCAAAGCGTCGTGCCAACACTCTTTCAGGCGGCAGAGATGTACCTGGGGACAGCACTCCTAGCACAATCTGTCGTTCCAGCTCTTTGGCGATTTGTATATAGATCGGAACTCCCGCATCTTTGTCCGGCTTCCATTCCATCCTGATCCGTCCTCCACACTTCCTGTTTTCATTTTCCTCCCTTTCGACAAATTGGCTTACTGATCCTGCTGCCAATTGGCTCTACCGTTTATACTCGGTCGCCTCTAAGATGAAACAACACAAACTTTTAATCGACAAAGGATGGGATTCGGATGAGCACACAGCTTCCTATCGAGAAGCAAGTCCTACCAAAAGAGCAGCCAATCACTCCTGACCAGCTGCATACAGAGAAAATGGGCTTGCTATATGGCTTCATCGGGGTGCTTAGCTTCAGCTTGACCTTGCCTGTAACGAAGATGGTTGTTACCGTACTCTCTCCCCTCTCGGCAGGGCTGGGACGAGCGTTGATCGCGGCTGTACTGGCTGCTTTGGTGCTCCTACTAAAACGAGTTCCGTTTCCTACCTGGCAAGAGACCAAGAAACTGTTTCTCGTATCCGCCGGAGTAGTAGCAGGCTTCCCGTTTTTCTCGTCGTGGGCGATGGAGAGAGTACCCGCTACGCATGGCGCAGTCATCATCGCACTATTGCCATTGGCCACAGCTGGCGCAGCGATATTTTTTTCAGGAGAACGCCCCACCCGGAAGTATTGGATTTCTAGTGTGATCGCCTGCGTGACGATTCTCGCCTACGCGATCAGTTCTGGCTTTGGTGCCCTCCAATGGGCGGATCTCGCCTTGCTCGGGGCGGTCATCAGTGCGGCTATCGGATACGCTGTCGGCGGTGAGCTTTCCAAGACAATGGGTGGCTGGCAGGTCATCAGTTGGTCGTTGATCTTTGCCTTTCCGTTTCTCGTCGTTCCGCTCACAGGTCCTCTGCTCACTGACTTAAAACAAGCCACTTGGCCTGTCTGGCTCGGTTTTGGCTATATTAGCGTTATTAGTATGTTCCTCGGTTTTTTCGCGTGGTATCACGGCCTGGCAATCGGCGGCGTCTCCAAGGTCAGTCAAATTCAATACCTTCAACCCTTTTTATCAATCATCGCAGCCTGGCTCCTCCTGTCAGAGCCATTGACACCCGGCGCTGTTCTCTCCGCTGTCATTGTCGTGTTGGCTGTCGCAAAAGGAAGAAAAGCTTCCGTACAGCAAAAAGCGTAAGAAAAAGAAACATCGCTCCTCTTCACTAGGAAAAGGGCGGTGTCTCTTGTTTTTATTCTGCTCGGCTCAGCATATTTCCCAAGTACATCGGTTGATAAGTGGGATCAGACAAGACTTGCTTGACTTGATCCGGGCGTGTTTTGTGGTCGTTCGGCAGTTGTTTCCACTCGTCTAGCGTGACCCAGCCAGCCCATTCGATCTCTTCATCGACAATACCACCTGGCGTTGGGTTTGTCTCTTCACCGACGAGCTTCGCCAGAACTCCTACTCCGACTGTATGCTTTCCGTTCCCTTCCTGATCGATCCGATCGTCTATCCAGATCAATCGCTCCATCTCCACGAGGAGTCCGGTCTCTTCCATCACTTCTCTTTTCGCCGCGTCTGGAATCGCCTCTAAATATTCTACGATTCCCCCTGGCAGGTTGTAAAAGATGCCTCGTTGTGTCTGCTCACGGATGAGGAGGACTTTCCCTTCGTGTTCAACTACTACGGTGACTCTCAAGCGAATCGCTGACATTTCGCTCGCTCCCTTCTCAGATGGCAGGCGTACGCGTAACATTCAGGGAATCGACACCGGAGTGCGCTAACCATTCCTGTAATGCTATAAGTCCATATTGTTCCAAAAACTTTGCTTCAGAATCCGCGATGGCATGAAGCATCATGAACCTGATTACGTCCTTGCCGTTTGTATAATATTCAAGTCCAGCCTCTTCATAATAGGCAGGGGTCAGTACCATATGATTCAAAACCGATTTTTCCACGATTGTATCCCCAAGCGAAAAGACGCTTCCAGACTCCAAGCGAGTAGATTGACTCTCCCACTGACGAATTACCTGGGCTGCTATTCTTGCCAAATGTGTGATCATTCTCTGCTCAAACTGATAGGAATAGGCGAGGTACTCTGTAGCCCCCATCTCGTGCAGCTCAAGTGTGGCGTACGTCCACCATCCTCGCTTGCGCGTAGCCGGATAGACCGCAATCAGGATATCCGCATCCTCGGATTGATACAGATCGCCTTGACTCCCAAAAAAGCGGTGGCAATGATCCATTAATTGCTTTACCACTATCATATGTGCAACCCCGCTCCAGTAAGTATGAAAACCTTTACAACTACCTATTCATAGAAGAGCAACAGCGCATTTGTAAAAGGTTTGTGCTCGCCCGAAAAAGCATGCCTGGATACGTAGGCATACTTCGTTGATGGTAGGCAGCGTTATCTTGTATATACGAACATTTTATCATTGTGCGGGGTGAATGTACATGTTTGAACACGCACAAAAAGCCCCCGGTTATCCCGAGGGCATTGTTCTTGTTTATTTCGTGACTTTCACCAAAACCGTCATGCTTTTTCCTTGGTACTTCACCTTGAGCTTCGTTGTTCCTTTTGCATGTCCTGTAATGACACCATTTTCTACGGTGGCAATCTCCTCGTCTTCACTGGACCATACCGCTTCGTCTGTTATGTCTTTTTTCGATTGATCCCGGTAGTAAACGGTCGCCGTGATCTCTTGCTCTTCTCCTTCAGCAATCGTGACAGATCGATTACTGATGATAAGTCGACTGATCAGCTCCGCACCGCCCACATAAACTGTCAGCTTGGATATTTTTCCGGCATACTTGGCTGAAATGACGGTCACACCCGGCGCAAGCCCAATGATTCCTCCGTTCTCATTGACCGTTGCCACCTCTGGCTCACTGCTCTCCCAAAATGCCTGTTCCGTAACATCTTCCGTTTTCCGGTCGGATAACGTAGCGGAAAGTGTTAGCTGCTCCTCTTCCTCCACGTCCAAGCTCAAGCTACTTGGGGAGAGTTTTAGTCTGTTTACATATACATCCGAGACAACGACTGGAATGGTGAGCTCTTCGTCTAGAAACGAAATCGTAATCATTGCTTCGCCTTTGTTTTTGCCAGCTTTGATTACACCTTTTGTGGCAATCGCTACTTCTTCTTCGCTCGTTTCATATCGGACATCTTTGTTTTTGGTAATGTCCTCCTTCGTGCCATCGGCATAAATCGCATACAGCTTAATCGAAGAGGATTTTCCTGGCTTCAACAGGATGTTTTTATCCGATACGCGCAGTCCGATCAATCTCTTTTCGCCTTCCCGAGCAACTTTTACCCGAATCGTCGCCGTCTTGCCTTGGTCAACGGTCGTCACGGTAATCGTTGCCCTCCCAGCCGCGAGAGGAGTAACCACACCTTGATCGTCGACGGACGCTACTTCTGGATTACTGCTACTCCACTTCACGCTCTGATTCGTTGCATACGCAGGTGTTATGGTTGCGCGTAATGTAACCGTTTCTCCACCTTCCGTTACGTACAACTCCTCTTGGTCGAGGCTCACGTCTGCTACTGGATAGTAGGATGGCGGTGGCGGTGGAGGCGGTGGAGGCGGTGGCGTCACGGATTGTCTTTGGACTTCAATCGTGTACGTCTTCGTTGTGCCATCTCCTGCTGTCACCACAATCGTAATCTCGTTCGTACCTGTTTTCAGAGAAATGAGGGCGCTTGCCTCCCCGCTTTTGACAGAAGAACCGTTGACGGTTACGGTTGCCTTTGAATCAGCCACAGTCGGTGTCACGGTCAAGCTCGCTGTGCTGTTCCCGACTGTCTGCGTGTAGTTCGTTTGGGCTGCATGGAATGTTTCATTGAAAGGGCCGCTGCTCAGTACTAAGTTACTTAGATCAGCATTGGTCGAATCCCGAATCTGATTCACTTCAACCGTGTATGTCTTCGTATTGCCATTCTCTGCTGTCACTACAATCGTAATCATATTACTCCCTGCATTCAGGGTAATAGCAGGGCTTGCATCTCCACTCCTTACCAAATGACCATTGACTGTAATGGTTGACTTCGAGTCAGTAGTAGTCGGCGTAACACTCACGTTTGTAACGCTTTGACCAACATTTTGCGTGTAGTCCGTCTTCTCCGAATCAAATGTTTCAATCAAAGGCCCCGAATTCAAGTTGAGGCTGCTCAAATCAGCGTTATTGGATACGATTTTTACAGATGTATCTACATAACCAGTAGCGCTTACCGTGATCGTATGCCCGACAGCTGTCAGCTCATTGGCTTGAATCGTAATTTTCCCTGGAGCAGCCGTGTACGCAAGCTGCTTGTTCGTTTCATCTTTGACCGCCGTAATGTTTTCACGCCATGTCGGATCATCTCTGTAGGTGATGTCGATCGCATTGGCTACATCATTACTTGTTGCGGTTGTGGAAAGTACAGGAGGAGGTATAGATACCATTTTGTATACGGTGGAATCCCCTGAAGAATCTGTAGCAACTACATAAGGAAAACCACCTACGATCGTTAAAGAAACAGCATTCGCATCTGTTGTAGTAAAAGCCTCGTTGCCTACTGTCTCCCATTGGCCAATATACTTCTTCACTGTTGCTTTTCCGCTATTACTGTCTATATACGCTACATAGGGAATATCGTCTTTGACAGCCATGGACAATGCATGTGTCCCTTGATCCTTTTCAGATGTACCAGGACCGCTTAAGGAGGAGCTCTTCTTACCCGGAGTGTCACGGTACACCACGATGGACTTATCATTCTGATCCACTATTGCCATATAAGTAGAATCACTGTCATCACTAGCAGCAAAAGTTATCGGGGTATGTGATGAAATCGAATAATCCTCTTCAAAATTCCACAATGGATTATAACCATCCGTTCCATTTAAACTGAATACTTGAATAGAATTCGGCCATACATGCGCTACGTGAAGTTTTCCGTTTTGATTCGCTAGCGCAATATTCGCTATGGCCTTTCCCGAATTGTAATTGTTCAACATCACTTTCCAGTCATTTCCTTGTAATTCTTTAACGGTTGCTTTAACGCCTACCAACCCTCCATTGACTTTATTTGCATATGACAGGTATATTTTCCCGCTTATACTAATCAGAGATGGAAGGACTTCATTCGATGCATTGATCTCTGTCCCTACTGTTTTCCAGCTACCTCCTTCATATTTCTTCACCACGACACTTTCATTATGTATATATGCCACATAAGGTTCTCCGTTTGAAACAGCTAAAGACGGGTACCGAATTTGACTTTCGGAAAAACCTTCGTCCCCAACCGACTCCCAGTCAGTTCCGTTGTATTTCTTCACGGTTGTCTTTCCGCCTTGGTTAGAATCCGCATAGGCGATATACAAAGTTTCATTTGCGTTCAAGAGAGTCGCATATTGCGCACCTTCTATTCCCAACTTGCTAACTTGAGACCAATTATTATCTGTACTTGCAGCATACGCCGTGCTTCCAGCGAACAGAGCATGTCCTGCCAAGCTGCCAATCGCCATCATCAGTCCCAAGACGACCATCATCACTTTTTTACAGAATGAAACCATCCATTCTCCCTCCTTCTTAAACCTTTTCTTACCATCATATAATTAGGACAATTCAATGATTATAGCAGAATGTCTATTCATTCGTCGTCTAACTAAAGTTAATGGCAAGTAACGAATATTACCTATTTACGTAATAAAACGTGAAGGAGTGAATTCCGCATGACCGACTTCGTATCACTCATATTGATAGCACTCCCCCTGCTTAGTTGGGGTTTTATCGTAAATTCCCAGTCACTTCGTAAAAGATGGCTATATGTACTGTTCACATTCATCATTTTTTGGGGGATTGTCGGATTAGATTATTACTTTGACCCTCCATCCCCTCACTATGAGTAATCTATGAATAGAGGGATTTCTTTTGCCCGATCTCATGGTCGGGTTTTCATTTTTTCCTCGCTGTGCTTGATCCACTATATTAATAAAAAATACGTATCTGAACGAATCAGACACGTATTTACACGTTACAAAACAATTATCCGATAGAATCTTCTACCTCGAACTTTCATGCTTCGATCAAATGTTTTCGTTCTTCAACGAGGTAACGATACTGTATTCTTTGTATTTTCTATTTGCATAAAAGATCGTCGTCCCCACAATAAAAAACACACCTACCCCTGCAATGATAAGATCCGCCCAAGGCACCGTAAAAGCGAATTCAAAATTACGACTAAGGCTCTTGTAGATGAAAAACATTACGCATAAACTAATCGGTAAACCGTAAATAAGCGACTTCATTCCATAAAAGAATCCTTCGAAGCGTAGCATTTTCTTCATGCCCTTTGGCGTCATACCAATGGAAGCCAACATCGCAAATTCACGTTTTCTCAAGGCCATCCCTGTCGAAATCGTGTTGATAATATTTGCCATACAAATGAGTCCGATGAGAACCACAAACCCATAAAGGAATACGGATGTGACTGTGGCGCGATTCATTGCATCCTTACGCTCCTCAATCAGATTGTTCGTATAGACATGTACATCTGGATATTTGTTAATAATCGGGTTTATTTCATTTTCCAATGCCGCAGACTGCTCTGTTGTAAATTGAACTTCGCTGGTAACTTGCTCAGACAGCATAGCGTTACCTCGTTCTCGGAACTTGTCAAAGCCTCGTTCAGAAACAACAAATGTAACCGTAAAAGCATATTCCTGGTATCGTAGCATAAAAGGTGGATGTTTATCCGTGATAGAAGCAATTCGGACTTTAGCTCCTTCATTCAAAGTGAGAGGTAGTTCTGATCCCTCTTGGACTGTTAGTTGAGAGATATCTGTAAAATTATGTTCTTCTTTCAAGGTGAACCGATTAACAAGTATGGCAGAAATCTCGTCACCTTCCAATTTCTTTGCATCAATCCCCGCGGATTGCAGGTACGCTGCAAAAGAGGCCTCATCAAGAGAAACAATGTCAGCAGACATAAAGTATTTCCCATCAGGATTAAGAGTATGGCGACTGGAGATGTCTGTGGTAACCTCGTTTTCGTTGAGGATTAGATCAGCACCGATAAGTTGGGTCTTCACTTTTGTTGTTGCGTTCTTGACGGACATCAATTCATTTGTTAATGACCTTACTCTTTCCAGATCGGCTCCCCTTGCGTTTACTGACAAATCATATGGTAGCGGTGCTTGTGCCATATTATAGGACTTATCCATATACAACGAAAAAGAAGAAGCTGCTAGGTAAAGGATTACACTGATCGCAAGAGAAAAGACAGTTGAGCGATAGTGATGTTTATTCCTTTTCAGATTTTTTAATCCTAGTTCCGCTTCAAATCCAAACAACTTCCGGGTCATATTGGATGTACGAACATCTTTTCCTTTTATCTCGATATCCTTTGTCTGGCGGATTGCAGTTATCGGTGTAATTTTCGATGCCCTCACTGCTGGTAACCATGCAGAAATGAGCAATGTCAAAATGGAAAACAAAACGACCGCAATCATACTGTACGGCTCTATCACAAAACGTATCGGTTCACTAACGAAAAGCATTTTTTGAATGAATGGATTGAGCAAATGGAGAGTAACACCAATGCCAATGGACCCAAAAAACAACCCAGCTGGAATCGCTATGACCCCGATCACAGCAGCTTCAAAAAATACGGAAGCCCTTTTTTGTTGTTTGGTTGCCCCTACGCTAGATAACATCCCTAAAGTGCGGCTACGCTCTGAAAGCGAGATCGCAAACGCGTTGTAGATGAGTGAGACAGATCCAATCAGAATGATAATTCCAACGGAAAGAACTGCCAGGTACATCGTGTTAAGAAAGTGGGAATCATTCGAAATCCCCGAATAAAGCAACAGGTCCCGATTGTACTTGATTTTTACTCCATTCGATTTAACTTGATCATTTACTCCGCTTACCTTACTAGCAATCGCGTCACTCGTTTCGTAAATGTCATTCCCTAAACCTTTAAAATCCTTATATTCAACACTTACCGTGTAGGGAGAACCCTCCTCTAAATTCCCCTCGGAAAGACCGCTAAATGCACGGTATGCAGCCATTACTTCCTGCTCTTTAGCTGGTGCTTGAACAATCCCAGTAATCGTGTATGTTTTCGTCTTTGTAGGCGTAAAGACTTCCTTTGATTGGTAGACATCATTGTCGCCCAACGTCTCGCTCTGCCCATCTACATTCAAGCTACGATCACCAAAATTTAAAGTGACTACATCTCCAACCTTCAAGCTTACACCTGCGGTTCGAAGATACTCCGATGAAAGTGCCAGTTCATTTTCATTCTGAGGCAACCGCCCATTAATTAGGCTCACCCCTACGACATCGTGATTACTGTGTCCCGTAATATACAAATAGGGCTTCACGCTGTTTGGAGAGTTAGAAAGTCGTGCAAATCCGAGCTTCTGGTCAATATCGTATCTTTCAATGGCTTCCGTATTTGTAATAACCGCAACATCTTCTCCTGTAACATTGAGAAAAGCTGCCTGCCATTTACCAGAGTAGGTAATTGCGTTTCTTTGCATCATATCCATGAAAGAACTACTAATCGAAAATACTGCTGTAAGCATTGCGACAGAAATGACAACCCCAATGATTGTCACAAGGGTACGGCTCTTATTCTTCTTCATATAACGTAAGGTGAGTTGATTTACGATATTCATCGCCGGATCACCTCATCTCTAGAAATCCTGCCATCCGAAATGCCAATGATACGGTCCGCTTGCAAGGCAATGTTTTCGTCATGTGTAATAACAATCAGAGTTTGATGCCGTTCTTTGTGTAATTTTTTCAAGAGCTTCACAATCTCAGCACTGTTTTTGCTGTCCAAATTCCCCGTAGGCTCGTCAGCCAATACAATGGCGGGACTACTAATCAAGGCACGGCCAATAGACGCACGCTGCTGCTGTCCCCCAGAAAGCTGGTTTGGCAGATGCTTTAATCGCTGTTGAAGGCCTAGAGTCTCTACGATACCGGAAAAGATATCTTGATTTACTTCTCTACCGTCCAACAGCAATGGCAAGGTAATATTTTCTTCCACAGTAAGGACAGGGATCAAATTGTAGAATTGATAGATAAGCCCAATCTGTCTGCGTCTGAAGATGGCCAGTGCCGTTTCATCCATCGCGTACATATCAGTCTGGTCAACGATCACTTTACCGGATGTGGGCGTATCAACGCCCCCCAGAATATGCAAAAGGGTAGACTTACCTGAACCAGAAGGTCCAATGATCGCCACAAACTCCCCCTTTTGTACGGAAAATGAGATATCGTTCAGTGCAGTAACAGCTGTTTCGCCATCACCATACGTTTTTGACAGGTTCTCTACTCGCAAAATCTCCATCATGATCCTCCCAGATAAGTTATTACGTTTAGAATAGCTGCCAAACATGTCTCGTCGGTGACATTCATTCTTACAATTTTGTCATCTAAATGATTTGCTTGTAAAATTTGATTTTGAATGTTGTGCCTACACCCATCTGGCTTTCCATAAACACATCGGCGTTTTGACTTTGCAAGATTGTTTTAGACATGGCTAGCCCTATTCCAATACTATCCGCTCCCGCATTCTTCCCTTTATAAAATCGTTCAAAAATGTGTGGAGCATCTTCCGGGCTAATCCCCTCGCCACTATCGGAAATGACAATTTGTGTAAACAAGGGTGTTTCCTCACACGAAATGGCAATACGTCCCCCAACTGGCGTATGCTCAATCCCGTTTTTCATTACGTTCAAAATGGCTTCTACCGTCCAGTTTTCATCTCCATACACGAAAAGGTCTTCTTTACAGGAAAAAGAGAGCTCCTGATTTTTTAATTCCATCGGGACAAGGAGCGGTTCTAATGCCTTGTTTATCATTTTTTTGACAGATACGAGTTCCTTCTTGAAAATAACGCTCTGCACTTCGATTTTGGACAGCTTGAGTAATGAAGTCACGAGCCATTCAATACGCTTCAACTGATTGATAATCTTGCCCAAGAACTCCTCCCTCTTGTCTTTTGGCAGACTCGGGTTGTTTAACAAATCAGCCATGACAAACATGGAGGTAAGTGGCGTTTTTAGTTGATGGGAGATGTTCGAAAGAGTATCTGCCAAGTACTGTTTTTCCTTTTTCAGATGAGTAGACTGCTCGGACAATGTTAATGTGACTTTATAAATATCATTTTTCAGAATGCTCAATTCACCCTCAACGTTATCCCTAATATCCATCGTGGGTTGGCCTGAATATACAGAAGCCAAATAATAAGCGAGCTTACTGATGTCCTGATAACGTTTGCGGGTAAACACGAAAAAAGTGGAAAGGAGCAGAAATACCATAGCAACTCCCACAATCCCCGCTTTCCAGTCAATCATCCAAAGAATTGCGATCCCCATGATGGAAATAACCATGCTATACATACATAGCTTCTGTATTTCTTTATTTTTAAACATGACTTCCACTCATTCGATAGCCAAGACCGCGAACGGTTTCTATCACTTTGGGATTCTGGCTATCATCCTCCAACTTTTCTCGAAGCCGCTTAATGTAAACCGATAGGGTATTGTCATTGATAAAGTTACCATCTAGATCCCAAATACCCTCTAACAACTGATTTCTGGACAGAACTTGCCCTCTATTATTTATGAATGCCAACAGTAAACGGTATTCTAAAGCAGTCAGCATCACTTCCTCAGTTCCTTTGTACACTTTAGCCAGTTTTGTATTTACGACTACATTTCCAATCCTCACTTTGTCAGACAGGTTGGGCTCTTTTTGGTAATGTCGAAGGGATGATTTCATTCGGCTAATTAGCTCCCGGATACGAAACGGCTTTGTGATATAGTCGTCTGCTCCCATATCTAACCCCCGAACCACATTGATTTCATCATCACACGCCGTCAAGAAGATGACAGGGGCATCCTGATTTTCTTTTACATATTCGCAAATCTCATAGCCATTACCATCTGGCAAAGTCAGATCGAGTAAATATAGATCAAAACGTTGCTGTTTAATTGCTTCGAATGCAGTTTGTTTCCCTTCGCAAAGAACTACTTCATAGCCCTCACTGGAAAGCGAATAGTGCAAGCCCTCTGCAATGGTCTTGTCATCTTCCACTACTAAAACCTTCATGGTTCATCCTCCCTCTATCAGCTATAACTATTGCGATCAGCAACTCTTGTATTTCCCCAGTCAATTTTATCGGTGCTTATTACGAACATGATTGGTATTAGCTTAATTTACTTAATTGGTAAGGTACATTGCAAGGTGGACGAACGGAATAACATGAAAATGATAACAAGCAAAAAAAACGCCTTCTATAATGGGAGGACGGGTGACCTTGATATCTATCCAATTGGTATTGTTACTTTTTCTATCTCCTCTCGTCTTGTTTATTAGTAATTCCACTTTTTAGGAGGAACCAGGCACTTATGAAAAACAAGACAGCTTGTCTCGTCCTTTCTATCAGTCAAAGTATCTATGCCATTTTCTTATTGGCTTGGGCAATTTCTGTTTTTTTTACCATTGTGCTTTTACCGGAAGATGAATATGATACGGGAGCGCCAGGGGTGTTCTATACAATCCTATCGTATCCGCTTGTACTACTTGCCTCAGCGTTGGGCAGCTGGTACTACTATCACAAGTTGAAATTCAAAACGAGTTACGCACTCAATGCCATTCCTTTACTTTGGGTCATTCCGATGGGATTATTTATGATCTTATTATGGAAATTCGGTTTGTCCTCGTAAAAATAGTCCTCTGGCGGATTAGCGCCAGAGGACTTACCCATTTCTCCTCATAAAGCAAGGGTACAAAAAAAACGTGTCTGAACGAATCAGACACGTATTTACACGTTATCGAAACAATTATCCGATAGAACCTTCCATCTCAAACTTAATGAGACGGTTCATCTCTACCGCGTACTCCATCGGCAATTCTTTTGTGAATGGCTCGATGAAGCCCATTACGATCATCTCAGTTGCTTCTGCTTCTGACAAACCGCGGCTCATCAGGTAGAAGAGTTGATCCTCGGATACCTTGGATACAGTCGCCTCGTGCTCAAGCGTGATGCTGTCGTTCATGATCTCGTTGTACGGGATCGTGTCGGACGTGGACAGTTTATCCAGAATCAGCGTATCGCACTTGATGTTGGACTTGGAGCCTTCCGACTTGCGTCCAAACTGCGACAGACCACGGTAGGTTACTTTTCCGCCATCACGGGAAATCGACTTGGAAATGATCGTCGACGTGCAATCTGGCGCCAGGTGAATCATTTTCGCACCTGCGTCTTGGTGTTGTCCTTTTCCTGCTACTGCAATGGAAAGAACGGTACCTTTCGCGCGAGGTCCTTTCATGATAACAGCTGGGTATTTCATCGTCAGCTTGGAACCGATGTTACCATCGATCCATTCCATGTTCGCATCCGCGTATGCAACCGCACGTTTCGTAACGAGGTTGTATACGTTGTTGGACCAGTTTTGGATCGTGGTGTAACGGCAGCGAGCGCGTTCTTTTACGATGATTTCTACAACAGCGGAGTGCAAGGAATCCGTGCTGTAGATTGGAGCTGTACAGCCCTCTACATAGTGAACAAAGGAATCTTCATCAGCGATGATCAGCGTACGCTCGAATTGACCCATGTTCTCGGAGTTGATGCGGAAGTATGCTTGCAGTGGAGTTTCTACTTTTACGCCTTTTGGTACGTAAATGAAGGAACCACCGGACCATACTGCCGAGTTCAGTGCAGAAAACTTGTTGTCTGCTGGAGGAATCACTGTCGCGAAGTATTCTTTCACGATTTCTGGGTGAAGCTTCACCGCAGAATCCATGTCGCAGAAGAGAACTCCCAGTTTTTCCAGGTCTTCCTGCATGTTGTGGTAAACTACCTCAGATTCATACTGGGCAGATACACCTGCGAGGAACTTTTGCTCTGCTTCTGGAATACCCAGCTTGTCAAAGGTTGCCTTGATTTCTTCTGGCACCTCATCCCAGCTACGGCCTTGCTTTTCAGAAGGCTTTACGTAGTAGGTGATGCTGTCAAAATCGAGGTCGTCCAGATCGCCGCCCCATTTTGGCATCGGCATGCTGTTGAAGATGTCCAATGCTTTTAGACGGAATTCCAGCATCCATGCTGGCTCATCCTTGATCTTCGAAATTTCTTCGACGATCTCGCGAGTCAAACCCTTTTTGGTACGGAATACAGAAACGTCCTTATCGTGAAAGCCGTACTGATACTCCTGTATTTCTGGGCCTTTAACAGCCATCGTTGCTCACTCCTTCGTGTTCATGTCCCTTACCTATCCCTATTCCTGCTCCGCCTGTTTGACACCTTGCTCCAATGCTTTCCAAGCCAATGTCGCACACTTGATTCGCGCTGGGAACTTGGCTACGCCAGACAAAGCTTCGATATCACCAAGATCAATCGAGTCATCGATTTCTTTGCCTTGCATCATATCGGAGAATTTTTGCGACAGCTCCAGTGCTTCTGCTACTGGCTTGCCTTTGACAGCATCCGTCATCATGGAAGCAGATGACATACTGATTGAGCAGCCTTCACCGAGAAACTTCGCGTCCACCACTTTGCCGTCCTCCACTTTCAAGGAGAGCGAGATGCTGTCGCCACAGGTCGGGTTATTCAAATTCACAATGAGTCCGTCGGATTCTTCCAGCTTGCCGCGGTTGCGCGGTTTCTGGTAGTGATCCATAATGACGCGGCGGTATAAATCATCAAGAGAAGACATTGCCGAAATACTCCTTCGTCTTCTTCAAGCCCGCGATCAGCACATCTACTTCTTCTTCTGTGTTGTACAGGTAGAAGCTTGCCCGAGCGGTAGCCGTCACATTCAGCCAACGCATCAGCGGTTGTGCGCAGTGATGACCGGCACGAACTGCGATTCCGTAACTGTCCAGCACGGTCGCCAGGTCATGCGGATGTACTGTATCCAGGTTGAATGTAATTAAACAACTGCGGTCCTGCTGTGGGCCGTAAATCTTCAATCCTTCTATCTCGCGCATTTGTTCCATCGCGTACTTGACGAGATGTTTTTCATGACGCTCGATATTGTCCATACCGATCTCTTCCAAAAAGTCGATCGCTGCTCCCAATCCGATAGCTCCTGCGATGATCGGAGTTCCTCCTTCAAATTTCCAAGGAAGCTCCTTCCACGTGGAATCGTACATATCCACGTAGTCGATCATTTCTCCGCCGAACTCCATCGGCTCCACACGCTCTAGCACCTCACGCTTGCCGTACAGGACACCTACACCTGTCGGACCTGCCATCTTGTGGGCTGAAAACGTATAAAAATCGCAATCCAAATCCTGGACGTCGATTTTCTTGTGTGGAGCACCCTGCGCTCCATCAACAAACAAAAGTGCGCCATGCTGATGAGCGATTTGGGCAATTTCCTTGATTGGAGTAGTATCCCCCAATACATTGGAAACATGGTGAATCGCAACGAGTTTGGTATTGTCCGTAATCGTTTCCTTGACCGCTTCCAGAGTAACGGTTCCGTCCTCTGCCAGCGGAATGAACTTAAAGGTCGCTCCGGTCGCCTTGGCTGCCTGCTGCCATGGAATGAAATTGGCGTGATGCTCCACCAATGTGGTCACGATTTCATCTCCCGGCCCCAGGTACTTGCGAGCATAGCCGTACGCTACCGTATTACAAGCAGAGGTCGTACCACGCGTAAAGACGATTTCTGCGGCTTCACGGGCGTTGATGAAGGCGCGTACTTTTTCACGCGCGCCTTCGTACCCGTCTGTCGCTATGTTACCCAAGGTGTGCACGCCACGGTGCACATTGGAGTTATACTCCCTGTAGTATTTATCCATCGCCTCGATAACCTGAATCGGTTTTTGAGAGGTTGCACCATTATCCAAATAAACGAGCGGATGTCCGTTTACTTCTTGGTGTAGGATGGGAAAATATTTCCGAAGCTCCTTGGCGTTCATTAGCCTAACTTCCTTTCAAGCGCCTGACGGAGTCTGTTTCTCACTTCTTCTACTGGAATCTCAGCAACAACTGGCTCCAGGAAGCCGAGAATAATCAGACGTTCTGCGCCTTGACGGGAAATACCACGAGACATCAAGTAGAAGATAGACTCTTCACTAAAACGTCCTACCGAAGCTGCGTGACCCGCTTTAACGTCATCCTCGTCGATCAATAGGATCGGGTTGGCATCACCGCGAGATTTATCGCTCAGCATCAGGATGTTTTCCGCCTGTACGCCGTTTGCCTTTTCAGCGCCTTTTTCGATTTTCGTGATACCGTTTAGGATACTCACTGCTTCATCCGTCATAACAGCCTTGCTCACCATGTCAGACTCTGTGTGCGTGCCGATATGCTGAACTTGGGAAGTGAGGTTTTGGCGTTGGGAACCAGTACCTACTGAAATGGATTTGGTCTCTGCAATCGAAGCAGTTCCCTTGAGGATAGTGGTGTTATTAGCAACGGTGTTGCCATCGTTCATCTCACCCAAAATCCATTCCATTTTTCCATCGCGCTCAACAGTTGCACGACGGAAGCTGTAGTCGTGAACGTCTACAGACAAAGAACGTACAGAAGCTACTTGCACAGATGCGCCCGCGCCTACATATACTTCAACTAGGCTGTTCGCAACCATGCTTTTGCCTTCGCCAGATACATAAGTATCCACGTAGGTTACTTTGCTGTTCGCTTCTGCCACGATCAAAACATGTGGAGCCAGCAGAGCGTTGTCGCCTGCGATTTCATACACAGCTTGCAGAGGAACATCTACTTCCACGTTTTTCGGAACGTAGAGGAAAACGCCACCATTCACTACTGCCGTATGCAGCGCAGTCAGCTTGTGCTCATCAAGTGCGATCACGTTCAGCAAATACTTTTGCACAAGATCGCCATGTGTTTGCAGAGCATCAGCAAAGGTCGTGAAGATCACGCCTTGCGCCTTCAACTCATCGGATACTGCTTGAAAAACGGTAGAAGCATTTTTTTGTACCAACAGGTTTTTCACGCTGTCGACATCGATTTGTGCTTTTACCAAATCGCTGAGTTCATTCGCCGCTGCCACCTTTGTAGTGGTTTGGAACGGATCGAAATCAACGGTATTCCATTTATCAATCTTCGTTTTCTCCAAGGCAGGGAGCGCCAGCTCTCCCGCCGCCTTCAGTCCAGCGAGGCGCTTTTCCAGGAACCAGGCAGGCTCCTGATTAGCTTTGGAGTACTGGGTGATCGCCTCGGAATCGAAGCGTAGCTGTACATCCACACTCATTTCACTGCTGCCTCCTTCATCCTACACGTTGGCGTTTACGGTTTCGTCCTCGATGCCGAGCTCTTCCTTGATCCAATCGTAGCCTTCTGCCTCCAGGCGTTCAGCCAGCTCAGGACCACCGGACTTCACGATACGACCTTGCATCATGACGTGTACGAAGTCAGGCTTTACATAGTTCAGCAAACGCTGGTAGTGCGTAATAATCAAGAATCCGCGGTCTGCGGAGCGCATTTCGTTTACACCGTTCGCTACGATTTTCAATGCGTCGATGTCCAAACCGGAGTCGATCTCATCCAAAATACAGATAGCTGGCTCCAAGAGCATCATTTGCAGAATCTCGTTACGCTTTTTCTCACCACCAGAGAAACCTTCGTTCAGGTAACGGTGGGAGAAAGACTCATCCATTTCCAGCGTGTTCATCTTTTTGTCCATCTCACGGATGAATTTCATCAGGGAGATTTCGTTTCCTTCACCACGGCGCGCGTTGATTGCGGAACGCAGGAAGTCAGAGTTGGTTACACCGCTGATTTCGGACGGGTATTGCATCGCCAGGAACAGACCTGCACGTGCGCGCTCGTCTACTGCCATTTCCAACAAGTCTTCGTCATTGATCAGCACTTCGCCATCGGTTACCTCATATTTTGGGTGACCCATCAGCGTGGATGCCAATGTCGATTTACCGGTACCATTTGGTCCCATGATCGCGTGCACTTCGCCGCCCTTGATCTCCAAATTCAGGCCTTTGAGGATCTCTTTGTCCTCGATCTTGGCGCGAAGGTTTTTTATTTGCAAATGCGGTACTGCTGTCATCTGAATTCCCTCCATACACGTCAAAAGTGAGTTGGTAAATTCTCAATCCATTCTCAATAACTATCTTATAATAAGAATAATTATAAATCAAGGAATGAAACATATCTGTATTTTTTATATCATTATATTTAGAAAGTCTGTTTTTGCGCATAAATCCTTCCTAAATATTCTTGCCTCCGCAGCATTTTTCCCTTTGTTACTTTTGGACATACATTTCCGTCTAAATTGCAGGTGCTTTTTGTAAAAAACACCAATGGATAACTCGAAATGAAAGGATCATTTTGAAAAAGAGTAACAAGAAACTTATGTATCGCTATCACTCTATGGAAGGGGTCCCTTCGGAAGCTTACCTGACTCTATTCCGACAGTCAAATGGAAAAGTTGTACTAATCCATACTTCGAAAGTATTCGATGGCAACAAGTATCGGATAAGCTCAAAACCGTCGGTCATACGCTGACGGTTTTTGCTGTTTTCACGAAGAAAAAACGGATAGACCTTATCGTCTACCCGTTTCTTTTCTGTTCGATTACTTTACTTTAGGACCTGCATTTGCAATATCTGCTGCATTCGGGAATTTCTTCTCGAAGTTCTCAATGAAGCGTGCAGCCAGATCAGCTGCTTGCTTGTCGTAATCTTCCTTGTTTGCCCATGTATTGCGTGGTTGCAGAACTTCAGCAGGAACGTTCGGGCAAGATGTCGGCACTTGTACCCCGAAAATCTCATCAGCTACATAGTCTACCTTTTCCAGCTCACCGTTCAATGCTGCTGTTACCATCGCACGCGTGTAGGACAGCTTCATACGTTGTCCAACACCTACCGGGCCACCAGTCCAACCAGTGTTCACCAGGTATACTTGAACCTTGCGCTCGTCAATCTTCTTACCGAGCATTTCTGCATATACGACAGGATGCAGTGGCAAGAATGGAGAACCGAAGCAAGTAGAAAACTCTGTTTGCGGAGCAGTTACGCCACGCTCTGTACCTGCCATTTTGCTAGTGTAGCCAGACAGGAAGTGGTACATAGCTTGCTCTTTATTCAGCTTGGAGATTGGAGGCAATACACCGAACGAATCGGCTGTCAAAAAGACGATAACATTTGGTTGCCCGCCTACGCCTGGAATAACAGCACCCGGAATTGCTTCCACTGGGTACGCAGCGCGTGTATTCTCTGTATATTTGGTGCTATCGTAGTCTGCTACACGAGTCGCTTCGTTTACGTCTACATTTTCAAGTACGGTACCGAACTTGATTGCTTTCCAGATTTGCGGTTCGCCTTCTTCAGACAGCTTGACGCATTTTGCATAGCATCCGCCTTCGATATTGAACACGCCATTGTCAGACCAGCCGTGCTCATCGTCACCGATCAAGAAACGGTCCGGGTCAGCAGACAGCGTTGTTTTTCCTGTGCCGGACAATCCGAAGAACAGGGCAACGTCTCCGTCTTTGCCTACGTTTGCAGAGCAGTGCATCGGGAGTACGTTGCGCTCTGGAAGCAGCATGTTCATTACGCTGAAGATCGACTTTTTCATTTCGCCAGCATACTCAGTGCCACCGATCAACACTGTCTTTTGCTCAAAGCTCAATACGATGAAAGTCTCGGAGTTCGTTCCGTGTACCGCAGGATTTGCCTTGAAATTAGGTGCATAGATAACCGTGAATTCTGATTCGTGCGCAGCCAGTTCTTCTTCAGACGGACGGATGAACAGCTGACGTGCAAACAGGTTATGCCATGCGAATTCGTTCACTACGCGGATTGGTAGGCGATAGGTTGTATCTGCCCCCGCAAAGCCATCGAAGATAAACAGTTCATCTTTGGATTGTAAGTATTGGAGCACGTCTTGTTGAAGTGCTTGGAATTTTTCAGTACTGATCGGTTGGTTAACCGGACCCCAGTTGATTTTATCGTGTACGGAAGCTTCGTCCACCACAAATTTGTCCTTTGGCGAACGGCCGGTAAACTTCCCTGTTAGCGCATTGAGCGCCCCCTTGTCGGTCAAAATCCCTTCGCCACGCTTTACTGCCATCTCAACAAGATTAGCTACAGGCAAGTTATGATACACTTTCGTAGCTCCAAGAATGTCAGTAAGCTTTTGAACCGTATTGGTTTCCATGTGTGAACGATCTCCTTCCCAAAATGTGTATCATTTATTGTGACTTTCTAATTGTCGCTCGATTTGTAATTAGTATATCACATTTAGCTAAATAAGCTACATAATTTTATAATCTCTCATGGAGAATGTGTGAATAACCCTCCTCATGCGTATTATTCCCCAACAGCAGTATTTTGTCCACAAACCAACCAGTCTATCGACTATTCGTGAGGTACGTAGAGACATTTGCCCACAAAAAGAGCAACACCAAGAGTTTACTCTCTTAGTGTTGCTCTCACAAGGCATAAAGATTTACGTATTTTCAAACGTTTTCACAACTGTCTGACACAAAATCGCCACACCCTTTTCCAATGCCGAGCGGTCAAAATGCATCAGCGGATGATGCAGCCCTGGTACCAAATCACATCCGAGAGCCAGCATCGTCGCCTTGATATGAGGACGCTCCACCGTATAGTAGTGGAAATCCTCCGCTCCTGGACTGACAGGTGCCGCTCGCAAATTCTCTTGACCGAGCACATCTATAATCGCCTGCTCCATAAATGCCTTCGCTTGCTCATCGACCTCTGCCGCTACCATGCGCGACCCGGCCTCTACCTCTATCCGTGCCTGAAAAGACATCGCGACTCCGTCGATCATTTGACGAACTCGATTCACCAGGTCATCCATCGCCTGATTCGTCTGCGCTCGCAGATCGAGGGCAAAACGTGCTTTGTCCGGAATAATGTTGTAGCTCTCTCCACCGGCTTGCAGCATCGTCATTTTGACGGTGGTAGGCACCATCGGATTGATATGTACTTGACCGAGCCCTGAAATAATCGCTCCCGCTACTTCAATCGCATTGATTCCAAGATGTGGTCTCGCTCCGTGCGCAGCAACTCCTGTGATTTCCCCGTAGAGAAACATGGCTGCACCGTTGTAGATAGCGGGTCCTGCGGTTCCATTTGCCATCTCCTGAATCGGTCTTAAGTGAACACCGTACAAATAATCGATGTCATCGACGACACCCTTCTCCACCAGCTTCAATGCTCCCGTTCCTTTTTCTTCTGCTGGTTGGAACAAAATTTTTAACGTTCCCGGCGGTTGATATCCAGCGGCAACTAATGCTTCTACCGTTTCCACGATCAGCGTCATATGGGCGTCATGGCCGCAGGAATGATTCGCACGCCACTCACCGTTCACTTCCTGCCACAGAGCATCGATATCTGTGCGCAAGCCAACAACTGGCTTCCCTTCGCCCCATTCAGCCACTAAACCTGTACAATCGTCAAAAGTCGTAACACGCAGTCCCAAGGCGCGCATGCGCTCCGCCAAATAACGAGTCGTTTCTACTTCCTTCCAGCTTATCTCCGGATTCTCATGCAGATGACGGAATGTTTCGGCAATAGCATCTTTACGTGCGGCAACCGTCTGTTGCAACGACATAACAGTAGACATTAAAGCGCCTCCTCCAAAACCGTTTCTTCCTATTATATCACAATGCCCATTAGACAGTTCACCGACAGGTCAGTCGCAAAATGGCATCGAGCTTCAATTGGTCGCGCAATGGCCCTGCGATTTGCACCTTTTCTTTGGCTAGAACATAGACGAGCTCATCACCGCCAAACAGCATCTGCATTTGTTTCTCCGCTCCCCTGATAATCAGATCGGCAGGCTGCTCTTCTGTCCATACATCCCAGGATGCAACGCCTTTTGCTATCGTCAATTGCCACTGTGATGGTGAATCATCCACTACAATTCTGATCCTGCGCTCCCATCCTTCTGTAATGAATTGCAGGTGTGCTTTTCCTTGCAGTCTTTCGCCCAGTTCAAAAAGCAGTCTGCCCATTCCGATCATCTGCACGCCACCCCTCTCTTCTCAATTGGGTTCGGGGCCTGTTTGGTCGAATCCTTTGGCGAGGCGTGAGAGTCACTGTCGGCTGTTGTCAGGGTAGCTATCTTTTTCTCGACATTGTAAGAAAGATTTTTAGAGAATTATTTTTGAGTCAACATAGTGGAGGAGAAGAAAAAGCACAGGTCTCTTCGACTCTGACACGCCCGCAAGGGGGGATTTACTGTCCGTCTCCACTGCAAAAGAGGACCGTCGAGCCAAAGCCACCCTACGGGCGGACGTTTCTCAAGGAAGAAGTGTTCGACAAGCGTGGTCCTCTTTTTGCAGTTCCGACTGAGTAGGCGTTGTCAAGGTCTACGAGCCCTGTGCTTTTTCTTCTCACTGGCTTTGCTGGTTCATCGGTACTTTTTAAAACACTAAAATAGATCATCCACAACCTTTTTCCGCACCACAGCAGTAAGATAGCAAAAACAAAAAGCATCTGCTTTACGCAGATGCTTTTTGCAAATACTACTCATCAAACTCGTCTTTATCGAGTCGCACCTCAAGGTGGTGACCATCGGGTGTCTCAAAATACAAATTATAGCTGGTAGGCTGTGTAATGGGGCCACGATAGCAAATATTCTCTGCCTCCAGCTTATCAACCAGATAGTCCAGCTCAGCACGGCTTTGCACAGAGAAGGCGAGATGATCGACTTGCCCTACGCCGCCTTTCCCAGCTTCCCCGCCATGAGGATGAAGACCGATCCGTGTGTATGTGCCAATTTGAAAGTAGACAGGTGCTCCTTCCGTCATATTCTCTTCCGGGATAGGGACTTCCAAAATGTCCTTAAAAAAACGAGCTACCTTCACAACATCACTACAATTCAATGCGATGTGGTGAACGGCTTTCAAATGAAACATTCACACTGCCTCCCACGTCAACTCAGGTCATGCGCTCTTGTGCGACATTAGCTTTTCTTTTATTGTACTGCTTCAATCGCTCGCTTAACCGTCTTAAACGAATCATCAATGCTTCCCGCCAATCGTCATCCTGCAACTCCTTGGCGATCCCGAGCAGATCCAGCGAAATATCGATCTGCTGCTTTAACACTTCGGCGAAGCTGGCTGCTTCATCCGTCATGGTACAATTCTCAAACAACTCGGATGTATTGTCAACACTCACAAAATCAGCAAAATCCACTTCTGGAGCCTGATCTCCCTGAGCATATTCTACTAAAATTTCGTATTCTCCCTCAATACCAGGATGAACCTCAATTCTGTCACATACAGGACAAAACATGATCGGGACATTGTGTACAAGCGTTTTATAATGACGGACTGAGCCTACTGAACCTACCATTCCAGCACCACAACAAAAACTCATATAGTCTCCCTCCCTATTCACCAAATGAACACGTCCATGTCCGTTTTTTGGTCGAAACTTTTGTCTGTATCCGCATTGTAGCTTATATGCCCACTAACACTCCACCCGCAAATGCTACCAATAAATAAATCGAAGTAAGATTTGGTTTATCCATTTTACTCGATTTGCTTAGATTCATGCAACATTTTCTGATTAGTATGAATATTTTCCCTCATTTGCCTAAATCCATCATAAAAGCTAGTCTTAATCTATCCGATAATAAGGAATAATAATCATTTTAGTAAAATTCAAAAGGAGAGCGGTTTCATGCTTCGTTTCAAAAGTCTTCGTGCTCGAACCCTGACCATTACCCTGCCTGTCATTATCTTGACACTTTTGCTTGTCGTGGGCATCGGTTTCTGGTTCTCTGTCGACCAACTGAATCGGGAAATTGAAGACAAACTCAATAATCAGCTAGATATGGTCGGCAGTAATGTAGAAAAGCAATTGGAAGCCCATAGCAAGGTAACGTTGAGTATGGCTCGCTTTATTGAAATGGGTCCTATTACAAATTCGCTGGAGCAGTTAAATTCCCTGCTGTCCAAGACTGTTCTCATTAATGATACGACGGTTGGAATGGGAATTTTCATGGAACCTTACGCTTTTGACCCGAACAAGAAACTCGTTGCTACTTATGGGGCTAAGACAGACGGCAAGGTTAACATTACAGGTGAGTACAGTAGTGATTCCTACAACTATCCAAATCAAGACTGGTACAAGGTCGGTATTTCAACCAAGAAGGAAACCGATTATTCCGAGCCGTACTTTGACGAGGTTTCCAAGGTCTCCATGTTGACGGTAGTCGCTCCTTTTTACACGCCGGATAAAAAGCTTCTGGGTGTGGCCACAGACGATATTACACTCAGTGACGTGGAAAAGCTCGTCTCCAGTACAAAAGTAGGCGAAACAGGCTGGGCCTTTTTGGTGGATCAAAAAGGGAGATACCTCGCCCATCCTCAAGCAGACAAGCTAATGAATCATTCCGTTCAATCTGACGAGAATGCCTCCTTGGCAGCAATTGGTCCTTCTCTGCTAGAAGAGAAGTCAGGAATGAAGACGTTTACCGATGAAAACGGCACCAATCGTGTTTATTTTCAAGAGCTTGGAGATACAAACTGGACAATCGCTCTTGTGATGCCAGAAAAAGAAATTGCCGATCCACTCTATGATTTGTTCTTTGAGCTTTGTACGGTGAGTCTGATCGGTCTGTTGATTATGATTGCTGTCATTTATTACTTCAGCAAATACTTGACCAAACAAATCGATCGCGCCAACCAGCTGGCGCATGGCCTCTCCAATGGCGATTTTACCGCTTCCATGGATATTCAGACAGCCGATGAGATGGGGGTTATGGCAAATCGCTTCAACTCCATGACGGCAACCCTGCGCGAAACGCTAGGTCAAGTCAGCTTCAACGCTCAACAGGTTGCTGCTACGTCTGAACAATTGATGGCAAGTGCGGAACAGACAAGCAAAGCAACAGAGCAGATCGCTCAATCCGTTCAAGAAATTGCCTACGGTACGGAGCAGCAAGTGGACGCGACCGTTCAAGGCTATGAGGTTATCAACGAGATTGCCGTCCACATCGAAACGATGGAAAAAGGCATTGAGGATGTAAATCTCTCTACACAAGAAGCGAACCGTCAAGCCACAGATGGCAATCAGATGGCAACCAAAACGGTCGAGCACATGGATGTAATCCATAGCCAGATGGCCAAGACCTCTACCATTGTCAATTCGCTAGGCCAACGCTCCCAAGAGATTGGAGAAATGATCTCACTCATCACGACGATCGCCAATCAAACCAACCTCCTCGCTCTGAACGCCGCTATCGAAGCAGCGCGCGCCGGAGAACAAGGACGAGGCTTTGCGGTTGTAGCCGACGAGGTGCGCAAGCTGGCGGAGCAGTCGAGCTCAGCCGCCGAGCAGGTCAGTCACATCGTCACGGTGATTCAGCAGGACACAGGCTCAGCAATTGCGGCAATGAATCATGGCGCTACTATTTTGGGAGAAGGCATGACTCTCGTTCGCTCAACAGGAAATGCATTTGAGCAAATTACGGGCTCCACGTCGGAGTTGCTTGTCCGCATGAATGAAGTGACAACGGAAATGAGCAAGATCAGTCAGCAAATGCAGTCGATTGTATCCGCCATTACACATATTACACAAATCGCAGAGCAATCAGCCGGTAACTCTCAAACCGTTGCAGCAGCAGCGGAAGAGCAAACCGCTTCCATGGAGGAAATCTCTTCGGCTGCAACGATGCTCGCGAAAATGGCAGAAGAGCTTAATGATGCAGTACGAACATTCAAGTTGGAGTAGTTCGTCCATAACACAAAGAAAAGCCGGAGCACAAAAGCCCCGGCTTTTTTGTTTCCTATTCTTTTACCATCGCTTCGTATTTGTCTGCATCCATCAGCTTGTCCAACTCAGCTGTATCAGACAATTCGACGACGATCATCCATGCTTGCTCGTATGGCGAAGAGTTAACCAGTTCAGGTGCGTCTTCCAGTTCGCCATTTACTTCTACTACTTTACCAGTTACAGGAGCGTACAGTTCAGAAACGGTTTTTACCGATTCCACGCTGCCAAACGGCTCATCCTGTTGGATTGTCGCGCCTACCTCAGGCAACTCGACAAACACGATGTCACCCAGCTCTGCTTGAGCAAAAGAAGTGATTCCGATGTACGCCTTGTTTCCTTCTACTCGCACCCACTCATGCTCTTCACTGTAACGTAGATTTTTCGGGAATTCCATCGTTTACATATCCTCCTATCGGGTACAATCCATTACACATACATAATTAGACGAACATTCTAGGATTCCTCTTTGATCCCCAAAATTCTGAACAAGCGTTTTTTTACCAGTTGAAGACCCTTCTCTCCTGCCTGAAAATGACGTAACTGAAGAGTCTGGTCAAACAAATAAAAAGCGGGGACGTATTCATTCTGGAATGCATCGGCTATCTTTCTATCATTATCGATTGCAATAGGGTGTGTCAAATGTTGTTCTGCAATCGCCTTCTTGATCATCTCGATATCTGTATCTTTTTCCGAATGAGGCGTATGAATTCCAATGACCTTCAAACCGTTAGCAGCGTATTGGTCTCGCCATTCATTTATGCTTGGCATCGATTCCTTGCACATGTAACAACTGACGGACCAGATGTGCACCAAAACAGGATTTCCAGCCAAATCAGCTTTGGTTGCTTGCCCGTTGATCCACTCCGTAATCCCAGGAAAGTCAGGCATTTCTTCGCGCAAACGCATGAAAGCTCATCCCCTCTTTTTTGACTTCAACCGTTACACACTTGTTTTCATGCGAAGAATCCCGGATTGATCAATGGCTGCCACCGCCTCTAACAGGACCTCAGGAGGTTGGACGAGGGCAATTCGTACATACCCTTCTCCTTCTTCACCGAAGGCACTTCCCGGAACGACCACGACTCCGGCTTGCTCCAGTAAAGCGAAGGCAAACTCTCGTGACGTCCAGCCGTTCGGTACAGCTGCCCAGACGAACATGGTCGCCTTGGGAGATGGAATACTCCATCCTGCCTTTGCCAATGCCCCCAGCAGCACATCACGCCGTTCCTGGTAAACGGGCGCGACTGTGTTTTCCCCACCCGATTCCCGATCCTTTCGCAAAGCCTCAATGGCCATTTGCTGTACAGGCAAAAAGACACCGTAATCGATATTCGATTTAACGATCGCAAGCGGCTTGATGATGTCTGCGTTCCCTACAACGTAAGCAATCCGGCAACCTGCCATGTTGAAGCTCTTGGAAAACGAATTAAATTCAATTCCCACTTCCTTCGCTCCCGGCACTTGCAAAAAGCTCGGCGCTTGGTAGCCGTCAAACACCATCTCCGAATAGGCCAAATCATGAACCACGATAATGTCAAAACGCTTGGCAAAAGCCACGACCTCTTCAAAAAAGGCAAGGGTAGCGACCGCGGAAACCGGATTATTCGGATAGTTCAGAATCATAAACGTTGCACGAGCCGCAATCTCCTCTGGAATGTCTGTCAGCTTTGGCAAAAATTCATTTTCTGCCCGCAGAGGCATCCGGTAAGGTACCGCTCCCGCCAAGTGAAGACTGCCTTCGTAGATCGGATACCCAGGATCAGGTACGAGAACGATATCTCCAGGATCGGTCCATGCCAAAGCAAAGTGAGCCAAGCCATCCTGTGAACCCATCAAGGAATGAACCTCCCCATCCGGTGCCAGCTCCACCCCAAAACGATATTGATACCAGCGGGCTACCTCTTCTCGGAAGGCCGCAGTCCCCTCGCTCAACGGATAGCGAAAAGAGTTTGGTTGCCAGATAGCATGGATTAGCGTTTGCAGAAGCTTCTCGTCAGGCTGCTGATCAGGACTGCCAATACTCAAGTCGTATACCGTTCTTGTTTTGGCAACTTCCCTTTTGCGAGCATCCATTTCTGAAAAAATATCGGCGGAGAGATGATTCAGTCTTTTGGAAGGTTGGCGCATCATGCCTTCCCTCCCCAAGCCTTCTCCAGTTCTTCTTCTTTGAAACCAAGAGTTACAGTGCGATCACTTGCGATAAGAGGCCGTTTGATCAGCTTGCCATTGGAAGCCAACAGCTCAAGCATTTCATCCTCTGACATCGTAGGGAGCTTGTCCTTCAAGCCCAGCTCGCGGTATTGGACGCCACTCACATTGAAAAACTTGCGCAAATCGAGGCCACTTGTCTGCCAAATTTGGCGCAGCTCTTCTTTAGACGGCGGTGCATCCACGATCGGAATTTCTTCGAAGCCAATATTTTGATCCGTGAGCCATTTTTTCGCTTTGCGGCATGTATCACATTTGTTGTATAGATACGCTTTCATCGTCATATTCATTTCCTCGCTTTTGGTTTATGTCGTCGTTTCTTTCATTGTAAAAGAAGTACACCTAGCGGACAACGTTTACCGTCTCCACCGAATCTGTTTCGCTTTGGGATGTTTTGATCAAGAGATAGGTTTTGCCGTTTAGAGCGGTGTTAAATGACTGGCCCTGACTGTTTTGAATAAGCAGCTTCGCCCACGCTTGGATTTGCAAATCGGCTTCGGCTAGCTCCATCACACGATAGGTTGGATACATATTTTTCGGAAGCAGGTCTTGCTCTTGCTCCAGATCCGTGCTATACCCAGCTGTCATGTTGTACCCTTCTACCGACCACATTTGATGATGATTACTCCTTTTTTCATCGTCACCTCACACCACCATCGCTACCCAAGAAGAATCCAACCAGACTCGCATCGTCTGCCTCCTCACGTATTCACCGTGCTAAACAAAAACGACAGCCATCACGTTCTCTGGCTGTCGTTCATAAGTAAGCTGCTATTGCGGCAAGTTGCTTTCATTGCTCCTGCGATCCTCAGTCTCTTCTTCATTGGTCTGAACATCAGGATTTACCTGCCACATTTGCGAAAGCGGCGAGAAGGGCACCCCTAGTTGCTTGACATCCTGGTCTTCCACGGCCTCAGCCAGTGTCCCGGTTAAAGGCATGGTGTACTCGATGTGCTCATCCATCTGCCATCCTCCTTCACATGTCCTAGTGTGAGGAGTTTGCAGGTCATTATGCAGACGTTTTTGCTTTGATCTCGACTTGGTAGCCAGCGTGCTTTCTTACCTGGAATACACCCGTTTCAAAAATCAAATACTGTGCTTTCACACCAATCAATCGTCCGCCGAGTTGTTCTTCTTTATCAAGCGTCTTGGAATTAATTTTATCCAGTGACTCCAAGATCGGATAAGCAATATCTACCCATTCATCCTCGCGATATTGGAATGCTTTAAACTGTTCAGGAAAATGACCGTACACTTCGTCACGCATGGCGAGCAAGTCGATTTCCTTCACATCTCCCTTGAGCATTTTGCGCCAGTTGGTCTTGTCCGGCAAAAACTGACTCAAGTGGAATTCAAGCTCCCCAGCCATCCGACGAGTAGGAACCTCTGCAATCGGAATCGCGCGAATTGCGCCTTGATCCACCCAGCGTCTTAATTCATTATGCTTGCGAGTCAATCCTACCTTTATATCACTCGACACTGCCAGATAGACAAAATGCGGAATCATGCAATATCTTTCGCCGAAGCTCTCGTCCCGGCAAGTCCCCAAGTCAAAATGACATTCATGCGGCTTGACGATGCATAAGTCATTTTCCGGCAGCTTGGTAAAACAGGGATAGCAATACCCGCTGTTAAACGTCTTGTTTGTTTTGCGGCCACAGGCAATGCAATTTTTTTCGCCTAAAAACGAAATCGTCAATTCACTGCCCAGCCATTCATTAAGCGGAAGGCGATACCCGCCGATATTCAAATAGTAATCTACCGGCTTGTCCCCTCCATGGTACTCGTGTGTTAGTCCTTGCAAAATACCGCGGAGTTCCACCAAACTCTCTCCTCTCCTATGTACGGTTCTTCCATTTTAACATAACCACCACCTACTCTGACCGCTGTTTTCTTTTGGTAGCATGTTTTCCCTGGTAGGAGGTGAACCTAATCACATCCCAGAAGAAGGAGGCGATTGTTCATGCGCAACTACATAATGTACGCCTTGCTACTCGCCTGCCTTCTTGGCTACGGCACCCTACCTGCTTTTGCCCAGCAAACACTGCCTTCGTATGAGCCAATCCACAGAATCGACACAGAGAAAAAGGTCGTCGCTCTCACTTTTGATGATGGGCCGGATGCTATCTATACGCCCAAAATTCTTGAGGTGTTGCATCAGTACAACGTTCGGGCTACGTTTTTTGTCCTTGGCTCCCAAGTGGACAAGCATCCAAAGGTCATGCAGTGGATTTACAAGGCTGGGCACGAAATCGGAAACCACGGCTACCACCATTTTGATCTGAACAAGCTGACCGAGCATGAAGTGTACGAAGAAATCAAGCATGCAGAGCGCTCTATTTTGAAGACGACCGGCATTTTGGCGCAATACTACCGTCCACCCTACGGCATCCTGACACATGACGTCATGAGTGCGGTTCAATCCAGTGGCTACGACATCATTCACTGGTCGATTGATCCTCGTGATTGGTCTTTGGCACGCACGGCTAACGTCATTGCCAAAAGCGTCAAGAGCAATGTCTCCTCCGGGGATATCATCCTGTTTCATGACGGGGGCTTAAACCAACGGCAAACAGTCGCCGCTCTCCGGGAGCTTATCACTGATTTGCGTTCCCAGGGTTATCGATTTGTTACGGTCAGTCAATTGTTGGATGCAGCAAAATAATACGGCACCAGTGCCTCGTTTTCCTGATACGAAACGAAGCAGCTGGTGCCTTTTTTTTCACGCCAATACCTTGCCTAAGAATGAACGCAAGCGGTCGTTGATTTTATTGCCAAAAACCTCACTGGGATGGCCTTCTGCCATAATGATACCTTGATCCATAAAGATGATTCGGTCGCCCACTTCCTTGGCAAAATTCATTTCATGCGTCACGATTACCATTGTCATGCCTTCTTTGGCTAAATTTTTGATGACGGCAAGCACCTCTCCTACCAGCTCTGGGTCTAAGGCGGATGTCGGCTCGTCAAACAGCATAACCTTTGGATTCATGGCGAGCGCCCTTGCGATTGCTACTCGTTGCATCTGCCCCCCAGAAAGCCGCTCGGGATACACATCGGCCTTGTCCTGAAGCCCTACCTTCTGCAAGAGAGCCAAGCCTTGCATGCGGGCTTCTTCCTGAGACATTTTCTTTACTTTTACAGGGGCCAGCATGACGTTTTCCAGCACCGTTTTATGCGGAAAGAGATTAAAGCGCTGAAAGACCATCCCGACTTCTTCTCTCACTTTATTGATATCGGTCTTGGGGTCTGACAGATCATGTCCGTTGATGACAATCTTTCCGCTGCTCATTTCCTCCAGCTGATTCAAGCAACGTAGAAACGTGCTTTTTCCTGAGCCTGACGGACCAATGACACAGACTACTTCCTTTTCTGCTACCTGAGTCGTAATGCCCTTCAACACTTTCAGATCGCCGTAGTTCTTCGTCAAATTCGACACCTGTATAATCATTTGTCTGTCCCCCTATTGCGATAAAACAAGCTTGATTGTGGTTCATCCTCTTTCATCTTACCGCAATAGTCTAAAAATTGCATGAATTTACTATTCGGTGGGTGAATGCAAGCCTCATAGACGATCGACTCCATCCCATTTTTTCCAGTGCTTGTCGCATGCGTAACTATGCTCCCGGCGGCTCATGCTAAGTGTGAGGTGGTTTTCATGCATCGAAAAAAATGGGTCGCTCTTTTAATCGTACTGGCCGTTTTTCTATTAGGGCTTTTGGTCGAAGGTATTTACGGGACTTATACAGATCTCGTCGACCATCCTGGGTTCGCTTGGGAAGAAAATGTGGTATCCGGTTATGGCAACAGCAAAATTGTGCAGCTGTTTGTGAACGGCACTATTTCGGGGCAACAGAATAGCGCCGGGGTGCCTTCGATGACGGAGCTATTGACTGAACAGCTACGCCGAATTGAAGAGGATGAGCTGGTGAAAGCCGTGGTCCTTCGCATTGATAGTCCAGGTGGAGAGGTGGTCGCTACTGATGAACTACACAGACGCTTGCTACGGCTCAAGCAGGTTCGCAATCTTCCCATCGTCGTTAGCATGGGTTCCACAGCAGCCTCTGGTGGCTATTACCTGGCCACGACAGGCGATGCGATTTTTGCCAATCCCAACACACTAACTGGCAGTCTGGGCGTGATTTTCAATCTGTTTAACTATAGTGAAGCTGCGAACAAGCTGGGTGTGCATCAATACGCGATCAAAAGCGGACGCTTCAAAGACATCGGCAGTCCATCCCGGCCACTGACGGACCCCGAACGGCACATTTTCCAAACACTCGTCAACGAAAGCTACAACAATTTCGTCGACGTCATCGTTAAGGGCCGCAACCTCTCCCGTCAACGCGTACTGGAAATCGCTGACGGCCGTGTCTATTCCGGTGAGCAAGCAAAACGCCTGGGACTCATCGATGAATTCGGTGATCTGGAGGAAGCGACACGCTACGCGCTCTCTTTGTCTGGAGAAAAAGAAGCCATGGTCATCCGCTATGCAGACCAGCTCTCCATCAGCAAGCTATTATTCAGCATGAAGCAGTACTGGTCGAATCCAGATCCGCTTGGTCTCAATCGAATTTGGGACCGCCAAAGCTCACCTCGCCTCCTGTATCAGTTCATGCCTTAGCCTGTTAAAAAGGAAAGGAGTGGCTTCTCATGAACCAGCTTCCCGACGATGAAAAAGCACATGATCCTGCATCCCATGAGTCCTATCATGAAGCCCATCCACAGCATTCGTATGCAGGCTTCTGGATTCGTGTGGTGGCATCGCTCCTTGATTCGATGTTCTTGATTGGGATTAGCTACCTCATTTTCAATCCGTTGCGCCGTGTTTTTGCCGTTCCTTACGCCTCTTTTCCATTCATTGATTTTTTGGAGGTGTTGTTTGATCTCCTCTATATGATCATACTGACCTGGTGGACCGGACAAACCTTGGGAAAGCTGATCACAGGCATCCGTGTCATCAGTGCCAAGCAGGTGCGAGGCAATCTGACAGGCGGACAAGTATTTTTACGAGAAGTCATCGGTAAATTCGTCGCTTCACTCGTATTCGGACTGGGCTATCTATGGGTTGCCTGGCACCCACGCAAGCAAGGCTGGCATGATCTGATCGCCAAAACGTATGTCATCCGGGATCGTCGCCCGTAACCTCCGCTCTATAGCGGGGGTTTTATTTTTGCTTCCTTGGTCCCTATTTTTGTAGAGGCTTCCTGCCGATACCATTACCAACAAGGCAGATTCTATCTCAACCGAGGAGGAAGATACATGCGTAAACACAAAGTAACCAGCATCCTCGCCCTGAGCCTTTCGCTGGCTCTGCTCGGCCACGTTGCCCCTGTCCTTCCTGTTTCAGCTGCAACGGCTGCCCCTCAAGCAGCAGCCGTTAAAACCAATAACGTCTATAATCTTCAACTAGGAATGAGCACAGCGCAGGTCGAACAAACATTAGGCAAGCCTGCCCGCATTGATCCTAGTCATACGGGTGTGGAATGGTGGATTTACAATCAAGATTTGAACAACTACATTCAAGTCGGCATGCAAAACGGCAAAGTTGTGACATTGTTTACCAATGGAGCCAAGCTGAATTTGAAAGGCATCACGATTGGATCTACCACTAAAGACCTACAAAATAGCTGGGGTGCACCGCAAGACACGCTGACGATCATGCCGAGTTTGCGTATCCAAAAAAATACCCTTGCTCATCCGACCTATATCCAAAACAATCAAGCAATCACCTTCTCTATCGATCAGCTGGGTGGAAACAAAGTCGCAGGAGTACGCATCTCTACTCCTGAGCATTTTGCCACTATTGCGATTGGCTTGATGTATCCCATTTCCTATACGAAATTACCGGAACTGCCGAAACTGACAGACGCACAGATGAAGCAGGCAACGCTCGCATACGAGAAACAAAATTTGGACTTGCTCAACGTGGCGAGACAACGTGCCAAACTGCCTGTTATCACTTGGGATGAACAAGTGGCAGCAGTAGCTAGAGCACACAGCCAAGACATGGGCCAGCATAACTTTTTCAACCATACCTCCCCTTCTACGGGAAGTCCGTTTGACCGTTTGAAGAAAGCCGGCATTCGTTACAGCACAGCTGGTGAAAATATTGCCTACGGACAGCTAGATGGGGTCGAAGCCCATATGAGCTGGATGAACTCCGCAGGCCATCGTCAAAACTTGCTCAATCCAAAATTCAAGCAGCTCGGTGTCGGTATCGTTATGAAAGATGGCCGCCCGTATTTCACGCAAAATTTTGTTACTCGCTAAGTTTTGCGTGACTGCTTCAAAAGACGACCCTATCCTCAAATTTTTGGGGATAGGGTCGTCTTTTGTATGTTCCATTCAATACTCCTATCCAAGTACCTATAGATGCACGGTGCATTCGAGACTTTCTATCTATTGTTTGTCACCACTTCACATCCGATATCTCAATGTATGGGTATTTTCCCCTTTATTTATATAGATTGGATATCAGTCATTCATCTTTCAACACAAGCATCTTCCATCTGTATAGGAATCTGCCTGAGAGGAGGAGACTGCATGCCCAATATTGAAGATATCACCGTCCAAAAATCGAATGCGGAACGCAAGAGTTACGTGGTTGTTGGTGCCATTCTATCATGTAGCAACGGCAGTAAGGTAAGTCGGTTAAAAATGACGTTCAGTCATGGTGTTTTTGTAAAAGGGAAGCCCCAAATGAACATCATGGATTTTGTTCCCAATGTAAACATCATGCCTTTCGGAAAATGCAGTAGCTTAAAAAATCCCGTAGTCGCTTCTGCCACAGCAGCCAACAATGGCGTACTTACACCTATGCCGTGCACACCTCTGACGACAATGCCATGGATCGATGGCAAAGCGGACAAAGTGGTCGGAGACTATCCGGCATTGCTGAACAAATCAACCAATATGTGCTTCCATTGTGGACTGATCAAGATTGAAGATGATGGGCAGGATTTGGGTGGGGTGACGATAGGAGTTCAGTCGCTAGCACAAAGCGGGTCGACAGAATCCGGTTTTGGACAAGGACCAGCTTGCGAGAAGCCACAGGAAAAGCCAACTATGTGGGATAACTTCGTGAAAGGAATCTCCAAGTTGGGAGACGTTCCTGCTGCGATGCAAAAGGCGACAAGTGAGCTGCCCGGGGCTTTAGAGAAAGCCGCAAATGATTTGCCGAAAGGTTTGCAAAAGGCGGCAGAGGATTTGCCCAAGGGTGTTGGAGTATTTGTAAGGGAAGGCTATATCGAGCCAATGCAAGAGGACATCGATACGTTGCGGGATGATACTATCAATATCGCAGATGGAATTGCAATCGGTGGACTTGCCTTGCAAGCAATTACCTTGGGGAGAAGTAAAAACATAAAGGATTTAATCGATGCGGCAAAGAAAGGAAAGAAAGTACAGCGTAATATTCAACAAAATTTATACCGCCGAACCTCAAACACTGGAGAATTCAAAGACCTGTCTGAACCCATGCAATTAAGGCACGTTGAAAAAGTTGCAGAAGATGCAGGTATTGGATTAAAAGGAATTAAAATAGAAATAAATCGAGACGCTGAATTAGTTGGTAAGGACTTGTATGGGTGGGCTGACCCAAAAGGAAACAGGATAATATTATACCCTGATGCTTTTAGCAATAAGGAAAATTTAGTTAAAACATTAGGACACGAGAGAATTCATATTTACCAAACAAAAACTTTCGGGAAGCCCCAAGACCATGAAATGTTACTTGAGTTTGAAAAAGGGGCATATGGTTCAGAAGACTCATGGTGGGAGTATTATAAACGAAAGAGGAGATAGCAATTGAGTAACTCACAATTTAAGGATTGGATTAAGCTAACCACTATCATCGCTGAAATTGACCAAGAAGTTCCTGAAATTGAATGCCCTGATTGCCATCAATTAAAAATTGATTATCAATATGTCGGAGATTTAAAATCCAGAGCAGGATTTTTAGATATCTGGTGTAATTCTTGTCTGCACGGCATTCATTTATCTCGAACAAAAGCACCCGAAAATGTTAGCTTGCTTTCATTTGATGCTGCTGAAGAATACAAAAAGAAAGTGCCTAAGTTTACTCCAATAGAACCATAATGAAAGATGTTTGGGTACTTTCACTTTGGTGAGACTATCCAGTATTAGATAAAATCTGAGGTAGGAAATTAATATTTATTCATCCGAATCGAATCAATCGCATTTTTTCTAAAGAAAAAGGTACAGTCTCCTCATCTTTTGTGAGTGACTGTACCTTTCTCAGATCAACGGTCTTTTTTGTAGCCTCTTTGTCAGTTGCTATGGCTGCGAAGTTGCATTTGTAGTGGCAGGTGCAGGTGCAGACGGTTTCGGAGACTGGTCGTCATCTGAGAAAAACGGGATGATTACCAGACTGAGGACGAAAAATAAGATCCAGGCAATGCCTCTTCTGAAAATGCAAGGTGTCAGCATTGGGTAACCCCTTCCAATCATGCTGTTCTACTTACTATTCATACGCTTCCCTCCTTGATGCCCGTTTATGCTTTTTTGGGCAAAAAATAAAAGCCTCGCCAAAAACTTGGCGAAGCTTATCCTCCTTGTTTTTACCCCTGTTTTTGCAACGGCATTGAATACGTCTGTTCCTGCGTTGCTTTTTGCTTGAAAAACAGGCAAGCTGCCGCGAACACAATGAGCAGTGATCCCATCAGCCAAAAGATCGTCCACGGCTCCCACACGTCCATCAGCAGACCATTCACATTCGGAGCCAAAATACTGGCGACACCAAAATTGACGCCTGCGATAATTCCTGCGGTAGGAACCATCGAGGCTGGTAATATATCTGCAGAAAAAGCCAAGCCCAGCGAGTAAAACGAGCCGACAGCCGCTCCTGCTATGGCCAACAACAGCATCATCAGCCATACGTTTTCGCCTGCAAACGGGAACAGGAAGAAGGCCAACCCCCCTACAAGCGCACACACGAGCATGACCTGCTTTCGTCCGACTCGGTCACTCAATGCCCCCAGCGGCATCTGCAAGATAATGCTTCCCACGACAAACGACGGAAGGATCAAGGAAACCCATTCAACGGACAAGCCGGTACGCAAGGCGTAAACGGGAAAACTGCCATTGAGTGACGTCTCCATGAATCCGTACAAAAACGAAGGAATCAGCGCCAGCCAGGCAAGTCGCAATACAAATGCATATTTGTTTTGCTTCTTTTCCGTTTGTTCAATCTGTGCTGGGAATTCATTTTTGATCCGGGATAATAATAAGAAGGCAATCAGATAAAGAACGAGCAAGCCACCAAAAGGTACCCAAATCCCCAAATGCAGCACGCTTAAGCCTAGTGGACCAACACTAAAGCCCACTCCATAAGCCAACCCGTAAATGGAAAGATCACGTCCACGATTCTCAGGAGCTGCAATCTTCGTCACCCACATTTGGCTTGCATAATGTAAACCACTATCGCCCACACCCATCAATAAGCGTAATACGAACCAGACTGCCAAATGACTGAACATCGGGATGAGTGCTGTTGCGATCGTCACTAACAGCAATCCCCATAATATCGTGGATCGGTATCCAATGCGCCGCAGTGGGATTTCCAAAAATGGATTGACCATGACCATCCCAATATACAAGGCAGCAGCATTGAGCCCGTTCATTACGGATGAAACCCCTTGTTTTTCCAATAAAACCGTCAGCATCGGGATCGTCAAGCCTTGGCTTACCCCCGCAATACCGACAGCCAAAATCAACACCCAAAAGGTGTAACGTGACTGTGACATGGTGTTGTTTCTCCTCCCTAGCCTCCTATTAAGCACTCTCTACGGAAGCACTCCCCTGCTGAAGCTGATACATTTTTTGATAAAGACCATTTTGCGCCATGAGTTCATCATGGGTACCTCTTTCCATGATTTCACCTCGGGACAAGACAAGAATCTGGTCCGCGTGTTGAATCGTTGACAAGCGGTGTGCAATGATGAATGTCGTCCTACCTTTTGATAGTACATGCAACGCTTCCTGAATGGCTAGCTCTGTTTCACTGTCAATGCTTGCCGTTGCTTCATCCAGGATCAGCATCGCGGGATCTGCAACCAATGCACGTGCAAAAGAGATCAATTGACGTTGACCGGCGGATAGTGTCATGCCTCGCTCGACGACCGGTTCGTCATATGCGCCCGGCAGTTTGGAGATGAATTCGTCAGCACGTACCGCTTTTGCAGCCCGCTTCACTTCTTCATCCGTAATCGTATTCTTGTACATACGAATATTGAATCCAATGCTTCCCGTAAACAAGAACGGGTCCTGCAAAACGAGGCCGACATGACTGCGCAATGAGTGCGTATCAATCTGTCTCATATCTTGTCCGTCGATTAAAATGCTCCCTTTCGTCACCGGATAGAACCCGAGCAGCAAATTCATCAAGGAGCTTTTTCCCGATCCGGTGTGCCCTACCAGCGCAATCGTTTGACCAGGCTGCGCCGTAAAGGAGACGTTTTTCAAAACGTAATCATCACCCTGATAGGCAAAAGAAACGTTATCAAAGACAACCTCACCACGCGGGCGCTCGATTTGCGCACCAGCTTCTTTTTTCTCCGGCAGCTCATCCATAATTTCAAAGACGCGTCCCGCCGAAATAGTCGCCTGCTGCATTTGCGACAACCGATTCATGATCATATTGATCGGTTCGAAAAAACGCCCCATATAATCGACAAATGCAAAAAGCGCACCGAAGGAAATCGCACTGTGGAAAGATGTAGAGCCGTAATACCAGACGATCAGGGTCAAGGAAATTTTCCAGATCAAATCTACCGCTGGGCGCAAAAGCAAAGATTCAAGATTGATTTCTTTCATCCGCACCTTGAAGTAGTCTTCGCTTACATCAGCAAACTCCTTTTGTACACCTTTCTCCCGACGAAAAGCCTGCACAATCGTCATGTTCTGGATCATTTCATTGATCGTTGTGTTCATATCACCGAGCTTCGCGCGAATCACTGCATAGTAGCGAGAGCTGTACCTTTGATACACGTAGACTAACAGTACGAGCACTGGCACTGTCAAAAAGCAGAAGAGGGCGAGCTCAGGCTGCAAGAGGTAGAGTGCGATCAAGATTCCAATCAAATAAAGACCGTTCTGTACAAATGTGGCGAGCACACTTACATACAGCTCACGGATGGCTTCTGTATCATTGCTCACACGGGAGACAAGCGCACCTACTGGCGTTTTGTCAAAAAAGGCAACCGGGAGCTTTTGCAAATGGATAAACAGCTTCATCCGCATTTGCTGAATGATGCGCTGTGCGATTTTTTGTAGCCACAAAATCTGGACGTAATTGAATCCAGCTGAGAGCAAAATCAGTGCCCCATAACCTACGGACAGCCAGACAATAGGCAGAACATCCCCTTGGTACATCCCCTTGACTTCCTCTGCGGTTAGCCGAATCCCTGTGGAGGACATCTTTTGACCTGATGGATCCTTCGTTGTTACCTCGAAGAGTTCCCTGCCGTTTTCTGGCGCAATCGGGGTGAATTTCTTCTCCGTATTTGGATTCACCTTGCCAGAAACCAAGTAATAAGTCGTGCCTTCTGTCAGCACAGTTACTTCTTTTTGATTGCTCCTGTCCAAAGCAAGTCCTGTCTTTGCAGCGACATCTTCACGAATATAGTTCGTACCGTTTACTGAGGCGACTTGCCCCGCTGCTTGTGGTGGCACTTCGTCCAGCTGATACCAAGGCTTTTGGATCGCCAGGATGTGATTATCAATCATGACCTTGGCTAAAAAAGGCCCCGCTAGCTCTGCACTCGTTCCCAGCAAGAGCAGGAACAATGCGCCTAGTATTTGCTTTTGAAATGGCCTGGCGTACTCGGTCAAACGCCCCCATACATTTTGTTTGCTCATGAAACGTTTTCCCCCTCTCTCAACCAGCCACATCCTGCTCCATTTGCTGACGACGGTACTGCTCTGCATACCAGCCGTTGCGCTGCATCAGCTCGTCATGTGTCCCCCGCTCGACGATCTGCCCCTCATCTAGCACGAGAATCAGTTGAGCGTGCTGTACGGCAGAGAGACGATGAGCAGTAATAATGGTCGTTTTATCCGCGCGCTCCTGTCGCAGATGACGAAGGATACTCTCCTCCGTCCGCGCATCCACTGCCGATAGTGAATCGTCGAGAATCAGAATCCCCGCATCCATCAAAAGAGCGCGTGCGATGGAAATGCGCTGTTTTTGCCCCCCAGAGAGGGTGACCCCCTTCTCCCCAACCATGGTTTGCAAGCCCTCTCTGAATTGGGCCAAATCTCTCTTCATCTCCGCAAGCTCCAGCGCATGCATCACTTCCTCGGTCGTCGCTTGTGGTTTCCCGAATGCAACATTTTCGGCAATCGTCCGTGAGAACAGCAAATGCTCCTGGGGCACATAGCCGATTTTTTCCCGCAGCGTATCGAACGCGAGTCCTTCAATTGGGATGCCCCCGATAAACAGGACTTGTTCCTTCATCTGATATTGATGCAACAAGGCACGGCACAACGTCGACTTGCCGCTTCCCGTCCTCCCGACAATCCCAAGCGTCTCTCCTTCACCCAAACGAAACGAGATGTCGGTGAGTGCTGGCTTGTCAGTGCCCGGATACGTAAAGGAAAAATGGCGTGCTTCTACGGTATTGGCGATTTGGCTCGTGACTGGATTCGCTGCCTCCGTCACATCTGGCTGCTCCACCATTAGCTCTGTAAAACGTTTGTGGGAGGCACCACCACGTTGCAACACATTAACCAGCCAACCAAAAGCGAACATCGGCCAAATTAAAAGTCCCAGGTACAAATTGAACGCAACCAAATCCCCTAAGGAGATAGCGCTAGTGAACACCAAATACGTGCCATAGCCCAGCCCGATCAAAAAGCTGAAGCCAATAATAATCGCGATCGTCGGCTCGAACAAGGCGTCGATCCGCGAAACGCTCACATTTCGCTCCAACGTTTTTTCACTCACCCGGCGATATGCCTCGATATCGGCCTTTTCCTGAACAAATGCTCTCAATACCCGAACGCCCGATACGGATTGTTGAACATGATCATTCATCTCTCCGAAGGCTTCCTGTGCCAAGTAAAAGCGATCATGCAGCAACTTTCCATAGTACGCCGTTGACCAAGCCAAAAACGGCATCGGGATCAGCGCAGCCAGCGTCAGCTTCCAATCAATCGCGGTCACCATGACGCCTAGCGTTAACACGGTCATGAACAACGCATCGACAAGCGTAAGCACCCCTGTACTCGCCGTTTGTTCAATGGCGGGAATGTCGTTGGTAGCCACGGCCATCAGATCACCACTGCGCTTGCGATGAAAAAACGACGGGGTCATTCTGGTCAAATGGGCAAACAGTCGCTCACGTAGCGTTCTTTCCAGAATCAAGGCTCCCCCATTTAACAAGTACCGCCAAAGAAACCGCAACCCATACAAGCTCACACCCAATACGAGCAAGATGACCACTGTTTGCGTCAAGTCAGCGTCCGTCAGGGAACTGTTGCGAATCGAATCGACCGTATCCCCGATTAATTTCGGCGGCCATAGCATGAGAACATCGATGACAAACAGCACAGAGATTCCAATGACGTATCGCTTCCAATAGGCACGAAAAAACCAAGATAATTGCCGAAGTGTCTGCATGTAAATCACCTCTATTTATTTAGACCTAACAGCACGACTAAAAAAGGGCTTGCGAATCACGCGCAGCCCTCTTGATCTGTCTTCACCATCGTAATTTACAGAATTTTCATTGTCAATCAATGCATACAGTTCAATCTAAGATTTTTTATCGGTTTTCCAGTCAAGCCATTCCTCTTTTAGCAGGCTGTAAGTGGCATGATCCACGTAATGATCGTAAAGGAATTCATTCCGGCGAAGTATCCCTTCCAGTTGAAACCCTAATCGTTCCGGGATCGATCTGCTCTTGTAGTTTTCCGTAGCAGCCTGAATCGTTACTTTTTCCAAATCCCATGATCCAAAGATTAACACGTCCAAGTAGGTCGCCACTGCTTCTGTCATCAGGCCCTTTCCCTGAAATTGCGCACCCAGCCAATAGCCAATGGACGTCTTTTTGTTGATCCAATCCACTGTATGTACGCCGACTGTACCAGCCAGACGTCCTTGGTACCAAATACCGTAGTGGATGCCGCGATTATCGTTGTACTGATGAATCGTCGCTTGGATGAATTGGCGAGAATCCTCTACCTTCTTCGTATAATTCAGCCACGGCAGCCATTCCATAAGATTCTCCCGGTTCGAATCCGTAAGCAAAAATAACTGCTCAGCATCGGCTAATTCTAATTGCTTCAAGTACGTATCTTCATTGATTGCTATCTGTTGGATCGTTTGCATACGAATCTCCCCTTTTCTTGGATATTTTACTAGAAAACGCCAAAATGAGCAAAAAGCGCCCGCCAGCAACAATAGGCGAACGCATATAAAAATGTCTTTTATTTTTTGCTATTGCCGATCTCTTCCGGCTTGAAAATGCCTGTCTCGGTAACGATCGCTGTAATGTACTTCGCAGGCGTTACATCGAACGCAGGATTGTACACCTTGATATCGTCTGGAGCTACCTGTTTGCCCAAGCCATGGGTAATTTCCTCGGCTGGACGCTCTTCAATCGGAATATCTGCGCCTGTCGGTGTGTCCAAATCGACGGAGGACAAAGGAGCTGCCACGTAAAAAGGAATGCCGTGAGCTTTTGCCAATACCGCTACCCCATAGGTACCGATTTTGTTGGCGACATCGCCGTTCGCTGCTACGCGGTCTGTCCCCACGATGACAGCCTCTACTTTTCCTTGGGACATGACCATCGCCGCCATGTTGTCGCAGATCAGCGTCACATCAATTCCTGCTTGCTGCAATTCGAATGCAGTAAGACGAGCGCCTTGAAGAACAGGACGGGTTTCATCCGCGTACACCTTCAGGTTCCAACCGCGTTCCTTTGCCAAATAAAAGGGAGCAGTAGCCGTGCCGTACGCTGCTGTAGCCAATGCCCCTGGGTTACAGTGCGTGAGAATTCCCATACCATCATGCAACAGAGTGAGCAGATGCTCCCCGATGGTTCGGCATACTTCAGCGTCTTCCTTTTGAATCGCCAATGCTTCATCGAGTACTGCCGCCTTCAACTCGGCAATCGACGCACCGCTTGCTTTTTCAACACGAGCCTTGATGCGATCCAACGCCCAGAACAGATTCACCGCTGTCGGACGGGAAGAGCCCAGGTAGTCTGCCTGCTGGTTCAATTCCTGCCAAAACTCGTCGTAGTTACTCGCTTCACTTCCACGAATGCCCAGGTAGAGCCCGTAAGCTGCCGCCATGCCAATGGCTGGTGCGCCACGTACTTCCAAGCGTCGGATGGAACCCCATACTTGCTCGGAGGTGGTCAAGTTCAAATAAATCGTTTCTACTGGCAGACGCGTCTGGTCAAGCAAGACCAATGCGTCATTCTCCCACTTTACAGGTGCCAATTGAGTGCTGGTTGTCATACTGCTGTAGCCTCCTGGTAGTAGCGTTCAGTTATTGTGCGTACGATGTCCGTGATATCTGTCGATTCCTCGATGCCGCCGCGACCGAGAATCAGCGCTTCTCCAATCGAGAGAGCCAGACGCTCTGCTTCTGCGCGAGTCTGGTCGTCTTCGATGGCATTCAGGTCCGCTACGCCTGCCAAGCCAATGACACGACGCAAGATTTTGCATCCGGCATAGCCTGCTGTATCCTGAATCAGGCGCTTCACGTAGCTTTGCCACAGTCCTTCGACATGGGCGCTGCGCTCTTTGGCGTGCTTGTGCCAGAGTTGAACGAATTGTGAAACGAATTCATTCCAGACATCCTCGACTGTTTCCAGTAAGTATTCGCGGTATGCTTCCCGTTCTCCTTGATCTTTTTGCAGACCGTGCTGTCCTGCGTAGTTGAGCAGCAGATTGGCAATAATCGCTCCAATGTCAAAGCCGATTGGGCCGTAGTAAGCGAACTCTGGATCGATTGCCTTTAGGCTGTTTTCCGTGATGAAAATACTTCCAGTATGCAAGTCACCATGCAGCAGCGCCTCCGATCGCGTAAGGAAATCGTATTTCAGCTTGGCGATTTCCAGCTTCAGCGGCCTGTTGTTCCAGATCGCCTCGACTTCGCGGCGGATCAACGGGTTGAAGTCGTTGGTAGGCGCATTTTCATACGGATCGGTAAAGACGAGATCTTCTGTTATTTTGCATAATTCTGGATTTATGAATGTTCCGACTAGCGTTTTTTTATCGTATGGATGTGCGCCCAGATCGGATGTGAAGAATAACGTTTGCGCGAGAAAACGGCCAATCTGCTTCGCAAATAGCGGATACCGCTTTCCTTCGATCAACCCTTTGCGCATGATGATATGGTCCCCAACGTTTTCCATGACGGTCAACGCAAGTTCCCCATCGAAATGATACACCTGTGGCACCAGGTCTGGAACGTATTTGTGCTGAATCCGGAGTGCCTCGCTCTCGATGCGAGCCCGATCAATCGTAAGCGGCCAAGATTCCCCCACAACGCGGGCAAAAGGCAGTGCTTGCTTGACAATGACGCTCTTACCGGTTGCTGGCTCTTGAATGTCAAAAACCAGATTGAGGTTGCCATCCCCGATTTCTCGGCTGGTCAGCTCTGCTCCTTCGCTAAAAAGACCCGGTATTCCTTTTACGTACTCCACTGCTTCCTGTTCAGTCAATGCGCGATATGCCATGATTCCAAAACTCCCCTCTACTTATTTTTCCTCTATCTCTACTTGTTTTGTTTGTGTCATGAGAGCAAAAAAGACCTCTTTTCCCGAAGAAAAGAGGTCGCTGTCGTCACGTGTAAGAACCGTGTTGATGTCCCCCTTATCTTCCAGACCACTTTTGTTTCTGCAGGAATTAGCACCGTGCATGTCGCCTGTTAATCAGTCGCTTTCTCGCGTCTAAATGGCGTCATGTCGGTTGCCGGGTATCATCGGGCCAGTCCCTCCACCTTCTCTGGATAAGGTATCCAAAACGTATTCGGTTTTTGATTTAGTTTGAATCATACAACCAACGCTTCCACGATGTCAACACCCTTTTGTGCAAAAATTCGCACCTTGCTATCAGTAGCTGTATTGTGTTCCGGATGCCGCAGGTCGCTCCCAATTCCACCAGTCTACCTTGCCTAAAAACGCTGCTGTTATCGACTTTTCTGCCTTGAGCTTCAGCAGTTCTTTCGTAGGTCCGGTGAGGACGGCTCCGTAAATGCGAACCCCGTATTTCTGTATGTGACTGTATCGCTCTGCAATCTGTATATCTCTGCCAGGGAGTAAGGATTTTCCGATATCACGAGCCAGTTCCTCTTGCTCTGACAAATAACTCATCTCCTCCAGATAGTTTGCGATTACTCTGTCCCCAGCCCCTTTTTTATATACACCACCGTAATCCATTTCTCGCTGGGCAAATCCCCACACTTCCCCGGAACCAAAAAGCACATCTCCGCTTTCAGCTTGCTTGAGCTCTACCCCTGTATCTATTGCAAGCCAGACTGTATCTTGACCTGAAGAGGTAACATGGCGGGTAACCAGCTTATAATACTCCTCGTACGTCAGAAAGTGGTCAAAGGATATCGCAAGCTGCGAAACCGTTCCTTCGGGCAGCTTCTCCATTGTCGTCCAGGCAGCTGAGGTGAGAGACATGGTATCCTCCGTTTCCTCCTCTGCCGGATAACGGAAAAACAACTTTTGCTCCCTGACCCCGTTCGTCCATTGCGGCTTGGCATTCACATTCCACAGCACATTCGTACTCTCAAAACGACCCGCATTTTTTTCCTCTCCCCCAACCCGCTCGCTTAGTTCCATGCTGATGTTTCCGTACAGCAATCCGACCTGTGAACCACTCCCCCCCACTCTCACACCTGGCTGAGTAAAATTGACCATCGACTTTGCAACGCGGAACAGATCTTCATGCATCAGCGATCCCACCCAGCCATTCAGAATCAGCAACACAACTCCGGCCAGAAAGGGAAGCCCTATGGTGAATCCTGCGTTGGACAACCGATTTTTCCATTTCCCCCGGCGAACAATGGCACGCTGTTTTTCAGCTGACAGTGTTTCAGACTGTTTGGTTTTCGCGTTGTCCTCTTCTGTTTCTTCCCCCAACAAAAGCCTTTCCAACCGCTGTGCGTACTCTTCGTCAGCGGCTATTTCTTCCTCGAATTGTTTCGAATCCTCTGCCGTCATTTCTCCACGCAAATAAGCAAGCAACCTTTGCTCGCGATGATTCTCATCCTTGTTCATCACCGGATTTCCTCCCTCCACAACTGCCGCATCTTTTGTCGTCCCCGAAACAAGGAACGCTTGACGTCTGCCAGATCGATACCGAGCACCTCTGCCATTTCCGCGTAGGAAAACTGCATGGCAGACAACAAAATGACCTGTTTCTGCTTTTCCGGAAGTTGCTCCAAATAGTCATGGGCCACTTCCCACAGCTCTTTGTTCACGACATGCTCTGCCGGATCAACCGCCAAATGATCAGGTCGCTCTGGCAAGGCTACTACAAACGCAAAGCGTTGTTTTGTCTTCTTGCGATAAACATCCACGAAAGCGTGATAGGCCACCTTGAACAGCCAGGGCCGTACTTTTTCCCCACGGTAGTCCTCCAAGGAAGAGAAGGCGCGACAAAAGGTTTCCTGTGTCAAATCCTCTGCCAACCTCTCATCTCGTGTCAGCCGGAAAAGATAGCGGTAAATATCGTTTACATGCAGCTGGTACACATCCTCCAGACCTACTTTCCCAAGCCGTTCACACCCTTTCACCCCTTACCACGAAGGAATTGTAAAAAAGTTTCATCTTCGTCTTATTTTTCTAAAAATCCGCTGCACATTCTCTGCAAAAACAAAGATTGACTCCTGACAATGAACGTCATATCATGGGGGAAACGAATAACTCTTATCGCGAGCTGGCTGAGGGACTGGCCCTATGATGCCCGGCAACCGGCGCTATACCATGAATCGTACGCTCATCATGCGTACCTTGGATAGCGAAACGGTGCTAATTCCAACGGATAAGAGTCGAGATCGAGCAATTTTGGCTCGTTTCGGCTACTGACCCGAGAGATGAGAGGAGACGAGACGCTTTCATAGTCGACAACCGCCTCCCCGCTCAATGGGGAGGCTTTTTTATTAATTCAAGGAGGATTAGGCGTACCATGAGTGAACAACGTATCCTCGTCACCTATCTAACCCAAGCAAAAGACTTGAACAAAAAAGCGCAAGCCATTGCTGTCGGCATGACAGTCGGTTCCTGGACAGACCTGCCGCTTGCCAAGCAAGCTGAGCTAGCGCCATATCTCGGTGAAGCTGTGAGCGCGACACCTATTACGACACTGGAAAACGGAGAAACACGCGGTCTGATTACCGTTAGCTATCCGACTCGCAATTTTACAGCGGACATTCCATCCTTGTTAACCGGAATATTCGGCAAACTATCGATGGATGGCAAAATCAAGCTCATCGACATCGTTTTCCCTGAATCATTCCTACAGGCTTTTCCTGGACCGAAATTCGGCATTGATGGTCTGCGCGAACGTTTAGGGGCACATAACCGTCCGCTCTTGATGAGCATTTTCAAATCGTGCCTGGGTCTTCCTTTCGACGATCTGAAGACGCAATTCCGAGCACAAGCCTTGGGCGGAGTCGATCTCGTGAAAGATGACGAAATCTTCTTTGCAGATGACCGCGCTCCTTTTATCGAACGGATCAAAGCGTTCAAGCAGATCGCACAGGAGACCGAAGCCGAAACTGGCAAGCCCGTCCTCTATGCAGCCAACCTGACTGGACCTGTGCATGAGCTGAACGAAAAAGCGAAGCGTGCAGTAGAGGCGGGTGCTGATTGCCTCTTGTTCAACGTGCTGGCCTTTGGCTTCGATGCCCTGCACCGTTTAGCAGCCGATCCTGACGTACAAGTACCAATCATGGCGCATCCAGCATTGGCAGGCGCATACTATCCATCACCTGACTACGGCATTGCCACCCCCCTTCTACTCGGTACTTTGATGCGTGTAGCTGGGGCGGATTTGGTGCTTTTCCCATCCCCATATGGCAATGTCGCTCTGGACAAAACAGAAGCGTTGCAGCTCGCGAAGCATTTGACAGACCCACTGAATGGTGTACGCCGTTCCTTCCCGGTTCCGTCTGCCGGCATTCATCCGGGGCTGGTTCCACAGCTGTATCAAGACTTCGGACTCGATCAAATCGTCAATGCAGGAGGCGGAATCCACGGTCATCCCGGTGGAGCAACCGCAGGAGCAAAAGCTTTCGTTGCCGCGATTGAGGCAGTCACCGCAGGCCGAACATTGGAAGAGGCTGCCTCGGAATCACAAGAACTGGCGGTCGCCCTGGAAAAGTGGGGTGGCGCACGATGAGTAAGAAGCTCGTCCTGTTTTGCGATTTCGACGGAACGATTACCGAAAAAGACAACATTGTAGCGATTGTCCGCAAGTTTGCTCCCCCTGAGTGGGAAGCCTTGACGGAGCAAATCCTTTCGCAAAAAATAAGCGTTCAGGAAGGGGTTGGCAAGCTGTTTCAACTCTTGCCCTCCTCCTTGCGCCAGGAAATTATCGATTTTATTGTCCATGAAGCGACCATTCGCCCGGGATTTGCTGAATTTGTGAGCTATTGCCGCGCAGAAGGCATCGAGCTGTTGATCACGAGTGGCGGCATCGACTTTTTCCTGGAGCCTATCCTGGCACCCTTCGATCTTGTCGATGTACCGATCTACTGCAATGGCAGTAATTTCAGCGGAGAGCGCATCACCATTACGTGGCCAAACGCTTGCGATGAACATTGCACGAACGGCTGCGGCATGTGCAAGACGACCATCATCCGCCGTTACGATCCCGCAACCCATTTCCGCATCGTCATCGGCGACTCCATCACTGATTTGGCTGGTGCCAAAATCGCTGATTATGTGATTGCTCGTTCCTTCCTCGCTGACAAGGCGGAAGAGCTGCAATTGCCGCATAGCAAGTTTGCCACATTCCACGATGTGATTCGCATTTTACAGCAAGTCCAACAGGAGGTCGTCTAATTCATGACTGCAACACTCGAACAACGTCTGGATGCCTTTCGCCGTCTGGATGACGCCAAGCTGACATTTGCCCGCCGGGACTGGTTTCCCGGCACCAGTGGCAATCTCTCTATTAAAATACAAAGCGATCCCTTGCAATTTGCTGTAACGGCAAGCGGCAAAGACAAAACCAAGCTATCCCCCGAAGATTATCTGGTGGTAGATCAAGACTCGCGTCCAGTGGATGAAACTGCTCTCAAGCCTTCCGCGGAAACGCTCATCCACGCCGTCGTCTACAAAACGTTCCCGAAGGCAGGGGCTTGCTTCCACGTCCATACCGTATGGAATAATCTCATTTCCGAGCTGTACTTTGGACAACGAGCTTTCTCCATTCAAGGACAAGAGCTGATCAAGGGACTCGGAATCTGGGAAGAAAACGCGCGCATTACTGTTCCGATTGTTGAGAACTTTGCCGATATTCCGACCTTGGCTACCTCCATTGAAAAAGTGATTTCACCAGAAGTTCCCGGCGTACTCATCCGTAACCACGGTATCTACACGTGGGGCGGCAATGACTTCGAGGCCAAGCGCCATCTGGAAGCTTTTGAATTCCTATTCGAGTATCACGCCCGCTGGCTGCAATTGCGCCAAGCAGTCGTGTCCACTACAACCACCAATTAAGGAGGAATAAACGATGGCACAAATTCGTTTTCACGACAACAATGAGTACATCTCCGCACCCGAGGAAGTTGTCTCCTTCCTGGATACCCAAGAGATCATTTACGAAAAATGGGGCGTGGATCGCCTTGATCCCAAGCACCGTGATAACTACAGCCCGACAGACGAGGAAAAACAAGAGATTCTCGACACCTTTAAACCAGAAATCGATGCAATCAGCCAACGTCGCGGTTACTTGACAGCGGACATTATCGTTCTTTCTGACAAAACGCCTAACCTCGACGAGCTGTTGGTAAAATTCAAGGGCGAGCATCACCACACAGACGATGAGTGCCGCTTCTGCGTCGATGGTCACGGTATCTTCGCCATCAAAGGGAAAGATGGTCGCTACTTCGACGTTGAGCTGGAGCCAGGCGATCTGATCTCCGTACCACCGAACTACCGCCACTACTTCACCCTGATGGACGACCGCAAAATCAAGGCGATTCGCCTGTTCGTCACACCCGCAGGCTGGGAAGCGATCTATTAAATAACGAACCCCCTTGGCATTTACTGATTGCCAGGGGGTTTTGTCTTTCACTCTTCACTTTATGACGCCATTTCCCTTGATTGATACGTCTGGCTTGATTTCAACTATGGCATTGGAAAAAGCCTTCGTCCAATCATCCTCTACCTTTTTATATTCCTTATATTCATAGGCACGCGCATAGAGACCAAACCCAAATGGGTCTATACCGGTTTCCTGGCATTTCTTGATTAACTTCATGTAATCCTTCTGTAACTCGTCACTGATCATTCGCTCCATCTTTTTGTAGTCCTTTTCCATGTTGAACGGAAATATTCGCTCCGATATGGACACTCGCAACTTGAAATGAACGTCAAAATGAAATCGACCGTTCTGATAGGTTGTTTTTACTTTTTTTTGGACGCCCTTGATAAAAAAACTGACCCTGTCTTTCGAAATTTGTTTGTGATCATTCGGCTCTTTAATTGGGATGGTGACGGACAGTTCCCCTTGTTTTCCAAAGAGCAGCGTTTGCAAAAGAATCGAATCCCGCGGTTCTATCGAGCCTGCGTACGTTCCATTTTCTTTTAACAAAGCCGTCCCCGTTACCTTGACCGCCCGCTTTTCTTTCTTCAACGCAGTCAAGCTAGGTGTCATCCCTTTTTCATACATTTGCCGATGGAGCTCCTGCACCCTCGTCTTTACCGTCAGATTTCTGGTATTGGCTGTGTCGATCAACGTTGTTACATGAATGGACAGACGAGGCTTGTCCTTTGGTTTAAAATCAAACAACTCATGCACTGGACCATCAAGCATAGCCGTACGTGCGTTGACACTGAACTTTGCATCCCGAAAAACGACATCCAGCAACCGAAACCAGTCCGGATGAGCCAGCAGCTTTTTCCCTATCACAAGCACCTGAATTTTACCTGCTTGGGTCAAGCCTGTCACTAACTCATCAAAGCCCATTCTCGACTCTCTAATGGTAGATGATCGGATACCGTACTCCTCAGATTTTTCCTTTGCCTCCCGACTGAACACCGGGCTTGAGATATACATGAGAAGCTCGTTTTTTTCATTCAAATCCATTCCGATCATCAGCGATAAAGTGGTATCTTCCAAATTGATTTGATCCCTGCAACCTGCCAACATGGTTACCATCAAGCTCAATAACAGAATGTGAGCAAATGCCCTCATGCTTTTTTCCCTCCCTCTGCTCGTTTCGATAGCCTAATCGGCCCCCAAGCCAGTAAAGGAAGTGCATAAGCAAATCCCAAGCCTGCATAGCTCCAAATTTCTGTCGATTTCTTTAGATCAATAAAGGATGGCGTATAAAACCATAGCACCACCGGAACCAGAAGAAGGAGCAGACGCAAATGCTTACGGTGATCCTTCATGCCGAATAACTGACTGGATGAAAAGACACAGAAATAGGTGTACGGTACTGAAGTCGTTGACAATATAAACAAATAAGAAGAGAGAAAAAGAATATCGACGCGTTCTAAAAAGCGGAACTCAATGGCTTTCCATAAATTGAGCGTAGGCCATGTATACTGCGTGATTTCATCGGGACTAAAGTAAGCAAAGGAAACGATGGTGACAGACAAATACACAAGTAACGTCATTGTATTCGCAATGACAATGCCGATAGACGCATATTGCTTTTTTTGAAGAAAAGGGTAAGCGAAATAACCAAACTCAAATCCAAGAAAGGAGAGTACCGTGGTTTTACTCGCCTCCAATATCGGGTGCCAGCCCTCCTTGATTACTGGCAGCAAGTTTAACCAATGAACCTCTCGATAAGCCGACGTGAGAACTAAAGGTATCCAGAGTGTAAGGTAGAATACAAGCTCGGCGTACCTTCCAATAGCGCGAACCCCTCCCTGGAGGACGAGATAGGTCGGTAGCGCAAAAAGGAACACGACGACATAGGCGGGTGTCTGAGACAGTAGCCACACATTAATGATTGCCGTGGAATTTATCAGCAAAACGAACGACGAAAGTCCGAAATAAATGGACATCAAAGCAATAGCCACACGCCCGAGCCACTTGCCCAGGATCAATGGAAATATATCGATGATCGTCTTCTCCGGGTACTGCTTCATCATGTTCGTGATGACGAGACTGATTAACGTTGCCGCAAGCCATCCGATCAAAAGCGATATCCACCCGTCAGTGCTCGCCTTCTCCGCCAATTCTCTGGGAATCGTCAATACTCCTATCCCTACTTGTGCCCCATGAATGAGGAGAATGTACTGGATGACGCTCAATTGGTTGTACGTATACTTTTGCATCACCCATCCTCCCTCGGCCGATTATTTCCTTGTCTTTGGTCCTCAATCGTGTGGACTGACAGGGGACGATCTTTCATTTTCCACAGTGGCAGGCGGATAAATAAATCTTTCCAGTCCCCGAAGCGCACAGGGGCAAGAGGACTTCCATAAGGAACACCTAATGATTCCAGCGTAATCAGATGGCCGATCAATGCCATCAACCCGACAATAATGCCAACAAAACCAAACATCGCTGCGAGGATCATCATAAGAAATCGAATAAGCCTAACTGCCGAGGCCATATCGTAGTTCGGGATAATAAAGGATGAGATCGCTGTAAATGCAACGACAATCACCATAATATTGCTCACAATCCCCGCTTGCACGACCGCTTGACCAATCACGATACCCCCTACGATACCAACTGTTTGTCCAATAGGAGCCGGCAAGCGAATTCCCGATTCCCGCAGCATTTCCAGTGTGAGCTCCATAATGAATGCTTCTAGCAAGGGAGGAAAGGGAACCTTCTCCCGGGATTCCCCTACCGATAAAATCAAATCCAGCGGGATGACTTCATAATTGAAAGAAATCAAAGCGATATAGGTTGCAGGTAAAAAAGTAGCAATCAAAAAAGCTAAATAGCGAAGCAAGCGAATAAACGTGGCAACAGGCCAGCGAGTACCATAATCGTCAACATTTTGAAAAAAGGAAGCGAAAGTAGCTGGACCGATCAATACACTTGGAGAGCGATCAACAACCACAGCAATCTTCCCTTGCAGAATGTGAGAGGCGACAGTATCCGGCCTCTCTGAGGTCAAAAACTGAGGAAACATCGAGTAAGGATTATCCTCGATATACTCCTCCAGTTCAGACGCATTAAGAATCGAGTCAACCTTGATCATCTTGAGGCGATCTTCCATCTCCTGTAATACTTCCGGATTCGCCACATCAGCTAAGTACATGATCGAGAGCTTTGCAAGGCCTCGTTCTCCCAACCACATTTCCTTTATTTTTAATTCGCGGTTGGGAATATAGCGGCGAATGAGAGCAATGTTCATCGAGTCCGTTTCGACAAACCCTTGATGTCCTCCCTTTAACGCAGCCTCCAATTGCGGGTCTTCTATCGCCCGCTGTGGCCATCCATTCGTTTGAATCACAAGCACTTCTTTTCGACCCTCGATAAACAAAAGGCTGCTTCCAAGCAAAATCTCGGTTTCTACTTTCCGAAAGTCGTAGGCAACGGATACCTTTCCGACAGATAACAGGTCCAAAATACTCGATGTGTCACCATCCGGTTGTGACAAAAGTGGACGAAGCACATTGTTGTTAATCGAGTTTTTGTCAACCAAGCCATTTAGGTAGACGAGGGTAACCATGCCCTCTATATGCTGGCACGCAAACGTCCGAATGACCAAATCGGGTGTCAGCGTAAATATTGCATTCAGCTCCGCAAGGTTATCACTTAATCGTTCACTGATCTCACGGACATGGATGGGCTCACTCGAGTGGCTCATCCTGTCTTTGACAGATGTCTTTTTTCTTCTCAGCCACCCTCTCATCGCCATCTTCTACAGCTCCCGCCCTTTTACGATGTATGTTCCATTAGCGTTCGTGAGAGCTTCCCAAAATATGCATGCAACTTGGCACATTCTGCCGCTGAATCAAACAAGAATGGAAACGTGCGTAAAATGCAAAAGGAGCAAAGCTCAATGCTTTGCTCCTTTTCCTATCTACTGTTTGGAACTACACCACATATGCCCCCGCTTCGATCACGCGGTCTGCAATTGACCGTTTGAGTGCCACTGTGTTGATCGGCGTGCGGCGGGTCAGCTTTTTCAAAATCGACAGGCGCAGACGAAGCTCGTCGCCCTCTTCCATCGCCGCCAATGCTTCCTTGGCCCAGCCTTCGATACGATCGAATGCCTCATGTACATAGACAGCGGTCATTTCCAGCTTTTGCTGCTCGGCTTCGATGCCTTTTGCCGCCATTGCTTTCTCTGTCCGCTTCACGATGCTATCCATTGCGTAAAGCTCGATCAGCATGTCAGCCGCCAATGCCAAGAGTTCCTGTTCTTTGGACATTTCCTGTTGGTATTTCATCAACGCAGAGCCAGCCACCATCAAAATGATTTTGCGCGTGATGTTGATCAGATGCTTCTCCATAGCCAGGGGTGCATCCTCAATCTCTTCTGGATAATAGCTCATCAGATCTGCTTGCAGACTGCTTGCTGCTTGCAAGAGCGGCAATTCACCTTTCATCGCCTTTTTCACGAGCGTATCCGGGATGAGCATGCGATTGATTTCGTTCGTTCCTTCGAAAATGCGGTTAATCCGCGAGTCACGGTACATGTTCTCGATCTCATACTCGGACATAAAGCCGTATCCACCGTGGATTTGCACGCCTTCGTCCACGCAGTAATCCAAAACCTCAGTGGCAAATACTTTATTGATCGAGCATTCGATCGCATAATCCGCAATCGCCTTCGCAACCTCCGCGCCATCATCCGCTTTTTCACCCAAGCGAGTCAGCGCTGTATCGAACAGACCCACTGTGCGATAGACGGAGCTTTCAGCCGCATACGTTTTCACTGCCATGTTCGCCAATTTGTTTTTGATTAAAGGAAAGTTGGCAATTGGTGTTTTAAACTGCTTGCGCTCTTTTGCGTAGTTGGTCGCGAGTTCCACCGCTTTTTTCGAGGAGCCAACTGCGCCCACCGCGAGCTTGTAACGACCTACGTTCAAGATGTTGAACGCGATCACGTGACCTCTTCCAGGCTCACCGAGCAGATTGTCTACCGGCACAGGTACATCTTGCAAAATGACCGTGCGTGTCGAGGAGCATTTGATCCCCATCTTCTTCTCTTCCGGTCCAAACGAAACACCTGGGAATGTGCGCTCAACGATAAAGGCAGTAAATTTCTCGCCATCAATTTTCGCGTATACGATAAATACATCAGCAAAGCCAGCATTCGTGATCCATTGCTTCTCTCCGTTGAGAATATAGTGCGTGCCATCTGCGGAGAGAGTCGCTGTCGTTTTCGCACCCAGCGCATCTGAGCCAGAGCCTGGCTCAGTCAGGCAGTAAGCTGCGATTCGTTTTCCAGACGCCAGATCAGGCAGGTAGCGCTGTTTTTGCTCCTCGTTTCCAAAGTACACAATCGGCAGTGAACCGATACCGACATGGGCACCGTAGCTGAGCGCAAAGCCGCGAGCCAGCGAGAACTTCTCTGTTACGAGTGCAGTGCTGACTTTATCCAGCCCCAGTCCCTCGTACTTTTCAGGAACGTCTCCAGCCAACAGACCGAGCTCCCCTGCTTCCTTCAACAGACGAACCGAAATATCAAATTGATGGTTTTCAAGCTCTTCCAGATGAGGACGAACTTCATTGTTGACGAAATCCTCTGTCGTCTTGGCAATCATCTTCTGCTCTTCGGTGTATTCTTCTGGCACGAATACATCATCAGCTGAACCTGCATCGATCAAAAAGCTTCCACCGCGGATCAAATCTTTTGTTTCTGCCATTACTATCCCTCTCCTTATTTTAAAATTAGATCATTTCAAAAACGCCAGCGGCTCCCATACCACCACCGATACACATCGTAACGACTCCGTACTTGCCGCCTCTACGCTTCATTTCATTCAAAAGCTGGACGGTCAGCTTGGCACCACTGCAACCGAGTGGATGCCCTAAAGCAATTGCCCCACCATTTACATTGACCTTTTCTGGATCGAGTCCCAGCTCGCGAATGACGGCAATCGATTGGGAGGCAAACGCTTCGTTTAACTCAAACAGATCGACATCCTCCAAGCTGATTCCCGCTAGCTTCAATGCTTTTGGAATTGCAACAACCGGACCAATCCCCATGACATCAGGGTCTACGCCGCCAACCGTAAAGGAACGGAACTTGGCAATCGGCTCGACACCCAGCTCGGCTGCTTTTTCGGCAGACATCACGAGAACTGCCGCCGCGCCATCGCTCGTTTGCGAGGAGTTTCCTGCCGTTACGCTGCCTTGCACATGAAAGACTGGTCTGAGCTTGGCGAGTGCCTCCATCGTCGTGTCCGAGCGCGCTCCTTCATCCTTGTCGAAAACACGTTCCTGGACGTGAACCTTGCCAGCTTCATCGACAAAATGCTGCTTGACTGTCAAAGGTACGATTTCATCCTGGAATTTCCCTGAAGCAATGGCGGCAGTCGCACGCTGATGGCTTTGCAGAGCAAAAGCATCCTGATCCTCACGCGAAATGTTGTACCTCTTCGCCACTTCCTCAGCCGTATGACCCATGCTCATATACGCTTCCGGCTTCGTTTCTACCAGAGTCGGATTGAGTGCGATTTTGTGACCGAGCATTGGCACCAGACTCATGCTCTCCACCCCGCCAGCGACAACTACATCGGAGCTACCAACCATGATTTGCTGAGCAGCGTAAGCAATCGTCTGCAAACCGGAGGAGCAAAAGCGATTGATCGTGATCCCCGATACATTTGTCGGCAATCCGGCGCGCAGGCCGATCAAGCGAGCCATATTCATGCCTTGCTCAGCTTCCGGTACAGCTGTCCCTATGACGATATCCTCGATATCAGCCGGATCGAGCTGTGGTACGCGGCGCAACAGGTCGCTTACAACTGCAGCTCCCATATCGACTGGGTGAAAATCCTTGAGACTTCCTTTTTTCGATTTACCGATAGCGGTGCGGGCGCCCGCGACAATAACTGCTTCTCTCATCGTTATCCCTCCCTCTCCCTAGTTACGCAAAGGCTTGTTCTTGGTCAGCATGTGCTGCATCCGTTGCTGGCTTTTCGGCGTCTTGATCAGTTCGAGGAACGCTTGCTTTTCCAGCTCCAGAATGTATTTCTCTGTCACTTCTGTACCCGCTGGCACGTTACCACCGGACATGACATAGGCAACTTTGCTTGCGATCAGCTCATCATGCTCGGAAATATATCCACTCTTCTTCATGGCATAAATATTTTGGCGGAGGTTCGCATAACCCGTTTCACCGATGACGCGAATTTTGCGTGGCGCTGGCGGCGTGTAGCCTTCTTTATCCATCGTAAGCACCAGCTGCTTCGCATCATATAGCTGATGATCAGCATTCACGCTGATGCGGTCAGTCGGTCGCAGGTACCCCAGATTGATGGCTTCCTGACCACTCGTAGATACCTTTGCCATGGCAATGGCTTCAAACGCCTTCGCAACGAATGGGAACGGATCAACTGGCACGCTTCCTCCCTCTGGAACGTTTTCCATTGCTCGGAACAGCATCTCCTTCGTTCCTCCGCCACCTGGCAGAAGTCCTACTCCCACCTCTACCAGTCCGAGGTACGTCTCTGCCGATACCTGCACGCGATCCGCGAGATAGACCACCTCGACACCGCCACCCAGCGTCATGCCGAATGGTGCTGCTACCACTGGACGATGCATGTAGCGCAGTGCCCGTGCTGTTTTGTGGAAGTTCGTGACGAGCATGTCGAGCTCCAGCCAGTTCTCATCCTGTGCTTCCATCAATGCCATTGCGAGATTCATCCCGACGCAGAAGTTTTTGCCTTCATTACCGATGACCAGACCTGCGAAGTTCTTCTGCACTTCCTCTGCGGCCTGACTTGCCATGTGCAAGACATCCATCCCGAGTGCATTATGCGGAGAGGTGAATTCCAGACATGCGACTCCATCGCCCAAATCAATCAAGGCAGCACCCGCATTTTTCTTGATTAGCTTGCCTTGTTCCTTAAGGGCTGCCAGATTGATGTTTTCCTTGCTCTCTTCGACGTCCTTGTATGTGCCTCCGATGGAAAACACGCTGCGCTTCCCTTGCTCTTTTTGATAAAAGGAGGTTTTCCCACTCGCGAGCAGCTCCTCGACGAGTGCCGGAATCTTCTCGTTTTCCTCACGCATTCTTGCCACTGACTTTTCGAGACCGATGGCATCCCACGTTTCGAATGGCCCCATCTCCCAGCCGAAGCCCCACTTCATAGCCTGGTCAACAGAGACGATATCGTCAGCGATCTCATATGCCTTTTCCGCAGAGTACAGCAGTACCTTTTTGAAGACACTCCAGACGAACTCACTGCCCTTGTCTTTTCCGTATGCGAGCGCTCTCAACTTCTCAGGCAAAGTCTTGGCTGTTTTGGCTGCTTCGAGGGAAGCAAACTTCGGCCTCACACTTGGACGGTATTCCAGCGTGTCAACCGACAGTGCCAAAATCTCTTTGCCTTTCTCCGTCTTCACCTGCTTGAAAAAGCCTTGCCCAGCTTTTTGCCCGATCCATTTTTTCTCCACCATTTGCAGAACGAACTCTGGCACTTCAAAAACAGAGCGCTCCTGCTCATCCGTGCTTTTATTCCTGACGTTACCCGCCACATGCACGTACGTATCCAGTCCCACGACATCGAGTGTGCGGAACGTCGCACTCTTCGGACGGCCGATGACCGGACCTGTCAACGCATCTACCTCATCTACCCCAAGCCCCAGTCGCACCATTTCGTGGATCGACACCTGCAATCCATATGTACCGATCCGATTGGCGATGAAGTTCGGTGTATCCTTACAAACGACCATTCCTTTTCCGAGCACATGCTCACCAAAATGCTTCATGAAAGAGATGACCTGCGGGTCTGTATCAAGACCTGGGATCAGCTCCAACAGCTTCAAGTAGCGCGGTGGGTTAAAAAAGTGCGTGCCGAGGAAATGCTTGCGGAAGTCATCCGAGCGTCCCTCTGCCATTTCGTTGATAGAAACCCCAGACGTATTGGAAGACACGATGGTCCCTGGCTTGCGATGCGCTTCTACCATAGCGAAGACGCTTTTCTTCACTTCGATGTTCTCGACAACTACCTCAATAATCCAATCGACCTCGCTCAAGCAAGAGAGATGATCCTCGAAGTTACCAACTGTAATCAAGTCGATGTTCTTTTTATCGTAGAGCGGCGCCGGCTTCTCCTTCAACAGTCGGTCACGGCCCGCTTGTACTATCCGGTTTTTCACCACGCTATCAGACAAAGAAAGTCCTTTATTACTCTCATCTGCTGTCAATTCACGCGGCACGATGTCCAGTAAATAAGTGGGAATACCGACGTTGGCTAAATGTGCTGCGATCCCGGCGCCCATGACGCCTGAACCGAGAACTGCCGCCTTGCGAATTTTGCGTTCCATCTCCAAATCCTCCTTTTTAAAAAACCTAGTTATGACTGATCCATGGTCAAAAAGAATGGGCTCGCAACAGTGAATACCTAATATTCAGACTAGCAGAGTATTTTTAAAACTTCTACTTTCTCCATAGATATTCCTGTGTGCGTCAGCACATGTCTTATATTGAATGAATACTCATTCAGTATGTGGGTTAAAAAATGACATCCCACGTTTTGGCTGTTTTACACGCCCGGAGATGCTACGCTCCCACCAACTGAATCACCGTTCAGTTTTCATTGTAATCGAAAATTCTGTCAGTTGCAATCGTCACTTCATGAAAGAAAAGAAAAGGGGCACACTGTTGTCCAATGCCCCCTTTTCTGTGCTATTTTTGTGTGTAAATCAGCGCAGTGATCTTGCGTCCGTATGCGTTGGACGTGTCTTCTTCCAATCGGTATTCAATCTGGAAGTCTCCGTTTTTCGGGTCTAGATAATGAGCAATCACCCAAAGGACTTTCGAATTGTTTTCGTCTGCCTTGACTGATACTTTTACCGGCCCGTTGTACGTAGGCACTTGCTCCAGCTTTGCCATGCTTTTTATCGCATCGTCTGTAAAGAGTGCAGACAGCTGCTTCTGATTTTTTGTTTCGTACGCCAAATTCGCTGCTCGTAAATACACCTGCGCGATGTGCTTCTGATTCGCAGGTGAACCCCGGAACTGCGAAGCTACATCCATCCTGTAATAATCAATCAGTCGATCCATCACAACGATGTATTCTGCACGCGTCAGGATCTTGTTAGGAGAAAAGGTCTTCTCTGTGCGAAACAGATTGAATTCCCGGATCGCCAGTGGATATGGTGAATATGTATCCCGATAGAATCGGTCGCGCTTCCATTCGTAATAGCTGTTAAAGAAAGAGACTGTATCTTGTGGTTTAATATTGGCTGTACGGAATTTTTGTGGGGCCATCATATGAAACAATATCAAGCTGGCCTCTTCTCTTGTCAATGGCCACTGCATCCCGGCACTGGACATCCACCACTTCGGATTTTCCTTCTCTTGCTTTTTCATCAAGTGCCCGGTTTCAGCCAAATATAGATAGTACAGCATCCGGTCTCCTGGATCAAACTTGCCCAGATCGTCTGTTTCGATTTTCATCATGGTCTTTAAGTTGCTCAGCAGTTGATCTACTTCCCCCCGGAGTAGATAGCGCTGATCCAGGTTTGGCTTGCGTTCTGGCTTTTCTATCGGTCCGTATATTGTCTCGAATACGCGATTCAGCATAACCAGAGCTTCGCCTCGAGTAACCGGCTTGTTTGGGTAAAAAGGCTGATATCCCGTTCTCTTTACGATGCCGAGATCCGCCATTTTTTCGATCTGCTCACTTGCCCAATGTCCCTGTATGTCCGTATACATGCCAGGCGCAGACGCATTCGCACTCCCTGAAAAAACGCTTTGCACCACTAGCAGTGCCAAGAGAAAAACGATAGCAAAACGCTTTACCATGACTTACGATAACTCCTTTCTTTTCATGATCGTTTCCTTACTCCCTTTTTTTGGTAATTCTCCCCCAGTAGCATCCATTCCTGCCATATTGGTCTATTTTCCTGGGTCTGATCTCTCCCTTTCTTGTATCGGGATGAAAACGGAACTTTGTTATACTTTTTCAGAAGAAATGAAAAAGAGCCGCACTTTGTATGAGCGGCCCAATTATATCCTTTTTCTCTATTCGCTGACTATCCTTCAATCTGCTCTAACCAGCCTGGTCCCCTGGTCACAAGGGGTTCATATAAGAAAATGTTGATGAGAGTAAACAGGACGATAATCCTAAGAGCGGTCCCCAACATGGATGTCCCCAGCGAAAAACTGGCGAGGACAACTAGACCTCCTGCCATAAGGCCTATAACCAGCGGGAATAGAAAAAGAGCCGTCGGTTATCCCAACGGCTCTCATGATTAGTTTTGTGGTACAAAGCTGCCATCACGAAGCATCGTCAACTCGCCCATCATGAATGCTAAATCTTCGTTTTCGTCAAACTTTCCACTTTCCTCCAAAGCTTCCAAACGACGCAGAAGCATGTTGGCAAAGTCTTGAATCTGTACCGGATGTCCCTCCGTATCGGCATCATCCAAAATGTCAAAACCAGTCAAGGCCTCCAAGTGGGTCACGATACGAAAACCGCCAATTTCCCCCAGTAACTCCGGCTTGTTCATTTTTGATTTCTCCAATTTTTGCAGCATGGACAAAATATCATTCGCTACCACGCTAGGGAAAGCAACCTGATAAAAGTTGCGATTTTTCGCTTCATCGGTTTTGATAATCAACACATCAATCCCGTCTGGTTTTTTTGCTTTTTTGCCAAACCCAAACATATATTCCACCTCAATCGTTCGATCTGTCCAACTCTCTCCATGATAGACATAATCCGAGAGTCAGACAACCCCTATCCATATATTAACTGGGCTATTTGTCTTTTTTGACACACACGCTAACGTTAAACGACTGCTCCCAAGTGAGGTGCGCCATGAAAGTTAACTGGAAAAACTGGATGTTTATTCTCGTTCTCTCTTTGCTCGTCACAGGATGCATGACGCAAGTAAAGCAGGAGCATGCAAAAAACAAGGCCAAAACACAGAGTAAGCCCGCCGCGCAGTCTGCCATCCAAAAGCTTGGGGATAACAAAATGGATGTCGTCCTCTTTTTGAAACAAGCCGAGCATCAACTGGAAAATGTATATTACGCTGCCGCGGACAATGCCAAGGGCAAATCTGTAGTTGAGGATGGTCTCGTCTTTCGGGAATTGCCTAAGCGCTTCGACAGTAAAGACAAGATTACGGGGTATTTCAGTCGTTTTTGGAGCCGTCCACTGGCAGAAGCCATGTACGACAACATGACAACCAAGTTGGTAAAGGAAAAGGTATATGTAGCAATCCCACGCGTCGACTATCCGACTTTGATCTCGGTTCGAAACACGACTGTTCAAAAAAACAATGGGGAACTCAATGTGACCGTGGAAGATGTAACCGATTCCTCCTTTGCTTCTGACCGCACGCTGCGCTACCGACTCGTGCGCGATCAAAAGACGAAACGATTCGAAATCAAATCACGGATGGGCGCTTATGGGAATGAACAATTTCAATAAGCCTCTTGACATTTCTTGCGGATCCAGCGAATAATAGTGAATTAATAAGCACATAGTGAGCGGCAATGACGGGGAATAGTAAAACCGCCCTTCAGGTCCAGAGAGCGAAATCCACCGGCTGAGAGGTTTCGTCCTTGAATCGGTTTGAACCCACCCCAGAGCATCCAGGGAAGACCTGGACAGGTTTCTTTCACCTGTTATCAAAGAAAGAGAGCCGGGCGTTTCTTGGCTGAAGTATGCCTTCAGTCCAAAACGTCAAATAAGGTGGTACCGCGTGAGGTTTTCAAGCCCTTTCGTCCTTATCAAAGAGACGAGAGGGCTTTTTTGTATGTAAGAAGGAGGTTTTGAACATGAAAAAGGGTAAATTACGTTTGGTAGTAAAGGTGGGGAGCAGTTCGATTGCAGCAGCTACAGGCGGTGTTGATCCGGCGAAAATGTCGCTGCTCGTCTCTGCTATCAGCCAATTGCGCGAAGTGGGTCATCAGGTTGTCCTAGTCTCCTCAGGAGCTGTCGCCAGCGGGTATCAAAGTCTCGGCTATCAGCAGCGCCCCCGATCCTTGGCAGCCAAGCAAGCAGCGGCAGCCATCGGGCAAAGCCTGTTGATGCAAACCTATACGCAAATGTTCGGCGCCCATAACTTCAGCGTGGCGCAAATCTTACTCACACGCGGAGACTTTTCTCACAAGGAACGATATCAACACGCATTCTCTACGCTGTCACTGCTTTTAGATAAAAACATTTTGCCAATCATCAATGAAAACGACACAGTATCCGTAGCGGAATTGACCTTCGGAGACAATGATATGCTGGGCGCACTCGTTGCTGGTCTCATCCATGCCGATTTGTACATGATCCTGACTGATACGAATGGCCTGTATGACAAGGACCCGCGTTATCATGCTGATGCCAAACACATGGGCTGGCTCGAATGTGTGACGGAAGAAATCGAGGCACTTGCAGGCGGAGCTTCCCAACTGGGAACAGGGGGTATGCGCTCCAAGCTGATCGCAGCAAAAACCGCCCAATCATTAGGAATTCCCAGCTTTATCGGAAAATTGACGAATCCCACTGATTTGCTCGATGTCCTTACTGGCAACGGGAATGGCACCTACGTCAGCTATCATCCAGAAGCATCTGCAACAAACAGCGTTCCTACTCGCAAGCAATGGATTGCGCTTCACTCCCCTATCCGTGGAAAAATCATGGTTGATAGCGGTGCAGCGGAAGCGATTTTGGAAAACAGCAAAAGCTTGCTCCTAGCAGGTGTCCGCGATGTATCCGGCATGTTCGAGCAAGGTGAGGTTATTGAGGTTTACTGTGAGGGGACGTTGATCGGTCGTGGTATCAGCAGATTTACCGCAGCACAGTTAAGTGATTTTCTTTCCCCTGATAACGTAACGCGACACAGCGGTACCGTTATACATCGAGATGAATGGGCGCCTGTCATCTAAACGAATCCATGTAGATAGAAAAAGGAGCTGGAGAAACCATGGAAAGCTTGAAGGAAAAAGTGCATACACAATTGAGCCTGGCCAAACAGGCTTCACGAAAAATGGCTATACTCTCTCGCAAACAAAAAGACGAGGTGCTCGTCGCAATCGGCAACCAGCTGCTGGCAGATGAGGCTGTTATTCTCTCCGAAAACGCCAAAGACATCGCCATCGCGAGAGCAGACGGTCAGCCTGCCTCCTATCTAGATCGTCTCTTGTTGACGCCGGAGCGAATAACACAACTCGTGGATAGCCTTGCACAGCTGGTATCCCTCGATGATCCTGTCGGGGAACGGATCGACTCGTGGACACGGCCAAACGGACTTTTCATCGAACAAATCCGCGTCCCTCTCGGCGTCATTGGAATGGTGTACGAAGCCAGACCGAACGTTACCGTTGACGCAGCAGCAATCGCCATCAAAACAGGCAATGCGATCGTCTTGCGCGGCAGCCACAGCGCTGTTCATAGCAATCTCGCGCTGGTGACTAGTATTCGTCAAGCGCTCACTGCGACCGGACTTGACGCGGAAGCCGTGCAGTACTTGCCTTTTGCCGAACATGCTTCTGTCGATTACTTGTGCACCGCCAATGGTCTCGTCGATGTCATCATCCCACGGGGTGGCGCAGGACTGATCCAGCGAGTTCTACAAATTGCAAGCGTTCCTGTACTCGAAACAGGCGTCGGCAATTGCCACATTTATGTGGATGAAGCGGCTCACTATGACATGGCTGAAAGCATCGTGATCAATGCCAAAACAAGTCGTCCTGCCGTATGCAACGCTGCCGAAACACTACTTGTGCACCGCAGTTGGCCACAGGAAAATCAACGTGCCTTGCTTCAAAAGCTCTTGGCGAAGGGCGTTGAGCTCCGCGCTTGTGCGCGTACGATAGAGCTGCATACTGACCTCTCCGCTCAACTGCACCAAGCAACCTCAGAAGACTGGGACACAGAATACTCTTCGCTGATTCTGGCGGTTCGCACTGTCGATAGCCTGAGCGAGGCCATTGAACATATTACAGCGCATACTTCCGGCCATTCCGAGGCAATCGTAACGGAAGATGAAATCGCAGCCCGTCAGTTTTTGACTGCGATCGATGCCACAGCGGTTTATCACAACGCCTCTACCCGCTTTACTGATGGTGGAGAATTCGGCTTCGGTGCTGAGATCGGCATTAGCACGCAAAAATTACATGCTCGTGGGCCAATGGGCTTGCCAGCGCTCACTTCTTACAAGTATGTCGTACGCGGAAACGGCCAAATCCGATAGTCCAAAAGGGAGGGAATCATCATGAGCAACCAAGCAACAGCGATTACAGAAGGGCGGATCGGTTTTCTCGGTGCAGGATCGATCGTGGAGGCCATGCTTTCCGGTATCGGAAAAAAAGGGTTACTCCCTTCTGAGCGTATTTCCGTCACGAACCGCAACAATATGGAGCGTTTGGAGCAGTTGGCAAATGACTACGGAGTAACCGCTACCCAGGACAAATTTGACGTAGTCCGTTCTTCCGATATTTTGATTTTGGCTATCAAGCCGAAGGATGCCGCAGAGGCTTTGCTGGATTTGCGTGGGGTCGTTCGTTCCGACCAATTGATTATCTCGGTAATCGCTGGCGTCTCCACCAGCTTGATCGGAGAGTGGCTCGGTGCAGAGTGCCCGATTATCCGCACGATGCCCAATACATCGTCTGCGGTTGGTTTGTCTGCTACCGGACTGTGCGCAAATCCGTTTGTCCAGAAAGAGCACGGCGAGCTGGCTACCAAACTTTTCGAAGCAATTGGCACTGTATATGAAGTCGCCGAGGAAGAGCTGGACATCATTACAGGATTGTCTGGAAGCGGTCCTGCTTATATTTACTATCTGGTAGAGGCCATGATGGGGGCAGGTGCCAAAGCGGGACTGGATCGGGAAATGGCGCGACAATTAACGCTACAAACCGTGATTGGCGCGGCACATATGCTGCTCGATACACGCGAAGAGCCTTCGATTCTCCGCCAAAAAGTAACGAGTCCGGGCGGAACGACCCAGGCAGGGCTGGAAGTATTGGAAGCCTATCAGTTTCAGGAGGCTGTCACGGCAGCCATCCTGCGTGCTGCCGAAAGATCGCGGGAGATGGGGGCACAATACCAGTAAAGTCGTTTTGTCCCTCCTTCTTGTCATGTATAATAAAAAGGATCAAGCATAGTCGAGAAAAATGACGAAGGAGGTCCCATGGAAATTTACGCCTTGTACGGCACCAGTGGAACAGGAAAAAGCACCAGTGCATTAGAACTTGCTCACCGAATGAACATCGACGCCATTATTGATGATGGCATCCTGATTTACCAGGGACGCAAGGTGGCCGGAACCTCTGCCAAATATGAGAAGACAAAAATTCAGGCGGTAAAACGAGCTATTTTTCATTATAAGGAGCACGCTGAAGAAGTACGGCGAAGTCTTGGCGAGATTCAACCAAGCCGACTGCTCGTGTTAGGAACTTCGCAACGGATGATTGGTCGTATCGTTGAAGCGCTGCATTTGCCTTTTCAGGTGGACTTCATCCCGATTGAATCCATCAAGCCTCCGCAGGAAATCGAGGCTGCCCGCTACGTGCGGGAAACAATGGGCAAGCACACGATACCGATTCCGCGTGTGGAGGTAGAAAAAGATTTCCTTCAGCGTCTCATCTCTTCTGCCCAACAGATTTTCAGCTCGAAAAAAGAAGTCATTGGGGAAACAACCGTGGTTCATCCTCCGTTTTCCGGTGGACGCATCATGATTCATCCCCAGGTGTTGCGAAAAATCGTTGAAGCGGCCTGCAACCAGTTTGACGAGGTCCAGCATGTGGTCAAGATCGTCTCCAGCTTTGAGGATTTGCCTCGGTTCCAGGTTTCGATTGCTCTTCAACTGCCTTACATGACAAATATTCCAGCACTTATCTATGCCCTTCAATCTACATTGTACAAAGAAGCTCACTATTGTCTCAATATCGCTCCTGCCAGCATCGACATCGTCGTTTCATCGCTGGAGCTAACCTGATCCGGTCCTTTGCGACCGGATTTTTTTGGCTGCAATCCTCAGGGGTTGCATCCTAACTTGTTGCTCATCCTATACATGATTCCATCTGAAAGGAGCAACCTTATGCCATCCATCCTGTCTTCCAATCCCTTTGCTCAAGCTCCGATTCCCGAACCGCCTAAGGTCATCTCGACAAAGGACTTGAGCTATCTCAAGGATGCTTTGTCATGGGAACTGATCGCTTTCAAAAAGCTGCATGCTTTTGCACAGCAAGCTACTGATCCCCAGGTCAAGCAATGTCTGGAACAACAAGGACAAATGCACCAGCGACACTACCAAAAGCTGATGAGTCACCTGCAAAACAACAACACCGCAGTGATGGCGACCATTCCGCAGATGCAGTCCCAGCAACAGCAATCACAACAGCAACAACAAATGCAGTAAGGGAGGAATCGGGATGCCAAACCAAAACCAGATCGCCAATCCACAATCCGGACAGCTGCCACAAGTAAAAGGTCCGCAAATGAACGATCGTGATTATCTCAACGATTGTTTAGCTACCTGCAAATACTTGACAGATAACTTTAACATCGCTGTTCGTGAAGCCAGCCACCAGCAGCTTTATGATGATATGCTGCAAATTTTGAATGAAACCCATCAATCAGCCCGCGATGCTTTCAATCTCATGTTCCAAAAGGGATGGTACAAGTTGGAGGCTGCCGAGCAACAAAAACTCCAGCAAGCTTATCAGCAGTTTAGCGGGTACTCCACACAGTTCCCTTATCATTGATATAGCAGAAGACACCTGACCCTAGCAGGTGTCTTCTTTTCGTTACCCCCTACCACGCAGGAGCTGTGCTATTACATATAACGCCTTTTCCATGTCGGCTTCTTCTGCGTACACGTAGGACAAGCGAAGATGATGACTATCCGTCTGATCATAAACAAAGCCCGGATTTAACAGGACCCCTTTAGCCAGTGCTTCCGTAAAAAGCTTGCGCATCGAGACCGCCTGATGCAGACGCAGCCAAATGTAAAAACCGCCATGCGGAATACGCCAATCTGCCATATCGCCAAACCAGCGAGCAAGGCATTCGCACATCCTGTCTCTTCTATGTCGCAGAGCTGCTCTAAGCTGATCCAGATGCCGGGAATATCTATCGCTTGTGAGCCATTCTGTCGCCACCCATTGGGAAATCGCACTCGCTCCGTAGTCCGTCTGCATTTTTACATCCGCGAGGCGTTCTATGACAGGCTCAGGACCTACAATCCAGCCGATCCGCAGCCCTGGACTGAGCGTTTTGGACAAGCTGCCCAGATACAAGACTAACCCGCTCTGATCCCTCGCCTTTAACGGCAATGGCCCCGGTTCGTCTAACCACAATTCTCCATAAACATCGTCTTCCAATACAGGCAGCCTCTCCCGCTCGCATGCAGCCAGCACTTGCTCCCTTCGGTTCTCTGACATACTAATCCCAGTCGGATTGTGGTAAGCCGAAATCGTATAGAGTAGTGCCGCGTTATGCGCCTGCTTTTGTCTTGTTAACACTTGGGGAGAGATTCCTTCCGCATCCATCGGTACACCAACCAGACGCATTCCCGATGATGGAAACAAAGGCAAAGAGAATAAATATGAAGGCTGCTCGAGCAAGATAGCAGATCCACGGTGAAGGATGCCAATCGATATCAACTGCAAGGCTTGAAGGGCCCCCGAAACGACCAAAATAGACGCTGGTGAAGCCTCGATCCCCCTGCTCCGTAAATGATCGCTGATCGCTTGGCGCAAAGGCAACAGCCCTTTTGGCTCCGAATATCCGAGATGAGTCATTTTGCCCTGCAAGCTAGCCATGACCGCTTCCATCTCCGCAACAGGAATCAAGCTCGGTGACAGCTCACCAGTCCCTAAGCGAATGTACCTCGGATCTGGCTCATAACGATTGATATCCTGAATCGTCGGCGAATTGGGGAGATGCTCTCCTGCTTGCACGTAGCCCAGCCAATTGGGTGGCGGCGCGGTCGTCAATAAGGACCACGTGTTGTTACTAACGACGGAGCCACTACCTACGGTTGCTTCAATGAAACCATCCGCTTTTAGCTCTTCCAACGCCGTCACCACCGTACTGCGGTTTACCTCAAAGGCTTGCGCCAACGCTCTTTGTGTTGGCAATTTACTATTGATCGGCCATTCTCCACCTGCAATTTTCCCCTTCATATAAGCTACGATCTGCGCGTAGATCGGTATGTCAGATGATTTGTCAGGCTTCCAGTCTATCGTCAGCACAGGCATATTCCTCCTCGTCTGATCATTGTACAAATTGGTTGGTTTGGATGTAAACCAATTGGCTGGAGACAACGGATTCACAACCGTGAATAATGACAGTAATGCAAATGGCCTTTGCATCGAGAGAGAAACGGGGAGGAAACGATCATGCTGGAAGCGATTTTGCACGGTTTTGTGCTTGCTTTTGGACTTATTTTACCGCTCGGCGCACAAAATGTTTTCGTTTTTAATCAGGGGGCTCTACAACCTACATTACTTCGCGCCATGCCCGTCGTACTGACTGCGGCACTCTGCGATACCCTGCTCATTTTATTGGCAGTATTGGGAGTCTCTTTGGTTGTATTGACAGTCACATGGCTGAAAACGGTGCTGTATGTCGTCGGCTTCTTCTTTTTGGTGTACATGGGATATTTAACGTGGCGTAGCCGTCCAGGTACTGAGGCTGGAGAGAAAGAGCGCTTTTCGGCCAAAAAGCAAATCATGTTTGCTGCCTCTGTCTCTTTGTTGAACCCGCATGCGATTCTCGACACGATCGGGGTCATCGGCACTAGCTCACTCAGCTATTCGGGAACAGAAAAGTGGGGCTTTACTGTTGCCTGCATCCTCGTATCCTGCTTCTGGTTTTTCGGCCTTTCTGTAGCTGGTCGTACAGCAGGACGATTGGACCGGTCCGGAAAATTGCAGCGTGGCCTGAATATGATTTCGGCTGTGATCATGTGGGGAGTGGCCTTCTATATGGCAGCCCAATTACTCATCTCGTAAAGAGTTCATGAAAAAGTGAATAATCCCCATCCCCTCCACTCAAAATACTCCTATTCGGGTTTTCGAAGTGGAGGTTTGTTTAATGCTTTTTACCAAATCGGATGCACTCTTGGATGACTTGTATGAGATTGCGAAAAATGTGCATCAGACGGCGATCTATTTTAACGAATACAAAATCACTTCACTAGAGACTGTCAAAACCTTTGCTACAGAGATGAAGGTGTACGAAACAAAAGGCGACAAGCTCATCCATGAAATCATCGTGCAAATCAACAAGACATTTATTACCGCAATCGAGCGTGAGGACGTTCTGGACCTTGCTGTCAAGCTGGATGATGTGCTGGACGGATTGGAGTTTTGCGCTTCGCGACTCTATATGTACGACATCATGGAACCAGATCAAACGATGGTACGATTCGGTCAACTCATCGAAGAAGCTACCAAGCAAATTCTTCTCGCCATCGAACTGCTTCAAAAGCAAAAGTTGTCTGCTATGAAAGAGTACATCATCCGCATTAACGATTTGGAAAGCGAAGGGGATGAATTGGTGCGGAGCAGCATTCGGCAATTGTTCAAAACCTCAAGCGATCCCATTCACATTATGCAGCTCAAAGAGGTTTACGAAGTGCTCGAAGATGTCATGGATCATTGCGAGGATGTCGCGGATGCGATGGAATCTGTGATCATGGGCAACTCTTAAACAAGGAGACCTACTTTCATGTATACGAGCCTTCCCCTTGTGATTGCCGTTATCATTTTGGCTGTTTTCTTTGATTTCATCAACGGGTTTCACGACACTGCCAATGCCATCGCAACCACCGTATCCACCAAGGCTCTCCCGCCTAAGATTGCCATTTGCCTAGCGGCTATCATGAACTTTATCGGTGCCCTGACATTTACCGGGGTCGCCAAAACTATTGGTGGAGATATCGCCGATCCAACCAAGCTGGAATTCGGTGTGCTTGTGGTCATGGCTGCTCTCTTGGCTGCGATTCTTTGGAATTTGATTACGTGGTGGTACGGTATCCCCAGCAGTTCGTCTCACGCTCTCATCGGCTCACTCGTAGGGGCAGTCCTCGCTTCCGCCGGGAGTGCGCAAATCAACTGGATTGGTTTTTCAAAAATATTCGAGGCACTTATTGTGTCACCGGTAATTGCGCTCGTTGCCGCTTACCTCATGATGAATTTGGTTTATTTCATTTTTAGTCGGATCATGGTTCCTCCTTCCAAGGTCAACCGGGGATTTCGCTTCTTTCAGATTTTCACGGCGGCCCTGCAATCCTTTACACATGGAACGAATGACGCACAAAAAGCGATGGGCATTATCGTGTTCGCTCTCGTTGCCGCTGACCTGCATACAGATACCAACACGATTCCTTTCTGGGTGCAGTTCATTTGTGCCCTCGCGATGGGCTTGGGAACCTCTATCGGAGGCTGGAAAATCATCAAGACGGTCGGGGGCAAAATCACCAAGATTGAACCGATTAATGGAGCCACTGCCGATCTCACTTCGTCTTCGATCATTTTTACCTTTACGCAGTTAGGCTTACCTGTGAGCTCTACCCATGTCATCTCTTCCGGGATCATGGGGGTCGGTGCAGCCAAACGGCTAAAAAGCGTCAATTGGGGCGTTGCCAAACGCATCGTGATCACCTGGTTTATTACGCTGCCGATTTCTGCCTTGCTCGCAGCGGCCATTTATTTGTTGTTACATGTATTTATCTAAAAGCAAAAGGGACGAGTAGCAGGCTCGCCCCTTTTTTCTGTTAGCCGAATGAAAAGCCCAAGTAAGACTCTTCATTTTGTATAGATAACCGCATATCGTCCAAATACTTACGTCTTTCCGCGCCAGTCCCTTTGGTACTGTCTTCGTCAACAACGATGCCAAATCCTCACCGAAAAGATGTCGGTCGTCTTGTCCTCGTAATGAATCTCAATCGTAAACTTCTTCGGGCGGAGCTGAAAGGTGTGCTTACGATCACTTAACGGTAGATGATTGAACATGACCAGATTCGAAGTAGCGCAAATAGGCAGCCCGGTCGTTTTATTGTTTTACCTGGTACACCAGATAGGGTGCTGGCGTCCGTTTTCCGTTTAATTCCGGCCAAACATAAAGCAGTTCCAGCGAGGGACTATTCCCCTTGTTAGGCTCTGTAGACGCTTTCCCTATTTCTGAAAAATTCCCTTCCAGGCCTACTACCTGTCTACTGGTGCTATCCACCCAAACCTTATACTTGTGACTCTCCGCTCTTGCTCCTTGTGTAATGGCAATGAAGTCTATCCTGATTGCTGAGTCTTCCACCACCGCGCCCTCCATTGCAAGCTGCGTGATTTGTCTTGGCAAATAGTACGCCAGTTTTTTGACACCGATTTGGGCTGCTTCTGCTTGAGACAGCTTCGGGGAAGTATGTGACTCCGTATTTGTTTTCATCTGATACGCCAGCAGTTGACCAGATTTCTTGGCAAACCTCGCAGTGAGATAAGTAGCATCTGTCATTTTCCACGTATATTCCATGTACGATTCGTGTTCTTCTCTTGATAATGGACGGTTATCCCCTTCGATACGTACACCGAACTCTTTCTGGATCAGAGTGGCTATCTCCTCATCTGAGTTGGCCATGAGCAGCTTACCTTGTGCCTGAATCGGGATGAGGCTATAGCTTCCAGTTTCTGCCACGCTCTGAAAGCGATGATCGAGGACTTCCCCGTTCAATGCGTTGATATAGCCTGCAAAAGCCGCTACTTCTTCTTGCTTCAAACTGGCTGTCAGCCTTTGTACTGCTTCCTCTTTGGAAATTGCTTTTTCTGGATTGGGAAATAGCGAGAGATCTGCTTCTGCATCGAGATTCTCTTCCATGACCATACCCGCTGGTGTTCCATCTGACTCCAAGTGAACCTTCACGACACTGTCGGCGAACGGTATACCGTTAATGACGCGTAGAAAAACAGCCGTATCTTTTTCCAGATGGTTAGAAGCGAGTTGATATTGCTTACTTTTATCGCCTAATTTCTGCTTCATATATTGCTCGACAGACAGCGTTGGCGTATTGCTTGCCGTGGCTGCCGTTTTTGGCAGTGCTTGGCTTTTGGGGAGCGATTGTGATTGCGTAATGACACTCTGTTCTTTCTGTTTGGGCTGTTCTTTCACCTGGCTTATTTTCCGCTGCTCGGCAACAGGAGGAATATTCCTTTGCTCCGGTATGTCCTTCTCTTTTGCCAGTGAAGGCGCATTCTCTGCAGGCTGCTCCGTACGTACACTGCTAGTCCCATTTGGTGCTTCTTTTCCGTCAGGCACAGCTACCAAGAGAGCCAGTACGACAGTTGCAGCTGCACCTCCTGTCATCGACAAGATACGGCCCACTTTTTTCCTCTGCTTCATCTGCCTTGCCTGTTTAACCAGCGTCTGATCCAAATAGGTGACAAATTCCTGACGTGGGGGTGGGTCCTGCCTTCTTAACCCTCGCAGCTGGACCGTCAGCTTCTCATCCTCTAGCCCACTCATTTAGAAAGCCCCCTTCCTCCGTATCATCCATCATTTCTTTGACCAGCTTTAATGCCCGATGGGTGTTTACTTTCACCTTGGATTCCGATACACCCAGGATTTCTGCCGTCTCCTTGACGCTGTGTTCCTCGATGCAACGCAAAATCAGAACCAGACGATAATGGGGCGCTAGCTTTTGGATCGCTTGCTTCAGCTCACGAACGTTTTCCCTCTTGGTCAGGACGTTTTCCGGACTCCCTTCCTTGGTCGCCAGCTTCATCAGCCAGTTTTCTGAGAAAAAGGACTTGACCTTCTGCTTGCGATGCTGGTCAATCGCCGCATGCTTGGCAATGGAGAAGAGCCATGTTTTCAGAGTGACTCTGCCATCAAATCCGGCGAGCCCTTTTAACACTCTCGTAAAAACCTCCTGCGTCAAATCCTCGGCATCAT
>NZ_JABSUV010000100.1:0-1067 GCF_013284275.1 Brevibacillus sp. HB2.2
TACACCATTGATAAGGGGTAGGTGGTATCTCCCAAGAGCTGGTGTCGCTTGCTCTTGACTCAAGATTACCGTCCATAACATTTCAAATCGTCCTGCCTTTTATCCCTGATTTTATCCGGGTTTTGTCCTGCTTTTTGTCGGGTTTTTGCTCTGTAATAAAGAAAAAACCACTAAAAAGTGGTTTTCGAATTCAGCTATCGAACTCGTTAGTATAGACCTATGTCGTAATTACGTATCATAACGTTCTAACATACGCTCTAACATACGCTCTTCCATTTCCACTTCAGCATACCACTCACCCATGTCAGTGGCGTAATCATCCACTGTATACTCAAATCTTGCAGCTTCCACTTTTTCTTCCAGACCCTCGATATGCGGAGCAAAGAAGTGAATCGTTAACTCATAGCAAGTTTGGATTTTAACTGATAACTCAAGCATTTCAGGTGATTTCATGTTAATTTCGTAATGTGTGAGTTGATTCCTAATTTTATTGATAAAAGTAATTACTTTCTTATATGTAGAGTCAACTTCGTATTCACAAAGGAATTCAGCCCTGTCCATTGCTTCATTTAAAGTGACTGTTCTTAAATTGGGGGCTACTTCAAATATATTTGTTTTTCCCTGCTCAATCATTTTCTTTTTTGCTACCATATATTTATCTAGATCACTGAAAACAAGATACTCATTTCTTTGGCGCAACAAAAGTTTAAACAAAATTTCTATTCCGTGATTAAGAGACAATACAGCGTCTTTTAAACAATGCTCCATGCCAGTGCCATCATGTAGTGCATGCATTTTTTCAATACTTATGTAAGTCGCCTTTAAAGAGTCTACACCATTGTCCAACAGGCTGTATCTCACCTTTAATTCATCTCCTATAACAACTTTATTTAACCTCTTGAATAAAAGCCATGTTCATTATGGTTATTCATGTTTCCATTATGTAGCTCAGTATTCATTTATTCGTAAAAGCCCTACTCAATTCCTTTCACTGACGATACCTTTTACGAAAACTACCCGTTAGCGGAACGAACGTTATGAAAAATAAAACAGCACTCAGATCATCC
>NZ_JABSUV010000101.1:0-1051 GCF_013284275.1 Brevibacillus sp. HB2.2
ACTTTTGGTTCAACTGCTTTCATCATTTCTTTCAGTGCTTTCTCGGTGATCGGTACTCCATCCCCTTGAAGTTGTCCTTTAGCCTGTGTTTCTGCAATCACATCAATCACTTGTTGTTTCGAGACATTTTTAGATGCTGCAATCTCCACAACAGTTTTACCTTTTGCTAATTCTTGTTTTAATTCTGTGGGGCTGATTTTTAGTAAAGCAAACAGTTTTTCATCGTTTAAAAAGTTATCAGCACTATAATCAGGCTTACCATTTCTAGAGAATAGGCCCTCTACTTTCATGTTTGAAGGTGTATCAGAAGGTGTATCAGCTGTAGGAATACCTACGATCTTAGTAAGACTAATGGTATTGTCCTGAACAAAAACCTGGAAGACCGGTTCTTCGAACATCTCATTGGTGTAATTCAACATCCATGTTTTTTGATTTGGATTCTCCATTTGCTCGATAGCAACCTTGTAGGTTTCGACGTTGCCATACATTTTATCAATAAGATCAGATACCTTCGCCTTGATTTGCTGATCGGTTAACGTAATGAGTGACTTCTCCTTAGGCTCCCAATTCTCTTGAATCACGTGTTCAATCTCACCCGTAATACCGTTTGTATGGAGGGTAATCTTTTTGCCGGTTCCTCCTTTTTCTTGTAGTACGATGCTTGTTTGTTTCATGTTGGTTACATTTTTCCCTTTGGATACATCACCTTGAACGTTGCTTGCATCGATAATCTCAAACGATTTTGTTTCAGGATATGCGAGATACAGCTTATCGAGCGTTGATTTGCCAACCTCATCCACCTTGACTTGTTCAGCAGTCATCGGTGTTCTTGTAGTCGTGTCAATCACGCCAGAAGCCGCAAATGCTGCAACTGGAATCAAAATCGCAGTAGCAACTACTCCACCAATTAAACGTTTTTTCATAATTAATTCGCTCCTTTTTTGTTGTAAATAATGTGAATTGGATTGTTCTATTTGTTCTCTGAATAAGCAGCTTACACACTATATTGCCTCTTTAGCGGAAAAAGGTTCGGTTCATATCTTATTTTTTT
>NZ_JABSUV010000102.1:0-963 GCF_013284275.1 Brevibacillus sp. HB2.2
CCGACCATTTTGTCCGCTTTCCCATCTATCCATGGCATTGTTGTCAGAGGTATGCACGGCATTGGCGTAAGTACACCGTTGTTAGCTGCCGTGGCTGAAGCGACTGTGGGATTTTGTAAGCTGCTGCACTTTCCAAAGGGCATGATATTTACATTTGGAACAAAATCCATGATGTTCATTTGCGGTTTTCCTTTTACAAAAACACCATGGCTGAATGGCATTTTCAGCCGACTCTGTTTACTTCCGCTGCTGCAAGATAAAATAGCTCCCACAACCACGTAGCTCTTGCGTTCCGCACTTGATTGTTGGATGTTGATACCTTCAATATTGGGCATTCAGTCTCCTCCTCTCTGTAAAGGATTCAATACAGATGGAAGACTCATGGTGATCGATATGCTAGATATCCAATCTATAAGTAAAAAGGAAATAATACCCACATTTTGAAGTATCGGATGTAGAATGATTACGAGCGATAGGTATAAAGTTACAAATACACCTTTATGTACAAAAAAAACACCTTATTCGGTTTTGAGTCTGCCCTGCTCGATATACCTGCAACATGGATTAAAATAAACGAATATTGCCATGTGGTGCCAAAAATGCAAAAAGAAACTTCCGACAACTTCGAGAGAAAGCTGAATGCTTTTGTTGAATCAAGGTGAAAAAGAATCAAGCGGCAACCTCTTGGGGGTTATGTAATCAGGGAGGATGGTTGAGGGCATAAAAAAACCTTGTTTCTCAAAGGTTTTACAAATGTTTTTATAAGTAGATACTCGAAAGCATCCCGGTTCCTTTCGTCTCAAGCAACAAAATAAAAAATAGACCGTGATCGGCCTATTTTGTCTTCACCAGACAAAAGCTTTCGGTTAAAGCTTTTGATGGACACACTCTGCTTATTTGACAATTACTTTGATGGTTTTGAGATAAACTCCGTACTGGTCATATTGATACAGATAATCCGTT
>NZ_JABSUV010000103.1:0-817 GCF_013284275.1 Brevibacillus sp. HB2.2
CTATAAACGTTGATTTTACACGTGTTTTTCTGTTGACACGAAGTACGTGTTTGAGTATACACAATCAATTTTCGCAAGTCAATACCGTTTTCGACTTGGATGGAGCCCATGTTTTTCCTATCAAGCTATCATTTTCTGGCTCTGTCTTCTAGTAGATACGTTTGTCGAAAAAGAAAGTTACATGTCGCAAAAATTTTAAAAGAATGCAAGCGCCTCTCTACAAAAATATCATTGTTTCGTCACATTTTCCGAGTAGAAAGGGAACCATATTCTGTGGTTTTCTTACATAATTTATGACAAATCAGACAAAATATTTCCAAACGTGGATGAAAGTTTTTTTACTATTTTTTGAACTAGGTCCTTTGACTGACTACTTGCTTCTGATTTCCTCCTGACAGGCGCACTATCTTCTACGAAAAAAACCTCCTGTGGACGCCACAACGTCCTAAGGAGGCTATCTTTTGTAAACGCGTGGCGTCCCAGGAGAGATTCGAACTCCCGACCGACGGCTTAGAAGGCCGTTGCTCTATCCTGCTGAGCTACTGGGACTAAAATGGAGGGAGTACCCGGATTTGAACCGGGGATAAGGGTTTTGCAGACCCGTGCCTTACCACTTGGCTATACTCCCGTGTTATTATGGGGCGATCGATGGGACTTGAACCCACGAATGCCGGAGCCACAATCCGGTGCGTTAACCCCTTCGCCACGACCGCCATAATTTTTATGAAGTTTGGTAGCGGTGGAGGGAATCGAACCCCCGACCTTTCGGGTATGAACCGAACGCTCTAACCAGCTGAGCTACGCCGCCAAAATAAAA
>NZ_JABSUV010000104.1:0-787 GCF_013284275.1 Brevibacillus sp. HB2.2
TTTCACCAGAAGGCCTCTTTTTTCCTATATTGGTGCCATTTCAACGCTTTGGTATCAATGTCGATCAAAATGCCTTGTTTCCGCGCTTCCTCGATTAGTCTTAACATTCCTTCCCCTGACGTGAAGAACTTCGGCACTCATCCATTACCGTCTGTGGCCCAGTCAGTGAAATCTTCATCGAGATAAGGTTCCCCCCCTAACGTCTCTGCAACTTGCTTGTCCATTCTCCACTTGAAATAGTAAGTTAAGTTGAACTACAGAGTATCTACAACAAACAATTGTTGGGTCAGTTTATTCATGTTTTAACTATTAAATAAGGTATTTCTTGCAGAAAAATGTTGTTAAATTTTGTATATACATGTAACATTTAGTGTAATCCGAAAACTAGGAGATGACAGATGTGAAAAAGTTTGCTCAAGCAGCTTTGCTTGCATTACTCACTGCATCTTTTGTTATTCCAACAGGGGCAGAAGCAGCAAGTTCTCAACAAACTTCTAATACGGTTGTACCTGCTTCAACCAAACAAGTAGAAGATTACTCAAACCTAGGATCAAATGATCCGAGCGGGAATTCTGCAACCTTCAATGTAACTACACCTGGCTATGTTACAGTTAATGTGACACAGAACCATAGTACGAAAACAGCTTACATGTACTATTCAATTGTTACATACCTCCCAGATGGTACTACAACCTCCTATGGCTCTTCAAACATCAAAGGAAATGGCTCTTTTAGCTTCACAACTAGTAAACCACTGCCTGCTGGCGAATATTTCATTCGTTATAAA
>NZ_JABSUV010000105.1:0-724 GCF_013284275.1 Brevibacillus sp. HB2.2
CTTCCGGTCGATCTTGCCATTCGGTGTGAGCGGCATCGCGTTCAGCCAGACAAAGACGGATGGAACCATAAACTCTGGCAATTTTGCTTTTGCCCAGACCGCTAAGTCAGTGGCCTCTTCACTGCTTTCCTCTTTTGTCGTCACATACGCCGCCAGACGCTTGTCACCCAGCTTGTCTTCTCTTGCCATCACCACGGCTTCCTTGACAGCCGAATGGGTGCGAAGGACAGCCTCCAGCTCTCCCAACTCGATCCGATAGCCGCGAATCTTCACCTGATGGTCTATCCGTCCCAAATACTCGATTTGTCCATCTGGAAGATAGCGGACCAAGTCACCGGTGCCGTACATCCGCGCTTGCGGGTCAGCGTGGAATGGGTTGGACAAGAATCGTTCTGCGGTCAGCTCAGGGCGATTTAGGTACCCACGAGCCAAGCCGTCACCACCAAGATACAGTTCCCCAGGTAAGCCCAACGGTACTGGTTGCAGGTTGGCATCGAGAATATACGCTTGTGTGTTGGACAAAGGACGACCAATTGTCGGTTCTGACGTGGCGCCTTTGGTGACCTGTACATACGTGGAGTACGTCGTATCTTCAGACGGTCCATAAAGATTAAAGACTTTTTCGACATGCTCCAATGCATATAGACTTTGTGCCAATGTGTTTGGCAGTGGCTCGCCAGCTAGGTTGACCACCCGTACCGTTGTCGGGATCGCGTTCATCCTT
>NZ_JABSUV010000106.1:0-724 GCF_013284275.1 Brevibacillus sp. HB2.2
TTTCCGGTCGATCTTGCCGTTCGGTGTGAGCGGCATAGTGTCCAGCCAGACAAAGACGGATGGAACCATAAACTCCGGCAATTTTGCTTTTGCCCAGACCGCTAAGTCATTGGCCTCTTCGCTACTTTCCTCTTTTGTCGTCACGTACGCCGCCAAACGTTTGTCACCCTGCTTGTCTTCCCTTGCCATCACAACGGCTTCCTTGACTGCCAGATGGGTGCGAAGGACAGCCTCCAACTCTCCCAACTCGATCCGATAGCCGCGAATCTTCACCTGATGGTCAATCCGTCCCAAGTACTCGATTTGTCCATCTGGGAGATAACGGACCAAGTCACCGGTTCCGTACATCCGCGCTTGCGGGTCAGCGTGGAATGGATTGGACAAGAATCGTTCTGCGGTCAGCTCTGGGCGATTCAGGTACCCACGAGCCAATCCGTCACCGCCAAGATATAGTTCCCCAGGTAAGCCCAACGGGACAGGCTGCAGGTTGGCATCCAAAATATACGCTTGTGTGTTGGACAAAGGACGACCGATTGTCGGTTCTGACGTCGCGCCTTTGGTGACCTGTACATACGTGGAGTACGTCGTATCTTCAGACGGACCATATAGATTAAAGACTTTTTCCACATGCTCCAATGCATATAGACTTTGCGCCAATGTGTTTGGCAGTGGCTCTCCAGCTAGGTTGACCACTTTTACCGTCGCCGGGATCGCGTTCATCCGC
>NZ_JABSUV010000107.1:0-650 GCF_013284275.1 Brevibacillus sp. HB2.2
AGAACTGATCGTCTCTGGCAACTCCGTGACTGGATAGCAGCAGGTGAATGTCGTGTTCTCCGTTGGACCGTACCCGTTGATAATCGTGAGTCCTTCGAGCTCCAACGCTTTTCTTACGTGAGGAACTGAGACGACATCTCCACCCACGAGCAGTTGGCGAACCCCTGTCAGGTACTCTTTGTGATGATCCACCATCAGTGTAAACAATCCCGCCGTCAGCCAAAGCGTCGTAACCTTGTGCACCTGAATGGCTTGTCCCAGCTCTTCCAAGGAAGGCAGATCAGGCGGCATCAGCACCAGCTTTGCCCCATTTAGCAAGCTTCCCCAAATCTCAAAGGTCGCCGCATCGAATGATACAGTCGATGCTTGCAGGAAAATGTCCTTCTCTGTAATTGTCACGTAGTCGGTTTCTTTGACGAGACGGACAATGCCGCGATGGATGACTAGCGTTCCTTTTGGCAAGCCGGTAGAGCCTGAGGTGTAGATCACGTAAGCGAGACTTTCCGCTGTGGTGTCAATGTCAGGTGCCTGTTCACTTTCTTCGGCAATCATCGCCCAGTCGCGATCCAGACAAATGACTGCATGCTCTCCAGATGGGAGTGACGGTAGTAGCTGCTCCTGTGTGAGCAAAACAGTCACGTGAGCGTCGC
>NZ_JABSUV010000108.1:0-650 GCF_013284275.1 Brevibacillus sp. HB2.2
ACGACGCCCGCGTGACTGTTTTGCTCACGCAGGAGCAGCTTCTACCGTCACTCCCATCCGGAGAGCATACCGTGATATGTCTGGATCGCGACTGGACGATGATTGCCGATGAAAGTGAACAGGCACCTGATATTGACACCACAGCGGAAAGTCTCGCTTACGTGATCTACACCTCAGGCTCTACCGGGTTGCCAAAAGGAACGCTTGTCATCCATCGAGGTATTGTCCGTCTCGTCAAAGAGACCGACTACGTGACGATCACAGAGCAGGACGTTTTCCTGCAAGCATCGACAGTATCATTCGATGCGGCGACCTTTGAGATTTGGGGTAGCTTGCTGAATGGGGCAAAGCTGGTGCTGATGCCGCCTGATCTGCCTTCCTTGGAAGAACTGGGACAAGCCATTCAGACTCATAAGGTTACGACGCTTTGGCTAACGGCGGGACTGTTCACACTGATGGTGGATCATCACAAAGAGTACCTAGCGGGGGTTCGCCAACTGCTCGTGGGTGGAGATGTCGTCTCGGTTCCTCACGTAAGAAAAGCGTTGGAACTCGAAGGACTCACGATTATCAACGGGTACGGTCCAACAGAAAACACGACATTCACCTGTTGCTATCCAGTCACAGAGTTATCAGAGACGATCAGTTCA
>NZ_JABSUV010000109.1:0-646 GCF_013284275.1 Brevibacillus sp. HB2.2
TCAACGGTTTAAGATTCTGGTGAATGAGCTGGGAGCTACGGAGGTAACAGTTTCCGTCGTTGATCTGGATGACATCCGAGAGAAGGCGCTTAATATCGTACTGAATAAGATCAGCGGTGCTTGGGATGAGGATAAGCTTGCCCAGGTGTTGTCTGAGCTACAGGAGAGCGATTTGGACGTAGAGCTCACGGGCTTTGATCTGGAGGAAGCTGTAGATTTGATCAATGAGCACGTCAACATTGAAATAGATGAATCAGTCAAGGAAGATGATTTCGATGTTGAGAGAGCATTAAACGATATCATTGAACCGGAGACGAAGCCAGGGGATATCTGGAGACTCGGGCGGCACATCCTTATGTGCGGAGACGCCACATGTGAGCAGGATGTAAAACGGCTGATGGATGGACAGCAGGCAGCTCTAGTAGTTACTGATCCGCCTTATAATGTTGCTGTTAAAAGTGAATCGGCAGGACTGGCCGTAGACGGAAGAGAGAGCATCTTAAATGATGATATGCCTATGGAACAGTTCGAGGACTTCCTCCAAACGGTGTTTGCAAATTATGCATCAATCATGGACCCGAAAGCAGCAATCTATGTTTTCCATCCTTCTAGCTATCAGCGAGAATTTGAGAACAAGATGAACGAG
>NZ_JABSUV010000011.1:0-157405 GCF_013284275.1 Brevibacillus sp. HB2.2
ATGTGCATGTACGCTAAAATAACCGAGTGAGTAAGCGAAACCTTCATTATTACAAAGACGTAACGGTTAGTGGCTGATTATACGAAGGTAAATGAACACGAGCGAGTCAGATATTCCAAAAACCGCATGGTCATCCCAATCGTCTTTTATAGAAATAATTTCAAGATTACTTAATTGTGGTTGTAACAATTGGATAAACTCCTCAGACACACCATCATCTCTCAGTTCCTTATTCAAGTTTTCCATGTACGCTTTACTGTTCATGCGTTTCATTTGATTTGGATTTACATACTGCGGAAAAATATAGGTATGTAAAACATGAACGACCTCCTCTTTTGAGAAGTCATCCCCATAAAGATCAGACCAACTCTCCCAATGATGGACATACTTTTTAAAGACACCTACAAACGCATCTTCCCATGACGTAAATTGTTTTCTTGGAGCAAATACCAAGGTACCCGTAAAGCCGCCTTGCTTAACATATTGATTCAGTCTACCCTCGACAATTAAAACGCTATCCAATGGAAGATAGATTACGTAAATCTCCTTCTGACTTAATTGAGAATGTAACCATTTTTCAGTGAACACCTCTGTGTGGTCAACTAAGTTTCTTATTTTGTCAGGCATATGAGCCTCCCGATTTGTTTTAATTACAATATTTTTAAAGTATTATATTTTTTGGTACAATAATTCAAGCGAATTAGCATATCCAAACCAAACATATTGGAGGGATCACCCATGCTAGATTTTGGCGCTGTGTCAATCGAATGGGGTACTTTACTCTTCCAGCTCTTTGTCTTCCTCTTGCCTTTCGCACTTATCATTGCTTGCTGCTTGTTCATCGTAAAGCGCACCACAACCAACCAAAAAGCCATCGACGAGCTGGAAAAACGCGTCGCAGCACTCGAGCAAGAAAGAAAGCGTCCGGAATCATAACGGACGCTTTCCTTTTTCCCCTATTCAAATAGAGCCATCATCTCTTCGTCTTCTCTCTCGCGCGCTATATCGTATGGTGTTTGCCCATCCATGTCTTTTTTGTCAGGATTCGCACCTTTGGCCAGCAATAACTCTACCACATCCAAACGTTCCTCTCCATCCGCTACCTGTGTGTGCAACGGGGTACTTCCATCATGAGCACTGGCATGTATGTCTGCACCGTGCGCGATGAGCGCCTCTGCAACCTCTGGATAAAGCGTAATATGCAATGGGGTAATCCCCTCATCGTTTTTCGCATGAACGTCCGCACCTTGTGCGACCAAATACGCAATGAGGTCAACATCGTCCGTCATCACTGCGCCATGCAGTACGGAAAACTCATACTCATCCTTTTCATGCAGCAATTCCGGCTGTTTCGTAACAATCTTTTTTACGAGCTCGATGTCTCCGAGTTCAGCCGCATCATACAAATCTGCGAAATGATAAGCCATATCTTTCTCTCCTCTTCTTATGTATTCCTCCCTGCTCCTTACCGCTCTTCTGTTTCAAATACTAGTTTGGCGAGCAGGACCAGCGGTGAATCTTTTTCTTGCCCGCCCTCAGTGAGATCGAACAATTTTTCGTTAATCGGTCCGTACCGCGATTCATTGCCATACAGCAAAATGACATGTGGGTACTTGCCAATCTCCTCTGTTAGCTTTTGCGGCCATTCCTTTCGATCGAGGGTTGCATTCATCGCATATTCGTTTTCCAAATACATGAAAAAGTCTGCTCTTGCCTCTGCATCCTGTACCTCATGTACTTCAAAAAAGTCCTCGTCTATCCATTCAAGACCAGACGCTGTTAAAAAGCCAGACGGTATCACATCCCCGTCCTCATCGTAAACCGGAGTCAGAAAATCCGCTAATTCATCAGCCGATTGCAAGGTTGTTCCCCATACGGTTACCACATTTCTCATTGTCTCTCCCCCTCGTCTAATGCTTTACGGTTTCCAAGGAAGAGCGAATACGATCTACACGCTCCTTTTCCTTGCGCAGAATGGCTTTCTCGTATGCAACATCCAGCAACCGATTGATTTCTTGCCAATTCGCTTCACCGGAAGGCGATTCACCACTTGTCAGCATTTTTCCCCAAGCACTTAATGCAATCTGCCGCTGTGCTTCATTTCCGTCCAGCCAGCGAATCAGATCCTCCCATTGTGGACGTGACACCGCGAAAAGCTCATCCCAGCCTTCTATCGGGTACGCCACATGCGGCTCCATCCACAAAATGACTTCTCGGGAGTGAAAGTGATGCAAATGACTGTTGGCAGCATATCCTACCAAACATTCTTTCCTGGCAACGACTTCATCCATTTCAGACAAAACTCGTTGTAAGCCCTCTTCTTCCGGCAAACAAGCTGCCGTTAGATATGCACGTTGGCTTGACCCTATCCGTTCATAATGTGGCCCGGACTCCCATAGCGAGCGCACCCAGCTCTCTGCCTTCTTGCCTACTGTCTCGACAATGAGCTGGCACCAAAGTAGCAGATTACTCGATGAGGTTTCCTGCTCAATTTGTGTTACCCATTTTTGCAAAATTGGCTTCCAATCGTACTGGGTAAATGCCTCTTGGATACGTGAATCTCCTGCACCATGCATTTTTGCAAACAAGACTAGCTTCTCGAAATCTTGCGCTGCCTCTTCAAATGTTAGCGTCCGATAAATTTGCAGCCATTCTTTCCACTCTTGTGCGACTTGCCCCTCGACATCGAGCCCATCTGCACCGGCGAGTGCTTCATAATTCCAGCACTCTGCCCCAATACAGCCCAGCTCCGTGACTCGCTCTACGAACTCTGTGAAGCTTTTGCCGAGCAATAGGAATTCGTCTGTCTCATGCCCCCAAGAATAAACGGGTGGGTCATCCACACCTGTCGACAAATCGATGAGCAGCATGTCGCCATTCCCACCGACGTGAAAACAGAGATACCTTTTCTCGTCCTCACTCTCTTCGTCCCTACCAAAGTACGGCCACTCAAACGCATCCAATGACCATCCAAAATCCCCACTGAGCGAAAAAGGATCTAACGCTCGAGATGGCAACGACCAATTTATTTGAACCTGACTGCTGCCCAATAGTAAAATAGTCCGGATCGTCGCGGGAAAGCTGATTCCGAGACTTTCCTCTCTTCTTTCGATTTCTTCCAGCGCTGCTGGAGGTTCTATGGTGAGCGGCCAAACCTGAGCACCTTGTCGCTCCATATCATGCATAAGTAACTTCCACGCTTCAATCCACTTTTCCATTCGTTGCTGCATTGGCATAACGACCTCTCTCGTCTGTCGTTTTCTATCTTACGAATTCTATATCTATTTTCTTTTTCTAAAATTCGATTTCATATCCTACTAAAGCACCAATTATATCCATATTTTTCATGGTAAAATTATCTACAAAGTCACTATTTTTGCCGATATTAGTAGAAAAAACACGGAAATGAGGACCTAGCTAATGACCACCATTGGAATTGATTTGGGCACGACGAACAGTCTGGTTGCCTACTGGACTGAAAATGGACCCGCGCTCATTCCAAACGCTCTCGGAGAAACACTAACTCCTTCTGTTGTCAGCGTCGATGAGAACGGCGAGATCTTGATTGGAAAAATCGCCAGAGAGCGCCTCTTAACTCACCCAGATCGTACTGCTTCTACTTTTAAACGGTTTATGGGAACAGAAAAAAGATACCAACTCGGGAGATATTCCTTTTCTGCCGATGACCTCTCCTCCTTTGTGATTAAATCATTGAAGGCGGATGCAGAGGCTCATTTAGGGCACCCCGTTCACGAAGCGGTTATCAGTGTGCCTGCCTATTTCAACGACACACAACGCAAAGCGACCAAGCGGGCAGCAGAGCTTGCAGGACTGAAAGTAGAGCGCTTAATCAGCGAACCGACTGCCGCCGCAATCTCATATGGGCTCCATCAAGAGGAATCCGAGACACAATTCCTCGTATTCGATTTAGGTGGTGGAACGTTTGACGTTTCTATTTTGGAAATGTTTGAAGGTGTGATGGAAGTAAAATCAATCGCTGGAGACAACTTTTTGGGCGGCGAAGACTTTACCGATCTGATCGCCTCTTATTTCATTGAAACTCATCGACTCGATATCAACACGCTGGACAGCAAAACGCGTTCGTCCATCCACAAACAAGCTGAGTTGTGCAAGCGCGCCTTGTTTTCCGAGCAAGAAGGGAAAATGAGTGTCAATATCCAGGGTGAGCTGGTTGAAACGACCCTTAGTCGAAATCAGCTGGAAGAACTCGCGTTTCCTCTGCTGCAACGACTGCGTCAGCCGATCGAGCGTGCTTTGCGAGACGCATCCATCTCACCTCGGGACCTAGACGCCATCGTACTTATTGGCGGTGCGACGCGGATGCCGCTTATCAAATCCATCGTAAGCAAAATATTTGGGCGACTGCCCTATTCCCATATTAATCCCGATGAGGCCGTTGCATTGGGAACAGCGATACAAGCAGCACTCAAGGAACGCAACGAGGCGTTAAACGAGCTTGTATTAACAGATGTTTGCCCATACACACTCGGTACGGGTATTGTTCAAACCATGGCCAACGGCAAACACGAGGATGGCTACTTTTTTCCGATCATCGAGCGCAATACGCCAATCCCGGTCAGCCGGGTAGAACGACTGTACACCGTTCTCGATAATCAACGCTCCATTCTCGTTGACGTGTATCAAGGCGAAAGCCGACGCGTCGAACATAACCTCAAGCTTGGCGAACTGAATATAAAAGTTCCCCCTGCCCAAAGGGGCGAGGAGTCTATCGATGTTCGTTATACATATGACATCAACGGGATTCTCGAAGTCGAAGTGACTGTCGTATCTACAGGAGTCAAAACCAAGGCCGTCATCGAAAAAAATCCGGGTAGCCTTTCAAAAGAAGAAATTGAGGAGCGTTTTCAAGCTCTTCAAAACATAAAGATCCACCCCAGAGAACGAACCGAAAATCGATTGCTTCTGGCAAAAGGCGAGCGTATGTATGAGGAAGCGTTGGGCGAAAACCGTATAATCATCGCGAATTACCTACGCCGCTTCGAAAGTGTCCTGTCCACCCAAAATGAAAGGGACATTGCCAAAGCAGCAGAAGAATTGAAGCAGCAGCTGGACATGTTTGAAGGGTGGAATGAGTATTAATGGGGATTTGGGAGATTCTCGGGATTGAACCGACGGACAATCCTGCCCAGATAAAAAAGGCTTATGCCAAAAAGTTGAAGGTGCACAATCCGGAAGTTGATCCTGAAGGCTTTCAGCGATTGCGAGAGGCGTATGACCTCGCTCTGAAGTTCACACGCAATGACAAGCGGTCTCCTGAAACGCAAGAAGAGACGATTCACCTCCAGCCGCCGAGACGCCTTTATGAGCAGTGGCATTCTGAACCAGCAGAAGAAGAGCAGCCTAGCTACGATCCACCGCAGCGGCTCACCCTGTTTGACAGGTTTTTAGAGGAACCAACGCAAGAAGTAGTCTCTCACGAAGAAATCCCGATTCCCAAGCGGTACGATTTCACGGAGAACGTCGATCATTCCGAACACTCCATGAACCCCGATGACATGGTGGAGCGTTTTTTCCGCCGTACACAAGAATTGTACGACAACTATCACGAACGTATCCAGCTTGAAAACTGGCGTGAGTTGCTGAATGACGAGGCCATGTGGAATGTCGGCTGCCATCAAGTCATCGATACGCGATTTCTCCACTTTTTAGAAGAACACTATCACTTGCCTCATGAAGTGTGGATGCTGCTCGATTCCCATTTTCAATGGCGGGAGAAATCAGAAAAGCTCGCAAGCCAGCTCTCAGGACGTTTTGTCGCTTACCTGAACGGCCAGCTTAACCAGATCTTCACGCTGCGTTACCCCTCTTTTGAGAATCGTACTGACTTGGATATTGAAGCGTTTCTGGAATGGCGCAGCGATGCGTTATTTGCTCTCATGGAAAATGATTGGGAAACGGCTCAAAGCTATTTGGCAAAAGCTCATGCTCTGTACGCTCTTGACCCCGATTTGATCCGTTTGCAGGGCGAATATTTTTTGCGAACCGGTAATAAGAATCGCGCCTTTCATACCTTTGATCAATTGATACGTCTTGATCCAGATAACATCGATGCGTATTTGTATCGTGCCCGACTTTTCCTCGAGAAGGGAGATGCCACAGATGCGATCAAAGATTGTGAGGAAATCCTCACTCGCATGCCAGAACTATGGGACGCTCGCAGCTTGCTGGGGAAAGGCTATCTTCAGCTAGGGGAATGGGAGAAGGCTCAAGAAGTTTTTCAGGAGATACTCTCGCATAATCCATCCGATATCGACGCGAAGATATGCCTGACACAAATACACTCACCGTTTAACAAGATGACGGAACCACCTGCGAGCAAGCAGGCCAAAGCTGTTAGGAGAAAAAACTTGCAAACGCTTGGACTTCCTAGCAGGCTAGCAAGGTTCAAGCAATTTTTTGCTCTCTACACGAGACGTAACATTTGGACGATTATTTTTCTCCTTCTGCTCCATTACGCTATGTTTGCTGTCGTATCCATGAAACTGGATATGACTTCGGAGCAAATGTTTGACTCCTTGGTCAATATATATAAGCCTGTCCAAATCAAGACGGTGGAAGAGATGAAACAAACTCCTCTTGGCTACCAGGTGGAATTTACATTGACCAAAGCGTCTTATATCAATATGCTCCGTGTCTATGACAAAGAGAAGTATCCTGAGCCAAAAGCCGAGTTCATCCCTGCTGCCAAAGCCAAAGAGCGAGATCTATTAAACTCGGACACAGGCTATGTAAATGTGGGTTATCTGGGTCAACAATTAATCATTGTCATTACGGACTACGACCACGCCAAGGAAATTCATGACAAGCAATCCATAACGATGCGAGGAACGCTGAAGGCTGTACCGGATGAGGAGATGTTGCCTGTCATTGTGAATGCTTTGGAAAAACGAAAGCATCCCTATCAGTCGATTCTCGTGACCGATACGTATATCAATGCCAAGCCTGACTTAGAAGAAAAAGGATGGACGGGATCATGGCTTCTGGGCATTCTCGCGATGATTGCCATGTTGTATTACATCCGCATCATTCGTGAGTTTCCCAAAACTCGCAAAGCATTGACATTCCACTAAAGGAGGCAGGGAGGACTACCATGACAAAAGAAGCAGAAAACGAAAAAGAGATCGACCCAAAGTTAAGCCGCTACTTGCATGCGCTCTCCTCTGTTTGCCTAAATCAGAAGCGGCTCGCGTATTATTTGGCCATCCACGAATACAACCGCCTGCGCGATACGTTTTTGCGGCTTCGTATTGATAACAGATGGGATACCGGGGATGCCACGAAAACGAAAGAGCGCTTGACTTGGTTTTTGGAGCATGGGCGAAGAACTGAATTTGATCAGCATCGCCACGTATTATCTTCACTCGGCGCTACCAATCGTTCCAACTATATCGCGTCCTTAAAAAAAGGCGATCTGGAGTCAGCCCGACAGTTGGTCGTGTACGCGTACATGAACAGACTCCCACATGCCGGTATCGCCGCCTTTGATTACGCCTGGTATCTCATTATTTGCAAAGCAGGCGCCCAGCAGTCCTATCTTCCCAAGGCAGAGGCCGTAGAAGGCATGCTGGACGTAGCCAAGCGAATCCAACTCGCTTATTCGAGCTGGGAAGAGTATTTGTTTGCTTATGCTTGCGGCAATCTTTACGACGAAGCAGGCGCATCTAAAAATACAAGGAAAGCAACTGAAGCTCATATTTTGAAACTCTTGACGGGTAAGTACAGTCCGATCCGTGAATTTGACTGGAAGTTTGATCTCACACCTTACCTGCCCTCCCCCCATGCAGAAAGCCTCCCTGCTTTTAGCAGCTAAGCTTACAAAAAAACGTTTCCCTCGGACTTCTTGCGCGTTGTCCGACGGGAAACGTTTTTTATTCTTGTATCAAGCCCAACAGAGGTCTTCTTACGCCTTTTTCGGTAGATCCTTCACCATATGGCTCAATTTATGCCCGCTTACAATCACTGTCCCATCCTCGCGATAGCCGAGCGATTCATACAGCTTGCGCGCACGTGGTTTTTCCTCGTCAACGAGCAAAGCGATTCGGTCATGTCCACGCTGAATCGCTTCTTTTTCAAAAGCATCCAGCAGAAGTGATCCGATCCCCTTCCCTCTGCATGAGGAATCAACCGCGACAGAATCCAAATAGAATTCGTCATCCTTTGCTTCTTTTACGAGCGTAATTGTCTCGCCAGTCAAACGTTGGACATGCTCAACGAAGGGGCGATCGAGCACCTCTGTTTGGCTTCCATGATAAAAGAGCGCCAGTCCTACTGGTACATCTCCATCCATGGCAATCACTGCGTTTTCGTAGCTAAGCCGGTTATTTTCCTTCGCAAAAAACTCCTCCATCATGCGAATCGCTTCCGCCGCCTCCGTTGCACCTGTCAACGTATGCGCGATATCGCCAATGGCATCGTAAATTAATGGCGCAGCAAAAGCTGCATCTGTGGGTTCCGCTTTGCGTATCATGTGTTTCCTCCTAGCGTTTCGAGCATTCGCACGACACGAATCTTTTCGTTTCTTTGTCTATCATACACACTTTCATTGTGTCACAATCTTCCAAGCTGATCGAGCTTTCCCGACGATCGTTCACAGATCAGCAACAATGAAACCGCTCTCATTTTTTCTAAGAGCGGTTTTTCCTTTTTCGCATCGGGGTTTCTTATCCAATCATTTTTTCAATCGTCAGCTTGCGATCATGCCGCAAATCGAGGAATTCACCCATTCTTCTTACCAGCGGACGCATCGGTTCATCTTGATGAATAAGAATGACTTCGACTTCTTCCCCGCTGCTCAACCTCGCCTTCGCGCCTACGTACAGCAAGGCAATGTAGCGAACAAACTGTGCAACGATCTCGACGTTCAATATTCCGTTACAGGCTTCCTTCCATAGGAGCTGTGCCGCCTCGAATGGGGACGTCCTCCCTTTGTACACCCGATCAGAACAGATCGCATCAAACATGTCGGCAACAGCGAGCACCTGACATTCGATTGGAATGCTATCGCCCTTTCTTTGCTCCGGATAGCCAGACCCGTCGAGTCGCTCGTGATGCAGCAAGGCACACAACGCCAACAGCTCAGACCCACCCTTCATTTCACGGATCATTTCATAGCCGAAGACGGTGTGCTTCTTCATGATCGCAAATTCCTCTTCACTTAGCTTGCCTGGCTTCAGCAATATTTCCTTCGGTACTCTCATTTTCCCAATGTCATGCATAAATCCGGCTATCCCCATGAATGCTACTCGCTCTTCATCCCATTTCATCAAGCGAGCTATGAGCGAACAGAGAATGCCTACATTTAATGAATGTCGGTATGTATAGCTGTCTGCCCCTTCCAGCACGTACAAGTTCCGGAACAACCCCAAATGCTTCGTCGATTTTTCTGCTACATCAAAAAAGATGTTGGAAAAATGATCAAGTCTTTGTGCCCCGCCAACTGTCAGTTCATCGAAGAGTAGTCTCGTTTTGTCGAGAGCTTGTACATAAGCAGCAACGGTCTCAGAATCTGCATCCAGTTGGAATAGTTGAGAAGTAACTTCCTCACCAGTTCCTTCTGTAAGACTCTGTATGATTTCAACCTCACGGACTCGTTGCTTTTGCAATAGGATCACATGGGCAGGTGTGATCGTCGTATTTTGTCCCAGCAGCAATATTCCTTGTTCGGTGTACAAATCTGCCGCTAATACTTGCCCAATCAGTGAGAGATCAACAGGTGCCAAAGGCATACAATCAACCTTTCCAGTCTCCGTCTTAGTAGAGGTTGTTCAAAAAGCCGACTTTTTGAACTGACACTTTTATTCAAATTATAGAAAGGAAGAAGGTTAGTTACAATCTTTTTTTCGACAATTCCTAACTTTGCTGGACACGGGTCATTTCACCATTCGCATACATATGATATCAAGCAAATGTCAGTGGTTTTATCAAGGAGGGACGAACGTCTCATGACGACGCTGTACATCACACCAAAAGCGTGGAAACAGATTGAGCAGGCCGTACGAAAAAAACCCTCACTGGAAACAGGAGGGGTGATGATGGGATACCCACTTGGTGAGGATAGATGGGTCGTTACGTATGCAAGTGAACCAGGCCCAAATGCGATTCACCAGCCACATTCTATTTTTTTCGATGACACGCATCTCAACAAGCTCGTCCGCAAATTAAGCAGAAATCGACAATGGAAATACATTGGTGATTGGCATAGTCATACGGTGAAACGCCTGTCACCCAGCAAGGGTGATAAGAGAACCATTTGGGCAAAAGCCTCGCAATCCATGTACATGTCTTCCTCTCCCCTCATGCTGATCGTCGGACTAAGTAAAAACAATCAAATTAACGCAAGAGGATTCATCCTCGGAAATACTCTTCGCGAGGTTGGGAAGATTGAGCTGTATGATCGGCAAGTCCAGCAACAGCTTGGTGAAAAAGCTCCATAGCCTGGTTTTTTCCCCAGCTCGGCTGGTTTTCTGCCACGACACAAATGGCGTAACGTGGCTCCTCTAACGGAGCGTACCCGAGAAACCACAGATGGTTGTTTCCATTCGCATCCCCGATTTGCGCAGTCCCGCTTTTGCCTGCCACCTGCCAAGCGGAATTCATGAGCACCTTTCCTGTTCCCTCTGTGACGACTTTTCGCATCATTTTTCGCAATTTGTTGGCTGTGACGTAGTCAATACCGTCCAAAGAGAGTTCCTGCTCGGGGAATGTATGGAACGACTGACCATTTCGGTATGCGATCTCTTTTACCAGCCGTACTTGAGAGCTTTGACCGCCACGCAAAATCGTTACCATCATATTGGCTGCTTGCAAGGGGGTAATGCGTACATCCCGCTGACCGATGGCGCTTTGAATCAGGACGCCTTCATCGTCGCGGGATATCCCCTCAGCAAAGACTCTACCTGGCTCTTCGCCATCCAGCTGCTTGAAGTTTTGGATTTTATACAGATGAGGGGTAAGATGTCCCACTTGAGTGGTCAAGCCCAGCTTTTTTGCATATTCCTCCAACTTTTCCCCGCCTATCATCTTGGCGATATGGGCAATCGCAATGTTGCAGGATTGGGCATACGCTTCTTCCAGTGTCACACTGCCGTGGCCTTCTTTTTTCCAGCAGGAGAATTGGTACTTCCCGTATTCCCCTGTACATGAAAAACGGTCAGTTGGTGAAACGATTCCTTCCGCCAGGGCGGCGGCTGCTACCACAGTTTTATAGACCGAACCAGGCGGGAGTTGTTTGAACGCGCGATTCTTCCAATCGCTCGTGTTTCCTGTAACATTCGTTTGATCATAGGTAGGGCGGCTCACAGCTGCAAGAACATCGGCTGTCTGCACGTCCAAAACGACGATACTGCCTTCTTCGAGACCTACTTGATCGGCTGCTGCCTCCATGCGTCTCTGGATCGCTGCATCCAAGGTAGTCGTCAAGGACAACGGATAGTATTGATTCGATTGCTTTGTATAACGGATATCCAGCCCTCGGAGCGGTTGACCATGCCCATCTACATAATAGGACAAGACAGATGGCTCGACCCCCTGTAAAAAACGGTCAAAGCTTCGCTCCAGGCCCGACGCCCCTAGCGTGCTCTCGGCATTCATTTTGCCGCTTGTCCATTCATCTGGATACAGCTTCTGCACCATGTTGGGATTTTTATGGATAAAACCAATCAAATGCTTGGCTACTTCATCAGCACGGTATCGTTCTGTCACTGCCAATGCCACAACTCCTGGGATGGCAAGGGCATTGATTTCCTCGGCCTGCCGCTCGGTGAGCATCACCAGCTTTCCGGACGCCTCTCGCATGAGCAGCGGTACTTTCGCCTTTTCCATGGTCTCTGACAGGCGTTCCTTAGATTCTCCGGTTATTTGAACCAACCGCTGCAAGCCATCTGTTCCTTGCAGGCTCCCACGCGCCAACGGGAACAAAATCAAGGCGAGATGCTCTTCTCCGGTAAAGGCGTACCCATTTCGATCTACGATATCGCCACGCCCGCTATGCAGTACGATGCTTTGCTGTCTTTGCTTTACTGCTGCTTTTACCAAGTCAACGCCATGCCGAGAAAACCGATGGGGTGATCCGAGCTGAATCCACCACAAGCGCACGATCAAACCGAGCCATAACAACGACATGGATAGCAATACAAGAAAGTGACGTCTTTTGATTCGTCGATCCAGCTGCATCGAATTCCCTCCTTGGCTTTTTTCACCAGTATTGCCGGAATGTACGCGACAGAAACAACGAACAAAGAAAAAAGCACACCGTACGTCACGGTGCACTTTTAGGTGTCTATGATTGATTGCTGAATTGTTGCTTTTCCAATAAGATATTTCCGATCTTCGTGGATAACAGATCCAATGCTACTCGGTTGTAGCCGCCCTCTGGGATGATGACGTCTGCATATCGCTTGGTCGGCTCAATAAACTGCAAGTGCATCGGTCGAACGACGTTTAAGTACTGTGTTACTACTGAATCAAGGGAACGACCGCGCTCTTCGATGTCACGTACGATTCGACGTGCAATACGCACATCCGCATCGGTATCGACGAACACCTTGATATCCATTAAATTACGAATCCGCTCATCCTCCAGAATCAGCATTCCTTCCAGAATGATGACATCCTTTGGGTCGACTTGGATTTTCTCCGGCTTGCGGTTATGCACCTTGAAATCGTAGATCGGTTTTTGGATCGCCTTTCCTTGCATGAGCTCCTGCAAATGCGCAAGCAACAAATCGTTGTCAAAAGCGAAGGGATGGTCGTAGTTAGTCAGCGCCCGCTCTTCTGGGCTCAAATGGCTTTGATCCTTGTAGTAGGAATCCTGCTCAATCATCGTTACACTATCATTTTGGAACTGGCGGTACAGCTCCTTTGCTACAGTCGTTTTTCCAGAACCACTGCCTCCCGCTACCCCAATCAATACGGGGTTACCCATGCTTCATGTCCCCTTCCTCATGATGCTTTACGCATATACGACCCTATGTTTTTACTTCTTTTTCATACTGATGGCCAACCCGTCTCCGACCGGAATAAATGTCGTTTCTAAATCAGGACGCTCCATTAGATGTGAATTATAAGAAAGCAGCTTGTCCACCATCGGACGCTGGCGCTTGCCCGCTTCTTCTGGGGTGGCTACCAGTCCTCGGAACAGGACATTGTCGCTGATTACCAAACCGCCTTCGCGAAGAAGCGGTAGATACAAATCGAGGAACGTACGATATTGACCTTTGGCCGCATCGATAAACAAGCAGTCAAATTGATACGACTCCGGCAGCCCTAAAGTAGCGTCACGTGAGAGTATTTCCACACGATCTGCACATCCTGCTTCTTTTATATTTTCCCGTGCTCTCACCAATCGATCTTCATCTATGTCCATCGTGACAATTCGCGCTTCCGGTGCAGCTTCTGCAAGCCAAATCGTGGAATAGCCAATTGCTGTACCCACTTCAAGAATCGCTTTGGGACGATGCAGCAATAACAACATCCGCATGACTTGAGCGGACGGGAGCTGCACAATAGGGATGTTTTCCTCTGCCGCTTCCTGCTCCAGTCGCTTGAGCAGCAAAGAACGCTCGGGAACCAGGCTTGACACGTAGTCGTCAATTGCCGGATTGGTAATCATGATTTCACTCCTCTTTCGTTACAACCGAATTATTATAGCACACCAAAGGAAAACTTGGCTACGTCAAGCACTGTTGACCGCAGGCAAAAAAAAGAGGAAACCTGGTTAGTTTCCCCTGCTTTTCTTATCATTTGCTTCATGCTCTTGCAGTGTTTTGGAAAAGTAATGCTCGGACGTTCCGTCTTTTTTCGTCACGTAGAAAAAGTAATCGTGTTTGGCCGGATTGACAACTGCTTCAAGCGAAGCTCTGCCTGGGTTAGCAATCGGCCCTGGTGGCAATCCAGGATTTGTGTACGTGTTGTACGGGCTTTTTACTTTTAGGTCCTCAAAGGTCAGACGGTCACGTTGTTTGCCGAGAATAAATTGGACGGTAGCATCAGCCTGCAACGGCCACTTATCGCGAATCCGATTGTAGTACACGCCTGCTACAAGCGGACGCTCCTTGTCAACGGTTACTTCACGCTCAACGATCGATGCGAGATTCACTGCTTCATCCAGTGTTAAATGGCGCTGCTTCAGCTGCTCTGTCCACTCTGGCTTCCATTCCTTTTGGAATTGAGCCAGCATACGCGAGACGACTTCATGTGCCGTAGTGTCTTTGTCCACCTCATACGTTTCCGGGAACAGATAACCTTCCAGACGGTTTTTTCGGTCTGCTTGTTTCGGTATGGCGGCGACAAAAGGATATTCCGGGAATGCACCTTCATTTACTTCTTTTAAGAATGCCGCTTTCTCTACAATGCCTTCTTTATCGAGATGATCTGCGATCTGGTCGACATTCCAGCCTTCTGGGATCGTAAATCGGTTCGCATTGATCACCGTGTTTCCTTCTACCATGGCTGTTAGTATCTCGTCAATGGCTTGGCCAGTCGTAAATTGATACTCTCCCGCCTTAAGATCAGGGGCCACGCCTTTATACTTCACGTAGTAATTAAATACATCGGCATCTCGGATCAGACCTTGTTCTTCCAGTAGCCGACCAATTTTTTGTACGGAGGAACCTGACGGAATTGCCACGTTCTTTACCGTCTGTTCACCTGCAACAGGCTGTAATTGCTGGTACACGTACCACGCTGCTCCCCCCGCAGCCAAAATGATCAACAACAACAAGGCAACCAGCCACATCACAATTCGTCCGCCGCGTCTGCGTCGACGCGTCGCAGGGCGTTCGGGGTTAAAATCAGGCTTCGCTGACATTGGTTTCAAGCTAGAAATCCTCCCTTTAGGGTCTCTTTATCTCCATCCCATTCATTATACAAGAGGCTTATCCAACTGTCACTTCATGGGTGATTTTGGCGAAAAAAGTCATAAAAAAAGAGCCCGCCAGTTGCGGACTCTCTTTCCACGAATCTATTAAATTCCGTCTTTCTCCAAATCAGCAATCAACGTTTCGAAGGTAGCTTCTACTTGCTCCCACTCTTCATCATCCTCGATTGGCTGAAGCATGTCTGTACCGTCATAACGCAGGAAGTGAACCTCGTACTCTTCTTCCTCTTCCTGATCTACTGGTACGAGTACCAAATAGCTGCGGTCTTCAATGTCAAAAATGTACATGATACGAAAATCTCGCGGTTCCTCGGTACCTTCTTCCGTCAGCGCGATCACATCGCCCACTTCGAACTCTTCCATCATCTCTTCACTCATTGTGGTCACCTCGATTTCGCGTCCAAATATCCTTGGAGGATTAAAGTGGCCGCCATTTTATCTATCACTGTCTTTCGCTTTTGACGGCTAACATCAGCAGAAATCAGCATACGCTCTGCCGCCATCGTCGTCAAGCGTTCGTCCCACATGTGGACAGGAAGAGACGTGCGTTCCTCCAAAAGCTTGCCAAATGCTTGACACATTTCAGCACGCGGGCCTATGGTTCCGTTCATGTTTTTGGGCAAACCAACTACGAAAGCCCCAATTTGATACTGCGAAACTAATTCGCTCAGGCGGGCAAAATCCTTTTCCTTGGATTGTCGCTTGATGGTCTCTACTCCTTGCGCAGTCCATCCCAGCTCATCGCTGACAGCCACTCCAATCGTCTTGTCGCCTACATCCAACCCCATCAATCGTGTCATCGTTAAGGTCTACTTGCGCTCTGACAAGTAAACGGTCACCAACTCTTCTATGATTTTGTCCCGTTCCAATTTGCCAATCAGGCTCCGCGCGTTGTTGTGGCGTGGGATAAACGCCGGGTCGCCAGAAAGCAAGTAACCGACGATCTGGGTGATCGGGTTGTATCCTTTTTCCTGCAGGGCTTTGTACACCTCTGTCAATGTTTCTTGGACATCCGCCGTATTCGCTTCCTTGGGCACCGTGAATTTCATGGTATTATCCAACGAACTCACAATCAACACCTCGATTTCCTTTGAGACTCTTTTGGTTTCCTACTCTTTTTTGTATTCGACTCGGATTTCGTTTACTCCTGTCGATTATACAAATTTCTCTTGCAATCGCATTATTTCGCTACTGCTTGACTCTTCACGAAGTCAACCACTGCATCCAGTGCTTCTTGCAGCTTGGATGGGTCCTTACCACCGGCTTGTGCCATATCAGGACGTCCACCACCACCGCCACCGCAACGAGTTGCGACTTCCTTGATGATCTTGCCAGCGTGAATGCCTTGATCCATGAGATCTTTGGTTACACCTGCAACGAGGTTCACCTTGTCGCCATCGACCGCACCCAACACAATGACAGCGGAGCCGAGTTTGTTTTTCAGCTCATCCACCATGCCGCGCAGGTTGTCCATATCGACAGCGGAAACACGTGCAGCGAGTACATTCATACCGTCTACTTGTTGGAGTTTATCCGTCAACGACGCTGCCTCGATGTTCCCCAGTTTTGCACGCAGGGACTCGTTTTCGCGCTGTACTTCTTTCAATTGTTGTTGCAGACCTTCTACACGTGCAGGTGCTTCTGCCAGTACAGGTGCTTTGAGTGCTTGCGCCACTTCTTTGAGTGTTGTGAACTGCTGGTTCAAGAACTGGTAAGCGCCGCGTCCTGTTACTGCTTCGATCCGGCGTGTACCTGCACCGATACCGCTCTCGCTTACCAGTTTGAACAGACCGATTTCTGCGGTGTTGTTCACATGGCATCCACCACACAGCTCCAGGCTGTATTCGCCCACTTTTACAACGCGTACAACGTCGCCGTATTTTTCACCGAACAACGCCATCGCGCCCATCGCTTTTGCCTCAGCCAATGGTTTGTTGGAGATCTCGACACTCAGGTTTGCCCACACTTTTTCATTCACGATCGCTTCGATACGCTCCAGCTCTTCTGGAGTAATGGAGCTAATGTGAGTGAAGTCAAAACGGAGACGCTCTGGAGCTACCAAAGAACCTGCCTGGTTGACATGCGTTCCCAGGACATCCTTGAGTGCTTGATGCAGCAAGTGAGTCGCTGTATGGTTTTGCGTGATAGCCAGACGTGCTTCACGGTTCACTTCCGCGCGAACCTCATCGCCTTTACGCAGGGTACCTGCTTCGACGATGACGGAATGTACATTTTGACCCATTGGTCCTTTTTGTACATCTGTCACACGTGCTTTCACGATATCAGAAATCAGGAAACCTTCGTCATTGATCTGACCGCCGCTTTCTGCATAGAAAGGAGTTTGGCTCAGAACGACTTGCACGGTTTGACCTTCTTCTGCTTCTTCTACTAGCTGGTTGTCCAAAATAATCGCTTCCACTTTACCTGTTGCTACCAATTCAGTATAACCAACAAATTGGCTCGTAACCGTCAAATCAGACAATGGACCACCCTGGATTTGCATGCTGTCTACGTCTTGACGTGCTGCACGTGCACGTTCACGCTGTTCTTCCATCGCATTATCAAAGCCATCGCGATCGACAGTCAGCCCTTGCTCGTCTGCGAAGTCTTCTGTCAAATCAACAGGGAATCCATACGTATCGTACATTTTGAACACATCTTGACCAGACAGTTGTGTCTTTCCGCTATCTTTTGCTGCTTTTACCATGTCAGACAGGATCGCCAGACCATCGTTCAGTGTCTCGTGGAAACGCTCTTCCTCGGCACGAATGACTTTTTCGATAAACGCACGCTTTTGAACAACCTCTGGGTAGAATTCACCCATCATTGTACCTACTGTCTCAGTCAAGCTGTACAGGAATGGCTTTTCTACGCCCAGCTTTTTCCCCATACGTACGGCACGGCGAAGCAGGCGGCGAATGACATAGCCACGTCCTTCATTGGATGGAAGCGCACCGTCACCGATCGCAAACACAACTGTACGTGCATGGTCAGCGATAACCTTCAGGGCTACATCCATCTCAGGGCTTGTTTTATACTTCACACCGGAGATTTCCGTGGTCTTTTCGATCAGCGGGAACAGCAGATCTGTCTCAAAGTTGTTGTCTACGCCTTGGATGACAGACGTCATGCGCTCAAGACCCATCCCCGTATCAATGTTTTTCTTAGGCAGCGGCGTGTAGGTACCGTCTGGATTGTGGTTGAACTGGGAGAATACCAGGTTCCATATTTCCAGGTAGCGCTCGTTCTCCCCACCCGGGTACAGCTCAGGATCGCTCGGGTCGTTTCCGAACGCTTCTCCACGGTCATAGAAAATCTCCGTGTTCGGTCCGCTCGGGCCTTCTCCGATATCCCAGAAGTTGCCCTCCAGTCGGATGATTCGCTCTTCTGGAACACCGATTTTCTTGTTCCACAGCTCAAATGCTTCTTCGTCCTCTGGGTGAATGGTAACGGAGAGCAATTCAGGATCAAAGCCGATCCATTTTGGGCTTGTCAAAAACTCCCATGCCCATTCAATCGCTTCTTCCTTGAAGTACTCACCAATTGAGAAGTTACCCAGCATTTCAAAAAAAGTGTGGTGGCGAGCCGTACGTCCCACATTTTCAATATCGTTTGTACGAATAGACTTTTGCGAGTTCGTGATACGTGGGTTGTCCGGGATGATGCGGCCGTCAAAGTATTTCTTGAGAGTCGCCACACCGCTGTTGATCCACAGAAGGGAAGGATCGTCGATTGGAACCAATGGAGCGCTAGGCTCAATGCGATGTCCTTTTTCTACAAAAAAGTCGAGGAACATCTGGCGGATTTGATTGCCTGTCAGCTTCTTCATCTACATTCTCCTCATCTAAAAATAAAAAAAGCCCCCATCCCCTCAGGGACGAGAACTGATTTCTCGCGGTACCACCCTGCTTACAGACTCGCTACACTTAACTGAGCCAAGGCCTGTCGCTTAAGTGGCGTCTAACGGTGCCAAGCCGCCGGGTTTTGCCCGGTCTTAGGAGTAGCCTTCTGCTGCTCTTCTTTTGGTCGCCCTCTCAACCATGGAGCGTCCTCTCTGTAAAAGGTCTGCAACATACTCGTTCCCTCATTGATTTCACATAAATCACTTTGTCCATATTATAAATATTTTACCTGATCACTGTCAACTTTCATGCATCATGACAGCGATTCGGCTAACGATCACTTTGCAAACGGCCAGAATCGGGACAGCAACGATTAACCCGATGATCCCCCCTACCGTCTCCCCTACCAGCAGTGCCAAGATAATCAGTAGCGGGTGTAAATGCAAGGAACGACCAACGATGTTCGGAGATAAAATGTTCCCTTCCACGATTTGAATGATGAGATTGACAACGACAACGAGTAGCAGTGTCTTGGTGGATATCGTAATCGCGATCACAACTGCTGGTGCCGCCCCAATCAATGGTCCGATGTACGGAATGATGTTGGTGAGACATACGAATGCAGCCAGTACAAAAGGATACGGCATGCCGATCCACCAGTAGCCCAAGTATGCGAAGACGCCTACGATCAGGGCGACCATCATTTGTCCATGTATGTATTTACCCAAGGATTCATTAATATCCCGCAGGACGATCAGTACTTGCTTCCGATAAGCCTTTGGAACAATCGACATCCCCGTCTCATGCAATTGCTTCATATCCTTCAAAAAGTAGAAAGCGATAAACGGCACAATAGCAAAGGCAAACAACTTGCCCATCGAATGCTTGGCATTATCCACGATTTTCGATACGGAATGAGACATTCCTTCATTCGACTGGATGATCACCCGGTCCACACCCTTCGAGATGCTATCCGGCAAAAAATATTTTCGCGCCTCCCACTCACTCATCCATGTATAGTACCAATCCATCAGGCGGGGAATATCGTCTGACAGCTCCACCAATTGTTTCGTGAAAACCGGGATGGCGTTAATGATCGCAATCGTAATCACCAATACAAATGATCCATAGATGAGCAGGACTGCCATCAAGCGCGGAACCCTTCTTTTTTCCAGCAATTGCACGATCGGATGGAGCAAGTAAGCAATGACGAGTCCCAATATGACGGGAACGAGCACTTCCTTTATGAGCGAAAACAACTGTGACAGGACTGGGCGGAGCAGCCAAAGCAGATTGCCGATGACCAAAAGTGTGATGACCCAAACAGCAGCAGCAAATAGACGACTTCGCCGAAGTTCATCCACGTTCCCCAACTCCTCCCTATTTGCCTACATCTTTTTTAGCTTGTCTCATTCACATTAATTTCATGTAACCTATTGACACACAATTTCGTGTTCAGTACTATGTAATTACAAGAGGATATCTCCAAAGGGGAGTAGCTTTTTCGCAACATAGTCGTCATTACGGGAGTTTTCCCCGGCTATGTTGGCAACATTTTCGCAATGTTGTAAGCAAGACCTTTGCCGATCAGGTAAAAGGTCTATTTTTGGTTTTCAAATGACCTTTTCCTAATCGGGAAAGGTCGTTTTCTTTTTGGCCCCTTTACATACACTATGGGAGGTATCAAGAAAACGGCCAGCGGATTATTCGCTTCTACAATGGATTAGGAGGAGGAAGAGAAATGGATTTATTATTAAGCCCTGAGTTTTGGACCGCATTACTTTCTATCGTTATCATCGACCTCGTGCTGGCCGGGGACAATGCCCTCGTCATCGGGATGGCGGCTCGTAACCTGCCCGCTCATCAGCAAAAGCAAGCCATCATCTGGGGAACGGTAGGTGCGATTGTCATTCGTGCATTGGCGACACTCGCTGTGGTTTGGTTGCTGAAAATTCCTGGCCTGTTACTAGTGGGTGGTTTGATTCTCATTTGGATCGCTCTCAAGTTGCTGCTTCAGGATAATGGTCATGAGAATATGAAGGCAAGCGGAACACTGGGAGCAGCGATTTGGACGATTATCGTAGCCGACACCGTAATGGGCTTGGATAACGTTATCGCCGTTGCTGGTGCAGCACATGGTGATTTCCTTCTGGTAGTTATCGGTTTGATCATCAGTGTTCCCATCATGGTATGGGGTAGCACATTGATCTTGAAGCTGATCGAGAAATATCCGATCGTTATCTATATCGGTTCTGGAGTATTGGCGTATACCGCTGCGAACATGGTAACAGGTGAGAAGTTCCTCACACCATTCTTTGCCGCTTACCCTTGGGTAAAATGGGTATTCATCGTGGCTGTTGTGGTTGGTGTCCTGTTGATCGGGCGCACGAAAAGCCAACAGCAAAAACGCTTGGCAGAACAATCTTAATACAACGCAAGCTCCGTCATTTCCACGACGGAGCTTTTTCATGTATGGCGAAAAAAGCACCCGAACACAGTGTATGTTCGGGTGTTTGTTTACGTTCCAATTCACATTTTGTGTTAACGAGTAACGGCACGCATCAGCTTGCGACCTGATTTCCACATACGCGTTACATCACGCATGGAGAAGGGCAACTGATTCCAATTCAATGAAAACCGACTGCGACGTCGCGGAGCCAACCAATAGCCAATGATCGCCACAATTCCGCTTGTGGCCAGAACCCGCAACAGGCTTCGAGTGAACAAGCGTGCCACCTCCATTGGATTTGCCGCTCAAATCCACTACATATTCAAGTGAGCGGTTACTGTCTGTTCCTCAATAAACAGATCGTTGAGCGAATGCAAAGATCCATCTTCCTCAACTTGGTAGACAGAAGCGATCTGCTCATTGGAAACGCTCATTTCTATAAAGCAGTTCCAGCAATAGTATTGATTGGTTCCAATCTTCCCTACGTCTTTGGAACTGCAATTCGGGCATATGACACGCATCACGCTTTTCCTCCCTTTCACGCCTGGCCACGAACTAGTCCGGCACGATCAGGTTTTCTTCCCCGATGATAACGGATGCTGGTGCAGGGAGGCGCTTTCGCCCTTCCGTAATATCTGCAAACCAGCCATTTGATAGTTCGTACCCTACAAGTTTCTCCCAGTTGGCTGAAAAGTAAACATCTTCCAGCCTCCCCAAACACTCTCCGGAAGCGGTAATCACCGCTTTTCCTTTTAACTTCGTCTTTCCCGTCACAATGCCGACAGGCTCTAGTCCGGCGAGATGAGGTAAGGGCGTGATCGCGTCTTTTCCCGATACGGTAAGGCAGGACTCCCCGACCGCATGAATATGTTCGGCAGGAATATAGGTACCTGATTGGAACCAGCCCTGTTCGCTCAGCAAGACTCCTCGTACATGCCAAGTGGAGTCGCAAAGAATGTCACGCACGGTTCCAATCGTCTCGCCTGTTTGAAGGCAAACAACTGGCAATCCGACTGCATCCATTGCCTTGCGCATGTGGGACATCCCCCTTCCGCCTTGTTAGTATCAGGCGAAATGGACGCGCCCATTCGGCGCAAATGGTTCCAACTTCACTCTTGCTTTAGCCGTTCCTCCAGATAACTGTACCGTACCCCTTCCTCATCAGACTCTACAGCAGCACGGAACGCATCCGGCTCTCCACACATGATGAGGAATGATTTGCTCCGGGTGATCCCGGTATAGACCAACTTGCGTCTGAGCATACGGTAGTAACTTTTGACAAACGGCATGATCACAATCGGAAATTCACTACCTTGAGACTTATGAACCGAGCAGCAGTAGGCAAGCGTCAGCTGATGGTAATCCGAACGCTTGTACACCACTTCCCTGTTATCAAAGGCAGCGACCAGCATCTCCTGGTTCTCCGCATTTTCATTCGGGAAAAAGATGGCGACGATCTCACCCATGTCACCGTTAAACACCTGTTCTTCAGCATTGTTCACCAATTGCAGAACCTTGTCTCCTGTACGGAAAGTCGTCTCTCCAAAAGTAACTTCTCGCTTTTGCGGCGTTTTCGGATTAAACAGCTCCTGCAATTCTTCATTCAACCGGTTCACACCGGCATTACCTTTATAGATAGGGGCTAATACCTGAACATCTTTTGCCGTATATCCTTTTTTTACGGCTCCGAAGCAAATTTGTTTCACTGCTTCCGGAACTTCTTGTGGCAAACTTGTGAAGAATCGCCGATCCGGGGTGGTGTGAAGCAAATCTGCCGGTACATTCCCCTTGCGTACATCATGGGCCAACCGAATAATGGTAGACTCTTCTGCTTGCCGATAAATTTCTGTCAGCTGTACCAACGGAAGCAATCCAGATCGGATCATATCCAGCAGAACGTTGCCCGGTCCAACAGAAGGCAACTGGTCAGGGTCACCTACCATGATGATCTGCATGTCGTCTGGGACCGCACGAAACAATTGATTGGCAAGCCAGATATCGACCATGGACATTTCATCCACAATTAATAGCCGGCCACGGATTGGGTGCTCCGCGTCATGCTCGAAGCTCTCCCCTTTGTAACCGAGCAAGCGATGGATGGTCATTGCAGGTAAACCCGTAGTCTCTGTCATGCGTTTTGCTGCACGTCCGGTAGGAGCCACAAGAATGATCGGGAATGGATTTTCTTCGTTGTATTTTTTCAAGTCCAGCGACAATCCATGAAGCTGAGAAAAGACACGACATATCCCGCGAATGACTGTCGTTTTCCCCGTACCAGGTCCCCCTGTCAACAGCATCAAACCTGCTTTGATCGCCTGTTCAATGGCATCACGCTGCGTCTGGGCATACGTAATCCCCAGCTCATCCTCGACCGCCCCTAACGCACGGTAAAATTCCGATGTCGGGAACGTACCGAATTCATCCCGTGATGCGAAGTGACGCAGTCTTTTGGCTAGACCAAGCTCGGCAAAAAACAGCGAGGGCAAATAAACCCGCTCTTCTTCCCAGGCAATTTTGCTCGACACAAACAGGGCTTCCACTGCCAGTTGAATATCGTCTCCAGAAAAGACGTGCCCCCCGCACTCTTCGAGAAGGCGCAGCGTTTTTTCACAAAGCTCCTCCACAGGCAAATAAACATGTCCTTCCGAATACGATGCCTCCTGCAACATAAAGAGAGCCGCCGCCTTCACACGTTCTTCTGAGGAAGCAGCGATTCCAGTTGCTCGTGCAATGTCATCTGCCCGCTTAAAGCCGATTCCTACGACATCCTCAATCAAACGGTAAGGCTCTTCCTTCAGCACTGTCATCGTTTCGATCTTGTAGGTCTGATAAATACGCAGTGCCATGTTCACACCAATGCCGAAGTCGTACAAGAAAACCATGGCACTTTCCAAGGAGCGATGCTCGACCACGGAATCATAGATCGTTTTAGCACGTTGTTCAGAAATGCCTGGTACCTCAGCCAATCGCTCTGGGAAGTCTGCGATAATCGACAGTGCATCTACCCCGAGCTGCTCGACAATTCGTTTGGCCATCTTCTTTCCGATCCCTTGAAACAAGCCACTGGCTAAGTAGCGCTCTACCCCTGCCAATGTTTTCGGCGTTTCACGTTCATAGCGCTTTGCTACGTACTGCTGTCCAAAACGAGCATGTGTTTTCCATTCACCGTAAAAGGTGTACAGCTCATCTGGATGCGGGCGAGGAAAATTACCGACAATAATGACCTCCGATTCTTTGATCGATTCGGTAGTCTCTTCTATCTTAAGACGGATAACTCCGTACCAGGTTTCTTCATTGTAAAAAATTTCTTGAGAAACAAATCCTCGAATGTAGGTTTCCGCAAACAGCGAGATTGACTGCTGCTCATCCATCTAAACGCCTCCTTACATAAAAAACCGTTCCAGAAAGGAAAAATCCACTTCTTTTGGAAAGTGGATTTCTCATAGGCTCGTCTTAAATTGTAAATCGTTTTACTTGTTCTGACAACTGCTCCGCCATTTTCGCAAGCGTTTCGGATGCTGCCGTCATTTCCTCAGACGTTGCTGACTGTTCTTCGGACGCTGCTGCCACTTCCTGTGTATCTCTGGCCGCTATTTCCGCAAGTCCTGCAATTTTTTCGGAGTGACTCACCAATTGAACTGTATCGCGATGAATCGCTTGAGCTGCATCATTCATACGATGTACTTGCTGGCTGACGTCTTGAACAGCCACCAAGATTTGTTGGAAGCTGTCTCCTGCCTGCGCCACTCCTTCGCGTCCATCCTGGATAGCGACAGCAGTCGTTCCCATTTCCGTTACAGCCGCGAGAATATCTGTATGGATCGTATGAATCAAGCCTGCGATCTCTTCTGCAGCTGCACCCGATTGCTCAGCCAGCTTACGCACCTCTTGAGCCACAACCGCAAAGCCACGTCCCTGTTCCCCCGCCCGTGCAGCCTCGATGGCGGCATTCAAAGCCAATAGATTCGTCTGGTTAGATATTTGACGAATGATCGTGATGATACCGATGATTTGCTCGGATTGAGAGCCAAGCTCACGGATAACCTGCTCTGTACGACGGGCGTGATCCGTGATTTGATCCATTTCTTGTACGAGCTCGTGCAGCTTGCCTTCCCCAACTTGCGCCAATCGATTCGCGTCTGTCGCATCAGCATTGACTTGAGAAGTCGAGGCCGCAATGAGTTGGATATCTCCACCGATGCGAGACAAAAAGCGTACCGTATCCGTCACCGTTTGTTTTTGTTGTTCGGAACCCGTAGCGATTTCCGAGGAAGCGATGGAAATCTGTTCGGAAGCACGCGCACTTTCTGTCGCACTCGCTGTTAATTCTTCCGACGCTGCCGCGACCTGCTGGGCTACTCGCTGCACCTCGTTGACCATGCTGCGAAATACTCCCATCATCTCATTGTACATCGACGATAATTCCCCAAGCTCATCCCGGGAACGAACAGTCACTTGCGAGGTCAAATCTCCTGTCTCTGCACGCTTCATTGCCGATACCAGCTCATTTAGCGGTCGTACCAGCTTGTTGACAATAAAAATGCCAGTAACCAGCGCTAAGCTAGCACTTATCAGGCTGAGGAGAAACATCATCGGACGACTGCTCTCAATCGTCGTCAGCAAATCATTCTCGTAGCTGCCAATAACAAGAATCCACCCGTTCGGCAGCTGCTTATACGCCGCCACTTTGGTTGAGCCTCCGAATTCATATTCGATCCAGCCGTTTTTTTGAGCGAGCATGACTTGCGTGAATTGTTCATTCGCCAAAGAGGTATTCTCAACTTTCGGGTCTGGATGAAAGATAGCGATTCCACTCGCATCCAAGATATAGGCGTAGCCAACCATGCCATTTGGCTTGTAATATTTTTCGGCCACCTCGCGTGTTATTTCGTTAATTTTCTGTCTGTTCCGCTCACTACTCGTTGCCTCTTGCGTGTAATCAGCCAGCTCGCGTGCCTTTATTTCCGTTATGTATTGCAAGTCAGATACAGCGAGCTTGTATAGCGCGCTGCGCGCATTTTCAAATTGGATATAACCGACGACCATTAATGGAAGCATGGTTAGGATGAGTATTGTAAACACCAGTTTGTAGCGAATAGAGTAGCGTCTGGCCAACATGAAAGTCCTCTCCTTATCGGATGATCCGAATTGTATAGTAGTTCTTCAGGATTAGTACTACAGCATCATTTTACCATTCTCTTCCACAATTCACCACAAACTCCAATAAGAAACCCGTTTTTGCTCCAATGAAAAAACCGCTTGGCTTTACCCAAACGGCTTTCATCCTTCGTTATTCGCGTACCAAGCGCTTCACAATCGCAGCAACCGCTGTAGCAGCTTCCTTCGCCTCTTCCACCGTATTCGTAATCCCAAAGCTGAAACGAATGGCTGAAAGAGCAATCTTCTCGTCCAAGTGCATTGCTTTTAGAACGTGTGACAGCTCTAGTGATCCGGATGTACAAGCTGAGCCGCTCGCTGCTGCAATTTTGGCGATATCCAGATTCATCAGCATGGTTTCTGTATGGGCGCCAGGGAAGGACACATTTAAAATATGTGGCAATGCCTGCTCGCGATGTCCATTCAGGCAGAACGTAATTCCTGCTTCCTGCCAGACTGCGATCATCGCTGCTTTCATCTGCTTATACTTTTCAACTCGCTCCGCCATTTCCTCGCCAGCGACCCTCGTCGCTTCGGCAAACCCAACAATCCCGGCCAGGTTTTCCGTTCCTGCTCTGCGCTTGCGCTCTTGCGAACCGCCGTGCAAAATCGGGGAAAACGGAACCTTACGCGCTAAATACAAAGCGCCGACTCCTTTTGGCCCATTAATTTTATGGGCGGATACCGAGAGCATATCAACAGGCAGCTTTCGTACATGGACAGGCAGTACACCAAAAGCCTGTACGGCATCTGTATGAAAAACAATCCCTTTTTCACGCAGAAAGGTACCCATTTCCTCGATAGGCTGGATCGTTCCTACTTCGTTGTTGCCGTACATAATAGACACCAGTACCGTATCCGGACGAACCGCTTGTTTCAGGTCTTCCAAACGGACCATGCCTGTCTGGTCAACAGGCAAGTACGTCACTTCAAATCCTGCCTGCTCCAAAAATTCACAAGCATGCAAGACTGCATGGTGCTCGATTTGCGAAGTGATGACGTGACGACCACGTTCGCGCTGTGCCATTGCGGCGCCGATGATTGCCATATTGTCCGCTTCTGTCCCGCCACTCGTAAAGATGAGAGATTGCGGATCAGCATCCATAAAGTCGGCAATCGTGTCTCTCGCATGCTCCAACGCTTTTCGTGCTTCGCGACCTGCACCATGGACACTGGATGGATTCCCGTATACTTGAGTCAAATAGGGAGTCATAGCAGCAACAACACGCGGATGCACCGGCGTAGTAGCTGCATGGTCAAAATACATTCGCTCTGACAATGCTGTCACCTTCTACCAACTTATAGTACGTGTTCAAAAAGTCGGCTTTTTAGCACCGAGAGGATGGCGAGAACCGAACGAAGGAGGAGCGGAATGTAGGTAATCTACATGAGCACCGGGACTTCGGAGGTGAACGCCAGATTCGATGTCGAATTAGCTTTCTGAGCTACTTCGTGATCAAAAGACGACTTTTTGAACAACCTCTTACATTCTAGATATAAAACATATAGTTATCAGCAGGACCATCGTCTTCAAAACTGATCAAGTCTTGAAGCGATGTCGAATCCAAAACAGAAGAAATACTATCCCGAATACGCAGCCATAAAAAACGCTTAGCCGGGTCTTCTTCCTCTGCAAATTCCACAGGGCTGATCGGTCCTTCCAACACGCGAATCACATCGCCAGCAGAAATCTCATCCGGCTGCTTCGCCAGAACATAACCGCCATATGCGCCACGGATACTCTTTACCAAACCCGCGTTACGCAGAGGTGCAATCAATTGCTCCAAATAATGCTCGGACAAATCATGTTTTTGGGCGATGCTCCGCAGGGAAGTCGGCCCTTCTCCGCAACGGTTGGCCAATTCCATCATGATCGTCAGCCCGTAACGTCCTTTCGTTGAAATCTTCACGTTAACAACTCTCCTCTTTGTATCGGTAATACGCGCCCGCCCCCTACATGTCTTCTGTATCGAGGGACACACTAACATCTTAGGGGGTGATATGCAGATGACAACGAACAAACGCTCGGAACGAGGTCCCAACCACCCGTCCGAAACCTTGTACGACCAACCCGCAGGCACGATTGCTCACAAAGCCCGTTACGGTGCGAGTGAGCAGAGCAAACAGCCGAATGAAAACGGTGATTTGCCCAATAAACCAGGCGGAAATGTCCGCACTTAACATGTTAGCTCCCCCATTATTCGGGGGAGTTTTTCCTTGGCAATCCACGTTCATCCATCTTCTGTCTTTCTTCCTGAAAGCGGCGAATGTGACGCTCATAGCCGTGATCCTTTGGCTGGTAGAACGAGTAGTTTACACCGTCAGGCAGATACTGTTGAGGTACATACCCATATGGATAGTTATGCGGATACAGATATCCCTGACCGTGTCCCAGCTTCGCAGCTCCCTTGTAAGCAGAATCTCGCAGATGAATCGGCACTTGCTTGTGACCATCTGTTCGGATACGATCCAACGCAGAATTAATTCCGTTGTAAGCAGCATTGCTTTTGGGGGCGGTCGCTAGGTACGTCGTCGCTTGTGCTAAAGGGATACGCCCTTCAGGCATCCCCACCAATTCTACCGCCTGAAAGCAGGACATCGCAACTGTGATCGCTTGCGGGTCAGCATTTCCGATGTCCTCTGAAGCCGAAATAACCAAGCGGCGAGAAATGAACCGCGGATCTTCTCCGGCATCAATCATTCTCGCCAACCAGTAAAGAGCTGCGTCCGGATCAGAACCACGAATGGATTTAATAAAAGCAGAGATCGTGTCATAATGATTGTCCCCACTCTTATCGTAGCGTACTGCCCTGCGCTGAATGGATTCCACAGCGACGTCCAATGTCACCGTAATGCGTCCATCCGCTCCTGGTTGCGTCGTTGTCACCGCCAGTTCCAATGCGTTGAGCAAACGTCTGGCATCCCCTTCTGCGTATTGAACCAAATGCTCTGCCGCTTCCGGTTCTACAGTGACAAATAGCTCCGCCAATCCGTTTTCTTCATCAGTAAGTGCCCGATCCATAACCAGCTTTAATTCCTCATGAGAAAGCGATTGAAGGGAAAATACTTGTGAACGCGACAAAAGCGCCGGATTCACCTCAAAAAAAGGATTCTCCGTCGTAGCGCCGATCAAAATAATCGTGCCTTCCTCCACATAAGGAAGAAGGGCATCCTGTTGTGATTTATTGAAGCGGTGTATCTCGTCTACGAACAAGGTTGTCCGCTGACTGTCCATAACGAGCCGTTCCTTCGCTGCATCTACTACTTTGCGGATATCAGCGACACCGGCCGTAACTGCATTTAACTCGGAGAAATGCGTACGTGTGGTTCGGGCAATGACTTTTGCCAGTGTTGTTTTCCCTGTTCCCGGAGGTCCGTAAAAAATGACAGAGGACACTTGATCTGCTTCAATCGCGCGTCGAAGCAGCTTTCCAGGAGCCAAAATATGCGATTGCCCGATTACATCCTGAATCGTTTGCGGCCGCATCCGTGCAGCCAATGGCTTCTGTTTGCCGCCACCCTGCTGGTCATAGGCAAACGTGAATAAATCATCCATGTTCCACTATCCTTTTACAGGCTGCCACTCCAAAATATCTCTTGCCACTACACTGGCCAAAATTAAACCAGCTACAGAAGGCACGAAAGCATTGCTCGCTGGAGGCATCCGCACTTTACTAATCGGTGAATCCGGGTTAGACACGATCTGTTCGCGTACATCTACACGGACGGTTACGGGAATCTCACGGGAATATACAACTTTTACCCCTTTGTAGATACCGCTTTTCCGCAGCTCACGACGAATGACTTTTGCAATCGGATCATAACTCGTTTGGGAAATATCGGCAACCTCAAAACGGGTCGGGTCCATTTTGTTGGCCGCACCCATGCTAGAAATAATAGGGATATTGCGACGCTTCGCTTCCTTAATCACATGGAGCTTCGCAGACATGGTATCCATCGCATCCACGATGTAATCCAGTTCATGCTCGAACAGCGCATCCGCTGTTTCTTCATTGTAGAACATATGAAGAGTTACGACCTCGCACTCTGGATTGATCGTCGCAATGCGCTCCTTCATAAGCTCAGCCTTTTTTTGACCGACTGTGTTCAGCGTCGCATGGATTTGGCGGTTGATGTTTGTGATGTCTACTACATCCTTATCTACCAAAATGAGCTTGCCTACACCTGTACGCGCCAGTGCTTCCACTGTAAAGGAACCTACTCCGCCAATTCCTAATACAGCAACGCAGCTATTTTTCATTTTTTCCAAACCTTCGGGACCGAAGGCCAATTCACAACGAGAAAATTGATGAAGCATATTTCGTGTCACCTTTCATTCGCAAGCTGGATTATAGTCAATCGGAAAAGTAGGATTGAAATAGAAAAAAGGAGCCCCATTATGTCGTGTTACTCCTTAGTTTTGAACCTGCTCATCGCAGGTGGGTGTCTTGCCGAACTGTTACAGACGTCCACTCTAAGGAGGCATGCCTTTACAATCACGGACGAAAAACTCCCTAAACAAACTTTGTGGCTCAAAACTATCGGATGTCACGAGCATCGCAGGGCTTTCATCATAGTATTACCAATGTATCAAAGAGCAATGCAGTTGCGCAAGTCGATTACGCTTCCACCTTTTCTTCTTCTGTGACAATTGTTGCAATGGACAGCTCTTTCAATTGTTTTCCGTCTACGACATCTGGAGCATTTACCATCAGGTCGCTCGCACTTGCTGTTTTCGGGAATGCGATGACTTCACGCAGGTTGGTGCGTCCAGCCAAGAGCATGATCAAACGGTCCAAGCCAAGAGCGATTCCACCGTGTGGAGGTGTACCGTACTCAAATGCATCCATGAGGAAACCGAATTGTTTCCGCGCCTCTTCTGGTGTAAAGCCAAGTGTGGTAAACATTTTTTCTTGGACTTCGCGCTTGAAGATCCGCATGGAACCTCCGCCGAGCTCGTATCCGTTGAGAACCATGTCGTACGCTTGTGCGCGCATTTGACCTGGATCGGTCTCGAACAGGTGCAGGTCTTCGTCTTTTGGACGCGTGAACGGATGGTGCAGGGCAACATAACGTTTTGCATCCTCATCCCACTCAACCAGCGGGAAGTCTACTACCCACAGGAATGCGAACTGGCTTTGGTCAATCAGACCAAGTTCCGCACCCAGTTTGGAACGAAGGGCACCCAGTGCATCTGCTACTACTTTTGGTTTGTCAGCAACGAACAGGAGCAGGTCGCCTTCTTCTACCGCCAAGCGTGCTTTCATCTCGTTAAGCTCTTCTTCTTTAAAGAATTTCGCAATTGGCCCTTTGACCTCTCCGTCTTTGAAGCCGATCCAAGCCAAGCCTTTCGCGCCATAACGGGAAGCGAATTTGCCCAGGTCGTCTGCTTCTTTTCGGGAGTAGTGCCCGCAACCTTTTGCGTTGATCGCTTTTACTTGTCCGCCGCCAGCTACAGCTGCTGCAAACACCTTGAAGTCGCTTGTCGCAACCAGATCAGATACGTCTGTCAGCTCCATGCCGAAGCGTACGTCTGGTTTGTCAGAACCGTAACGCGCCATGGCATCCGCATACGTGAGACGAGGGAATGGAGTCGGTACGTCTACCCCAACCGTTTGCTTGAATACGTGAGCGACCATCTTTTCCATCATTGGCAGGATTTCTTCCATAGACAGGAAAGAGGTTTCAATGTCCACTTGGGTAAATTCAGGCTGACGGTCAGCACGCAGGTCTTCGTCACGGAAGCAACGAGCGATTTGGTAATAGCGCTCCAAACCGGATACCATCAAAAGCTGTTTGAACAGCTGTGGCGATTGCGGCAGTGCGTAGAACTCGCCTGGGTGTACACGGGAAGGCACGAGGTAGTCACGTGCGCCCTCAGGAGTGCTCTTCTGGAGAATTGGTGTTTCGATTTCCAGGAAGTTGTTCTCATCCAGGTAGTCACGGAAAGCTTTTGCTGCTTTGCTACGCAAAAGCAGGGAGCGCTGCATTTCTGGACGGCGCAGGTCGAGGTAGCGGTATTTTAGACGAACTTGTTCATCTACATCGATCTCATCTTCAATCAGGAACGGAGGCGTTTTTGCATCGTTCAGGATTTCAATTTCGGAGATGTGCACTTCTACTTCGCCTGTTTTCAGCTTTGGATTGACTGCTTCTGGTGCACGGTTTACTACTTTCCCTTTTACAACCAGTACGTATTCGCTGCGAACCTTGTCAGCCGCTTCCCAAGCTTCTTTGTTGTACTCCGGGTTGAATACGATTTGGACGATGCCAGTGCGGTCACGGAAGTCGATGAAGATGACGCCTCCGAGGTCGCGACGCTTTTGTACCCATCCGTTCAGTACGACTTCCTGCCCAACGTGTGCTGTTGTTACTTCTCCACCATGTACGGTGCGATATTGCCAAGACATGATCATTTCCCCCAACGATTTGTTTTATTGATTTGCTTTTGCAGCGAGTACCGCAACGAGTTCCTCGCGTTTCACTTCTTGTTGTTCACCTGTTGCCATTTCCTTTAGAACAACAGTGCCGTTCGTTAATTCAGACTCACCAATGATCGCCGTAAAACGTGCCTGTAGACGATCTGCTTGCTTCAGCTGTGCTTTCATTTTCCGATCCAGATAATCCAGCTCAGCCGCAATTCCTGCTTGGCGCAATTGGTCGACGAGGACGAAAGCGGTTGTTTTCGCTTCTGGTGTCTGCACCACTACGAAGCAGTCGATGCCACCTGAGATCGGCAGTTGAACACCTTGCTTTTCCAGAGCCAACAGCAGACGCTCGATACTGAGTGCGAAGCCAATGCCCGGCATATCGTCGCCGCCCAGCTCTGCAACCAGTCCGTTGTAGCGGCCACCGCCACAAAGCGTTTCTACCGCACCGATCTCCGCCATTTTGATTTCAAATGCGGTCAATGTGTAGTAGTCCAAGCCGCGAACCAAACGCGGATTTACATGAAACGGAATATCCAGCGCGGTCAGGTAGTTTTGTACGGCTTCGAAGTGTGCCGCGGACTCTTCGCTCAAGTAGTCCAAAATGGACGGAGCGTCCATCGTCAGTCTTTTGCATGTTTCATTTTTGCAATCGAGTACGCGCAGCGGATTGCGATCGATACGAGACTGGCAATCCTCACACAGCTCAGAGCGAACGCCGTTCAAATGTGCGAGCAAATGCTCACGGTGACGTGCCCGGTCTTCGACTGTACCTACGCTGTTCAACTCCACAGAAAGTCCTGTCAATCCGAGCTCCTGATACAGACGAATCGCAAGGCCAATGACTTCTGCATCGATTGCTGGATCGCTTGAACCAATCGCTTCTGCACCGAATTGGACGAATTGGCGATAGCGGCCTGCTTGCGGACGCTCGTGACGGAACATCGGTCCTAAGTAGTACAGCTTGGTAGGCTGATTAGGCACACCGTACAGCTTGTTTTCCACGTAGGAGCGAACAACACCCGCTGTCCCTTCTGGACGCAGCGTGAGAGCATCCGTACTGCGCGGATTAGCTACACTGTACATTTCTTTTTCCACGATATCCGTGGTCTCGCCTACACCCCGTTGGAACAACTCTGTGCTCTCAAACAGCGGCGTACGAATTTCCGCGTAATTGGAGCGGCGACACAGATCGCGGGCCTTGGCCTCCACGTAGTGCCACAGCTCTACAGTACCAGGCATGATATCCTGCGTACCGCGTGGGATCTGGATTCTTGTCATTCCTCTCGAACCTCCATGTCTTTTCAAAAACTCGGGCTAAAGCCAAACCTTCAGGATCAAGGAACCTTTCTTTATGAACAAATAAAAAAGCCCCTCGTCTCCTGACATTTAGCAAATCGCCGCATGTCAGGGACGAGAGACTGGTTATACTCCCGTGGTGCCACCCTGTTTGAATAGCCCTATATCTCAAAAGGCTATCCCACTTATTAGCCGTTAACGCCGGCACACGCCTGCCAGTTACTGGGGAAAGAGATTTCTTTTCTTTCTACCGTTCACTGCGGTCTTCAGGGATGTCATTCACCAAGCCGTTATACGAAAGCACTCTCAGCCACGGCGCTTTCTCTCTGGGCATCCGGTTCCTGGATACTTGTTCCCGTCATCAGATCATTTCTTATTCAATAAAAAAGCTTAATGTGAATCATAGCAAACCCGCCAACAGCCGTCAACAGGCGCTCAAATAAAACTTTTTTTATTGATAACAAGTATATCCATCACTTACTTGCCAGATACCTGTCCAGCCGTTCTCGCACCCGAATAGATTTCATCCAAATCACGGAGCTTGTTTTCAACCAGAACCTTGTACGTGTCATTGTACGTTTTCGGGTCCTTTGGATTCGGAAAACGCGTCAGCTTGCCACTTCCTGGAGCCATCAGCTTGGAGACCGCCCCACAGCCGAGACCAAGGATGGTTTGTACCTCTTCCATGATCATGATGTTGTAGATGCTTTCCTGCCCTGGCTTGGCATACCCGACATTCTCCAGATTTCCCAAAATGTTTTTCTGACGATATAAATAGTATGGGTCATAATCGTTCGCTGCTGTCCAATCGGAAGCCATCTCCATCATCTTACTAATTTCTTCGCGACTGGCGACCTTATAGCGGTCTTTGTTTTGCGTCATCTCAGATGCTCTCTTGAAAGACAGCGTATGCACCGTCAGCGAGGCAGGCATTAGTTTTTCTACCTCTTGGAGACTGTGTGCCAGCTCGGATACACCTTCGTTTGGCAGCCCGATGATCAGGTCCATATTAATATTTGTCAAGCCCATCTCCATAGCCAGATGGTATTTCTCAATCGTCTCTTCGACGGTGTGGTGACGTCCGATTGCCTGGAGCGTCTCCTGCGTAAACGACTGTGGATTAATGCTGATCCGATCCACTTCCCACCGCTTCATAACATCGAGCTTTTCGCGTGTAATCGTGTCGGGTCTTCCCGCCTCAACCGTCAACTCACGCACATCTCCCATGTGTGGAAACGAACGATGCATCGTCTCAAACAGCTGATTCATATCATCTGCGGTAATACTCGTAGGGGTTCCGCCGCCGAAATAAATGGACGTGATCCGTTGGTCATTCGCCCGAAGCCACTCCCCCATCCGCTCCATCTCGTAATGGAGACCTTCGAGAAACGGATTAACCGAAGCCGTATGACTGCGAATCGCGTAAGCAGGAAACGTACAGTACGCACATTTCGTCGGACAAAATGGGATACCGATATAGACCGATAGCTCGCGGTCAATCTGATACAAATCAGGCACGACGTTCAACTGCTTGTCTACGATTTCTTGCAAAAGCTTTAGCTTGTATGGACGCAAAATCACATCCTGCTGCAATTTCTTGTGTGCTTCCTGTCTGTCTACACCAGCGGCGTTCAACTGATGCAACAGTTTCGTCGGGCGTATCCCGGTCAAAATTCCCCAGCCTTGCTCCATGCCCGTGTATTCTTCCAGCATCAATAACAACGCATAGCAAAGAGCTTGCTTGGTCGTCTTTTTCATCGCTTTCTCATCACGTGCTACGTAGTCTCGCTCCACCTGATGGGAGATGCTTCGCTTGCCATCGTATAACTCTCCCGAAGCTACGACTCCATTTTCACGCACGGTCAATGCCAGCTTGATTTTCAAATCAGCCTCATCTGTCCACTCGGGCACAAAAGTGAGCGCTGGATCTTCATAAAATAACGCGAGAATTAAGGAGAGTTCCCGCTCGAATGCGTGTCCCTCACATATCATCTGTATCATGGAGTTCACCTGCTTTTTTCAAAAATGCCACTCCTCATCATAGCCGACGAGAATTACTCGGGTCAACTAGACAAGTTGTGGCATCGTGTGCAAGGTGACAAAAACGGTTATTTCCGTTTCTGCCGGGGGTGTTGGATATCCCGCAAGCCCGGATGAAAATCTTGGGCCATTTCCGCATTTTGTAGTGACGTTTCTTTCTCTAAATCGTCTTGAAAATCAACAGACAAAAACTGCCGATTCAATCCTTGCGCGAATGTTTCCTTCTTTGACTGTCTCACGATAAATTCCTCCTGAAAAGCTGCGTACGCTAGCATCTAGTAAAATCTAGTATTGCCTTGCCAGCTGAAAAGCAATCAGGGAACATATGCAGAACCTTGTCGTATTTTGCAGGAAAAAGCAGGAGAAATAGCGAAGTGATTATTTTGGCAAAAACATGCAAGATCAAGATCGCATTGAATTCAAAAGCTACGTATTTCGGAAAGGATGTCTATTGTGTTTGTTCGTCAAAAGATCCTGATGAGTCTCCTGACTGTCGTCTGTGCCATTTCCCTCCCCGTTTCTGCAGCCTGGGCCGCCGGTTCTGTTCAGGTCACCGTGGACAAGCTCAATGTCCGTTCAGGTCCCAGCCTCCAAGACGCTATCGTCACTTCACTGCCGAACAAAACTGTGCTGCCCGTCATCTCCACCAAAAATGACTGGATTCAAGTAAAGCTTCCGAACGGTCAAAGCGGTTGGGTAGCGAACTGGCTCGTCAGCACACAGCAACAACAACAGAAACCAGCAACTGTATCTACCAAGCAAGTGGAGAGCACCACAACCAATCTCAATGTTCGTTCTGGACCAGGCCAAACATATGCAGTCGTACAAACCATCAATCCAGGAACACGCTACCCCATCGTGCAAACGAGTGGCGAATGGCTCCAAATTCAACTCAACGCAGGAACAAAAGGCTGGGTCGCAAACTGGCTTGTAAAAGAAGTAGGTACGGGACAAGCAGTTTCTCCTCCCTCTACAGGTAGTACGCCTCCAACGACCAATCCAGCGGGCACTGGCTCACAACCGAAGCCTCCTGCACTACAAGGAACCAGCCTAACCTTGGATTTCGCTCCGTATGTATACGCCACGCCAGATGCCAGTACACCTGCAATCGGTCAACTACATGCGGGCGAGAAAATCACGGTCTTGAACAGACAAAATGGTTGGATTCAATTCCCTTACGATGGAGTCAATGCTTGGCTCTCCACCGATCAAACCAACCCGAACACAGGTCAGCCGACCCTGCCTGAAAATGGAAATGGGGACACGCAACCTCAGACTGGACAACCGTCCTCTTCAAGTCAAACCGCCACAGTAAAAACCGACGGATTGAATCTGCGCAGTGAACCGAACACAAGCAGTGCCATTCAAACTACATTTCCCGTCGGAAGCAAGCTGACCGTTTTGGAAAAACAAGGAGACTGGTACCGCATCAAAGCGGCGGACGGAAAAACTGGCTGGGTGGCAGGCCAGCACATTACGGTGGACCAACCAAGCATGCCTACTCCGAGTGGCCCATATGTGACGGTCATGAATCCAGATACCAATGTGCGTTCTGGTCCGAGTACCGATCACGCTGTTATCAAACAGGTACAGCCTGGCGAGAAATATGGGATTGCCAATAAATCAGGCGAGTGGTTCCAAGTAAACTTCCCTGACGGCTCCACAGGCTACATTGCAGGTTGGCTCGTTTCTGCTAACGGTGCGCAAGCAGTGGTACGCAGTAATGATCTTGTCGGCAAAGTCATCGTCGTCGATGCTGGACATGGTGGCACAGATGGTGGTTCGACTGGCTCCAGCTTCTCTACTTTAGAGAAAACGGTCAATCTGCAAGTTTCTCTGCTCCTACGTAACAAGTTGGAAGCAGCAGGTGCCAAAGTCATCATGACGCGAGCTGATGATCGCAAACTGACCCTGCAACAGCGCGTCGATATCGCGATTCAAAATCAGGCTGATATTTTTGTCAGCGTCCATCATAATACGCATCCAAACTCTGCAACGAATGGCTCGATTATTTTCTACTACAGCCAAGGTAACTCTAGCAAGCTCGCCTCCCTCGTTCAAACAGAACTGGTGAAAGCCACGAGCTACAAGGACATGAATTATCGATACGGAGACTATTTCGTTCTACGCGAAAACCCGGTGCCATCCATTTTGGCCGAGATCTCCTTCTTATCCAACTACAACGATGAGATTCGCGCACGTTCCGAGAAACAGCAGGATCTTGCCGCAGAAGGTCTGTTCAAAGGGATTGTCCAGTACTTTAATACTCAAAGCAATCAGGGAGGCTGATCCCTCTCTTACAAAATCCCCCATCGAAAGAAGCTGGCTCTAGCTCTCTCGTTTGGGGGTTTCTTTTATGGCGCATCTGATCACATCAAGGCAAGACAGGACAGGCAGGAATTCCCAAAGGATTTGCGAATATCATAAGCATCGAAAGGAGTGATGACGGATGAAAAACAATCACACTATCAGTAATCGAACGGTATGGACGCAGGTGATCACAAGTTAACCTTTGAAAATGGAGTGATTTCTATTAAAACCATGTTTGAGTACAATTGGATAGTTCGTGAAGAATGGCTGAAATGGTGTGAGGACGTTCCGATAGAAGAATTGCTTCGTCCGCGCATCGGAGGTGTCGGGGGGATTTTGCATACCCTGTTCCATGTCATTGATGTAGAGTGGAGCTGGATTCAAGTCATGCTGGGAAGGCCTGATTTTCAAGAAAGCTTCAACCTTTACAACCGGTTGGAAAAGGTTTGTGAGCTGGAGGCGACTTTTCGCCCGGATGTGCTTCAATTTTTGCGCAATTGGGATGAAAGCATGGAAACAAGAGCCTTTCAGGACACGAAGCCAGACGGCAGCATCGCTACGTACACATGGGGTGAAATTATGCGGCACATGATCGCTCATGAAATCCACCATGTCGGACAGCTATCGATATGGGCACGAGAAATCGGGAAAAAGCCGATTTCTGCAAATCTAATCGGCAAAAATCTGATCCTCCCAACAGCCAATTACATTCACTGACTCGATTTCGTACTGAAACGACAAAAACGATTGCCGAACGCAATCGTTTTTTGTTTTTGACTTCGCTATTTCGTTATATGGATGAATAAGCCGGACGTTTTTCCCACGGCTCAACCTGACCGACGATTATTTGTTTTTCAGTTGTTTGCAGAGCGTCAATCACCCCAGCCGCAATTTCATCATTCGTCAGCCAGCGTGAATGCTCACCTGCACACGTAAAACCGAGGATGACCCGTCGATATATACAAACTTCTGATGTAGGCTTTGTCGGTGAATTTTTCCAAGCACCGCTCCCACACACATGTAGCAATTGCCAGCTCTTCTCTGGACGCGACAGTTCTTCTACGATCACAGAGAGTGCATGCGGTGCAGTCGAATGAATCCACGCGACAACCACATCCATTGGCCCTCTCTTCTCTACGAGCTCGGCCATAGACTGACGCAAGCTGTCTGTCTGCTGATAGTCTTGAGACAGCAAATGAATCGACTCTGGATGAATGGAACCGTCTCTGATACGACTTAATTTTATTGGATCACGCCCAAGCACCGTTACTTGATAACCTTGGCGAGCCAGCCATCGGGAAACCTCTGTAAGCATGCCACTCGCACCGATCACCAATGCTTCTTGCGCCATGTTTTCATCCCCTTGGTTGTGTTTAGGATTCCACAATCAATGTGACAGGGCCATCATTTAACAGACGCACGTCCATCATTGCACCAAAGCGTCCCGTTTCCACCTGGAGCCCTTTTTCCCGCAGCTTGATGTTAAACAGCTCGTACAGTGGTTCAGCTTGCTCTGGTCGTGCGGCAGCCATAAAATTGGGTCTTCTGCCCTTTCTACAATCGCCATACAGTGTAAATTGTGATACGGACAAAATTTGACCACCCTTGTCTAAAACAGAGAAGTTCATTTTGCCTTCCTCGTCTTCAAAAATACGCAAGTTCGCAATTTTGTCTGCGACAAATTCTACTTCTTTTTCTGTGTCTTCATGTGTAATTCCTACCAGCAGCATTAAGCCGTGATCAATTTGTCCGACAATCTCTCCTGCTACGGTCACACTCGCTTCTCTCGTTCTTTGTACGACAACTCTCACACTGATTCATCCTTTCCCTTCGCTAAACAAGAACACCTAATCCACGAGGGATCAGGTGCTCAGTATCCGGCGAACCGAATAAATATCTTTGATGCGCTTAATGCGCTCTACTACTTTCAACAGATGATCCACATTGCTAATCGAGATGGTCATATGAATCGTTGCCACTCGATTTTTATCGGACTTGCCACTGACAGCCGCAATATTCGTCTTTGTTTCAGCCACAACCTGCAATACATCGTTTAACAGTCCGCTCCGATCATTGCCCGTAATCTCGATCTCTACATGGAAATTATGCTTGAAATCGGTATCCCATTCGACATCAATCAGACGTTCAGTACATTCGTCAGTCAGTACGTTCGGACAGTCCAGTCGATGCACCGATACCCCACGACCTCTCGTGATGAAACCGATAATCTGGTCGCCTGGGACAGGTGTACAGCAACGAGAAATACGGACGAGCAAATTATCCAAGCCACGGACTTTCACGCCAGACTCACTCTTGACAGAGCGATTTGCTGGATTCGGTTTGACCTCAGGAATGGTTGGGTTTTGTTCTTCGCGCTCCCGACGGAGTTTGTCTAGGAGACGAGTCGCAATTTGCGATGCCGTAATGCCGCCATAGCCGACTGCGGCAAACATGTCTTCCGCCCCTTGGAAATTAAACCGGGCTGCCGCTTCCTTCAGGTTCACTTCCGTCATCGCTTCTTTTATGTCAAAGCTGCGCGACTTGATCTCCGCTTCCACCATTTGCTGACCTTTGGCGACGTTCTCTTCCCGCTTCTCTTTTTTAAACCACTGCTTAATTTTATTGCGAGCATGCGCGGATTTGGCCATCTTTAGCCAGTCCTGACTAGGACCGTAGGAATGCTTGGACGTCAGGATTTCGACGATATCGCCTGTTTTCATCGCATAGTCTAGCGGCACAATCTTGCCGTTCACCTTGGCGCCAATCGTTCTGTTTCCTACCGCAGAGTGAATCCGATAGGAGAAGTCTAGCGGTACAGAGCCTTTTGGCAACTCGACTACATCGCCTTTTGGCGTGAAGACGAAAACTGTATCGGAGAAAAGATCCTGCTTGAGACTCTCCATGAACTCTTGCGCGTTCGGAGCTTCTTCCGACCCACCTTCGATAATCTCCCGCAGACTGCCCAGCTTCTCTGCAAAAGATCCTTGCACGATGCTTTTGCCTTCCTTGTACGCCCAGTGAGCCGCGATCCCGATCTCTGCTGTCTGGTGCATATCCCACGTGCGGATTTGCACTTCCAATGGCTCACCTTTTGGCCCAATCACTGTGGTATGAAGCGATTGGTACATGTTCGTCTTTGGCATGGCAATGTAATCTTTGAATCGGCCTGGCATCGGCTTCCACAGGGTATGCACGATACCGAGAACCGCATAACAGTCGCGGATGTCATTCACGATGATTCGCAACGCAAGCAGATCATAAATCTCGTTGAACTGCTTGTTTTGTCTCGTCATCTTTTTAAAGATGCTGTAAATATGCTTCGGACGTCCCGAAATTTCTGCCTCGATGTTTAACTCGCCCAGCTTTTCTCTGATCGTATCCGATGCTTCATTCAGGTAGGCTTCACGCTCCACCCGTTTCTTTTGCATCAAATTCACAATCCGATAGTACTGTTGCGGATTCAAATACCGAAGCGCCGTATCTTCCAATTCCCATTTGACGGAAGCGATCCCCAAACGATGAGCGAGTGGCGCAAAGATTTCCAGCGTTTCATCAGAAATCTCGCGTTGCTTCTCCTCCGACATGTGCCGAAGTGTCCTCATGTTGTGCAGACGGTCTGCCAGCTTGATCATGATGACGCGGATGTCCTGAGCCATAGCAACTAGCATCTTGCGGTGGTTTTCGGCGAGCTGCTCTTCTTTGGACTTGTATTTAATTTTTTCCAGCTTGGTCACTCCATCTACCAGGAGAGCTACATCCGGTCCGAACTGCTCACGGAGATGATCAAGCGTAATCTCGGTATCTTCCACGACATCATGCAAAAATCCAGCCGCAATCGTAACGGCATCCATGTGCAGGTTTGCAAGAATACCCGCCACGGCGATTGGGTGCATAATGTAAGGAACGCCTGATTTGCGTATTTGCCCTTCATGCGCTTTTTCTGCTAGCTGATAGGCACGTGTAATCAGGTCCATATCCGTTTGTGATAAATATGTGCTTGCTTTTTTTACTATCTCATCAATGCCGGTAATCATAGTTCCCTTCCCTTATCCTCTCAGTAAAATAACCTCGATCGAGGCCTTCTCACGGAGGAGCGACCGCATTATAGCGGAAAGTTTCACCGAAGTATTGCCGGAAGCAGACGCTGGGGCACTTCGTGATGCGCTCCGGAAAGTTTAAGCCTGGACGCATTTCGCACTGTGAAGCACTTGAACTTTCCTATACGTCTAGAAAACTTGGGCGTTGCCAAGTCTTTTGGCGCAGGCGAAGGCTTACTTGCACGTATCATGTCTGTCTATTTCATACTATTATCTTGTATGTCGTTCGTCTTGTAAAGCTGAATTCCCCTGTAAAGTATGTACAGCCGCAGAAAAAAGAAAAAAACGGGCATTTCACCCGTTTTTCCTTGTTGCATCAATTAATATTGAACGAGCGATTTGATAGGAATTTCACCTATTTTGCTACGTCCATCCAAGTAGGACAGTTCGATGAAGAAGGCAGCTCCTACTACTTTGCCACCGAGTTGCTCAATCAAATTGATTGTTGTCTCAATGGTTCCACCTGTCGCCAGCAAATCATCTGCGATCAGAACACGCTGACCTGGCTGGATAGCGTCCACGTGTACAGCCAGCGCATCTTTTCCATACTCCAGGTCGTAATTCGCCTTGATGGATTCATATGGCAGCTTGCCAGACTTGCGGATCGGTACAAAGCCAATTCCCATTTCGTACGACAATGGCGCACCTACTACGAATCCACGAGCTTCTGGACCCGCAATTACGTCTGCTTGTACTTCACGAGCGAAGACAGCCAAGTCTTGGATCGCAGCTTTGTAAGCAGGGCCATCCTTCAAGAGAGTAGTGATGTCCTTAAAACGGATACCTGGCTGTGGAAAATCTGGGATAACACGAATGTATTGTTTAAAATCCATGAAAAATTCCTCCTAAACGGTGGTTGGTTCCACCAATTGATGAAGCGCTTGAATCATTGCATCGGAAGAAGAAAGTAATAAATCCGTCGCGAGCTGTGCCTCTTCCTTCCAATTCGCGTAGAGCACAGAGCTCTCGAGTGGCCTTTTGGCAGTGTTGGCCTGCAGCGTGTACTGCTCGGCCTCCTCCGCTAAAAACTCCAGCTCCATAAAAATGGCGATCATGCCGTCCAATAAATTTCTTTTCCATTGCAGCTTTCTGGCCAATGCATCCATATGGATTTTTTTAACAGTTGGCACTTGCACGAAAAACTGGTACAACTGTTTAAAATGATCCCGGCCCGGACAGGAAAGCCGCTCCATTCCTAAATCCGGATCACCAAACAAACAATATATGCGCTCCGCTTGTTTGAGCAAGACACGAACCACTTCCAATTCGGAACGGCGCGTCGGCAAATCATACAAAATCACGTTGGAAGAGGCTGTGATATTCGTCTCCTCTCGACCAACCACGATCAAGGAATTCACCTGTTCGCTTGTCGCCTTCGCTGCCAATGGTTCATAGCTTTCCTCGCGAAACAGAATCGTCACCGAATTGGACTCCGTCATCACTTGCTGCCATTTCTCTATCTTGTCGCGACTGCCTCGCCAGTCAAACACTTGCTGGTGTCCAACAGACAAATCACGGATCGTCAGCTGAGGCTTTCGATTTCCGTTCCATTCGTTTACAGACAATTCTCCCAATACGTGAAAACGTGCCTTGGGCGTTACTCTCTTTGTTACATGTGCCCAGTTGAAGCCAATTGCATCCAAAGAGGTTCCCGCTTTGTTCAATGTACACTTCAAATGATTGTCATCTCGTCCAATGGTGCGCATCCCTTGTGTTTCTACTTCTTCTAACAAAACGAGCGGTGTGGGATTCCCCATGCCATATGGGGCGAGCTGTTCGAGTTGCTCCGCTGCGGTCAAGCTGATCTCTTCCATACTCATCGCAACGTCCACTTTGGTCATCGGTGTGAAGTCTTCGGTGGACAGCCACTCTCCAGCGAGCTCGTTCAATTTTTGGCGTAATAAATCGAGATTTTCTACAGGCAAGGTCATCCCTGCTGCCATTGTATGACCGCCATAGTGCGGTAACCATTCCTTGCAAGCAGTCAAACCTTCATACATATCAAAACCTGCAATGCTCCTCGCCGAGCCTTTTGCCGTTCCTTTTTCCGGATCGATGCCAAGCACAATCGTTGGACGGTAAAAAAGCTCGACCAATCGGGAAGCTACAATCCCTACCACGCCCACGTTCCAGCCTTCTTTAGCCAGAACGAGAACATTGTTCTGGTCTGGCGGATACAGTTCATTCACCATCTGGACAGCTTCCTCAGTCATCGCTGCGACGATTTCCTGTCGTTCGCGGTTTAAGTCGTCCAGCGCCTGGGCACATTTCTCAGCTTCGTCCATATCCGAAGTCGTCAGCAGTTTCACAGCGGATTCAGCCGTCTCCAGCCTTCCACTCGCATTCAGACGCGGTCCAAGCGCAAAGCCTACATGTCCAGCAGACAGCTCAGTATCGGCCAACCCACAAACTCGGATTAAGGCTTGCAGACCAAGGTTCCTTGTATGATTTAAGCGCTTTAATCCTGCTCGAGCAAGAATGCGATTTTCATCTACCAACGGCACCAGATCCGCTATCGTCCCCAATGCAGCCAAATCAGCCAAATGCAGAGGTGGCTCCTTCAGTAAGGCATGCCCTACTTTAAAGGCGACCCCCACTCCCGCCAACATATCAAAGGGGTACGAACAACCAGGCTTCTTGGGGTTAATCACAGCAAATGCCTCCGGGATGACTGCCGGAGGTTCGTGATGGTCGGTTACAATGACGTCAAGACCCAACTGGTTCGCGTACGCTACCTGTTCGACTTCACTGATCCCTGTATCAACAGTGATGATCAGTTTATAGCCGCTTTGATGCAGATGCGCCAAGGCGTCTTTATGTAACCCATACCCTTCTGTAAAACGGTTGGGAATGTAGTAGTCAAAAACAGCGCCGAGTTGGCGCAGTAGATGTACCATTAGCGATGTGGAGCTAACCCCATCGGCGTCGTAATCGCCGTATATGCAAATCGGTTCTTGCCTTTGAATGGCTTGTTGAATGCGATGCACGCTTTGTTCCATTCCATCCAGCAAGAAAGGGTCATGAAACAATTCTGGACCGGCTTGCAAAAAATCACGAGCCTTTTGTGATGTATCAATGCCACGTATCACCAGTAGCTTGGATACGAGCGGAGTAAGCTGGCAATCTGCGGCGATACTAGCAGCAAGCTGCTCATCATAGGTGGCCAGTTTCCAGCGTGTTTTCGCTTTCAGCATGGGCTTTCCTCCAATCCTCATTCATTATAGTGGATGGAGCAGGAAGCTGACAACTGCATAAAACATACCGTTTTATGCAAAACTCTCATACGGCTTCAAACTGCGGCAAATACAGAAACAGAGAATAGAAAAACCGCAGGGTTCACCTGCGGTTTCGTCCACCGTTACATTACTTCTTTTTTCTTTTTCATATTCCGTTCTTTCAAATTCACCCATACTTGGGCTGCAATAAAGATAGAGGAATACGTACCACTCACTAGACCGAACAGCAGGGCTAAGGAGAAGTTCTGAATGCTCTCGCTTCCCAAAACAGCCAGTGCAAGAGCTGTGAAGAATACAGTCGCTACCGTGTATACAGAACGGCGCATCGTTTGCCACAGCGACACGTTCACCAGATGTTCCAGTTCAGGAATTGTCTTGGATTTCATCGTTCTCAAGTTCTCCCGAATCCGGTCAAAAATAACGATTTTATCGTTAATCGAGTAACCCAAGATCGTCAGAAGCGCGGCGATAAAGGTAATGTCTACCTCCAACCCGAGGATAGAGAACAACGCAATCGGAATAAACACGTCATGCGCAAGCCCCACGACACATGCAATACCGAACAGCCATTGGAAGCGGATCGCGATGTAGATGGCAATTCCCACAGCAGCAATCGCAACCGCAATCGCCGCTTTTTGCACCATCTCTTGCGCAATACTCGGATCAACCGACGAAACCTGCTTCGAGACCTGCTCACCGTATTTTGCTTTGAGAGCCATTTCCACTTTCATCAGTGTGTCGGATGAAATAGTTTGGTCAAAACGTGTATAGGCCTGACCATGGTTTTCCCCGTACGGAGTGACCGCGCTGAAATTCACATTAGGAACCTCTTTCTTGATCACTGCTTCTATATCTGTCGGATTGAATGCTTTTCCAATGTAAAGATCCAAGCGAGTTCCTGCCTTGAAGTCAACGCCAAGGTGAAGCCCTTGAAATAGCGTAAACAGAAGGCCGATGATAATAATCACAGAGGAAGCGATGAAAAACTTCCTGCGATTTTTCACGATGTCAAATCTGATTACAGTATGGTCTTTATCATAGCTCACGGATCTCACTCTCCTTTACCCCGAACCAGAACGGCTTTTTAAACATGTTGGAACGGACAACCAGCCAGAGGAGGAAGCGGGACCCAAACACGTTGGTAATGATACTTACGATAATCGTCATCGCTAATACAACAGCGAAGCCTTGTACAGAGCTCGTCCCGAAGAAAAACAGAACGCCCGTTGCAATCAGTGTCGTCACATGAGCATCGATAATCGTAATCAAGGAACGGCGTTCACCTGCACGGAAGGCAGAGAGGACTGTCTTGCCAGAACGGATTTCTTCCTGGATGCGCTCATAGGTAATGATGTTGGCATCCACGGCAATCCCTACGGCCAAAATAAATCCAGCAATACCTGGCAGCGTCAGCGTTGCATGCATCCAGTCGAGTACGACCATACAAAAATAGGTAAATCCAGCCAAGGTAATGTTTGCAATCATACCTGGCATACGGTAAACAACTAGCATGAAAATAAAGATCAGCGCAGCCCCGATATACCCAGCATACATGGTCTTCTCCAGAGCCAGGGTTCCCAAGGAAGCACCCACGGAGGTTACTTGCTTCTCAACCAGTTTGGCTGGCATCGCACCGGAATTCAGCAGATCAGCCAATTCCTGTGCCGATTCCTGTGTGTAATTTCCAGTAATTTGCGCGCTACCACCAGAAATGACCGATTGAATGGTCGGATTAGTTTGCATCGTCTCATCCAAAAAGATCGCCATTGGCTTGTGCAGGTTTGCACGTGTAGCTTCTTCTAGCTTCTTCGGGTCAGAGAATTTGAGGGTAACGAGCGGGCGTTTCAGGTCGTCATAACCAACTGCTGCCCCGTTTGGAGCCAAGTCACTTCCCTGCAACATAATCTTGCCATTTTCATCACGGAATGTCAGATGAGCAGGCTTCCCGATCAACTCGCGAAGCTTGTCCTGATCTGCTGATTGTGATGCGATTTGAACACGAATCCGGTTTGGCAATTCGGTAGTGGTGACTGGCTCAGCTACGCCACCGATGTTAATCCGTCTTTCAATCATGTGAGCTGTTGATTTCAAAAGCTCGATATCAACTTTGTGCCCAGCCTCGAGAGGCTCTACCTCATACAGAATCTCAAACCCGCCCTGCAGGTCCAGACCGAGTGTGATGTTTCCTGCCACCTGCTTGGTCGTAGTTGCTACAAGCGTAGCCAAAAGCCCTACAACGACCAGAAACAGGAGGAATCTTCCCCATTTAACCATAGTAGTAATACCCCTCTTTCCTAACAGGGTCCCGTCCTAGACGAGAAACCAATATGCCCATTATAACGAAGTACAAAAAAACGTGTCAATTATTGCTGGGAATGTAAACCATGGTAACCAACCCCTTGCGTTTTTCGCGACATGTACGTATACGAAGAGGGCGGCCGGAAGTTTCTATAAAATCACTAAGAATTTTTGTACATTTGAATCATGAGGTAATTCATGTACTTGTTAGTCTTCAAGGACAAAATGTCGTTGACAAGCTGGTGTATCGGTGGCATTTCTTTATAGCTATTCGTGACGCATTCCCAAACGTCTTCAGGCGCAACGTTGTCGTACCCCAAAAGAGCAAATTCCTCTGCCTTGCTTACACAGAGACTTACGACTTGCCCATACCATTCCTGTTTTTGCGCTTGGTCCATCCCAATTTTCCCCCTCAAAGTAGTCATGCCGACAGCGGCACGTCCATATTCTTTACTGAGTGAATTTATCCTTGCAAAGGAGCCTTCCATGAAACAATCCTTCTTTTACGGAACGGTCATCCTCATTATTGCTGGTGGCATTACCAAAGTGTTTGGCTTTGCTCACAGGATCGTGTTGTCGCGCATTATCGGAGCGGAAGGAATGGGGCTTTATCAGATGGTTGTGCCCCTTTTATACTTTCTGATTACGGTGACGACATTCGGACTTCCGGTTGCCATTGCAAAGCAAGTGGCAGAGACGGAAGCAGCTAATAATCCGCGGCTGACTCGCCGATTTTTGTTACTAGCCTTGTCGGTTGCCGGCGGGATTAGCCTCTTCATTTGCGTCCTGCTTCTCTTGTTCTCACAATGGATTTCCGGAATGCTATTCGCTGACCCTCGTGCACACATTGTTCTGCTTGCAGCCATTCCGGTCATCCCGATTTCCGGCATTTCCCTTGTCCTGCGAGGATACTTCCAAGGCAAGCAAAACATGATCCCTACTGCCGTCTCTCAACTTGTGGAGCAAGTCGTCCGAATGGCACTGGTCGTTGTCATGACGATGTCGTTTCTTTCGGAAGGCATTGAGTACGCCACAGCAGGGGCTGTCGCCAGTATTATTTTTGGAGAAGCCGCCGGACTCTTGTACATTCTCTGGCAGTATCGCAAAGGCAGCAAAAAAGCAGCAGCTCAGCTTCTAGATAAGCCTCTACTCATGACGGTTTCAGCAAGCAAAAAGAGCTTGTCGCAACTCATTCATGTCGCACTCCCTGTCACGCTTAGCCGCGTCATCGGCTCCATTGCTTACGTACTTGAGCCGATGCTCGTACCGTACGCGCTCGTTATTGCAGGCTTTACCACCTCGACTGCTACTAGCTTGTACGGACAGTTTGCCGGAATGGCCGTTCCTTTGGTGCTTTTTCCCACTTTTTTAACGTATTCCTTGTCCGTTTCCCTCGTTCCTGCCGTTGCGGAAGCGGCCTATCAAAAAAATGCTCCACTCGTGCATCGCCGCATTTATCAAGCCATGCGGATAACACTCGTCATTGGAGCACCTTGTACCGTCTTACTCACTATTTTTGCAGAACCCTTATGTGTCCTGCTCTACGGCAATGAGTATCGGGAGGTTGGCGTGCTGCTAAAAGAGCTGGCACCGTTCTCCGTCTTCCTGTTTTTCCAAGCCCCTCTTGCCGCCGCTTTGCAAGGTCTCGATTACGCTCAGGTCGTCTTTCGAAATACACTGATCAGTGCCATCATCAAAACTGTCGCCATGTTTTTTTTCACGGCACATCCATCATTTGGTATTCACGGCGCTGTCATTGCTCTTAATATCGGCATTACGCTTGGGACGCTATTGCATTTTGCCAGCCTGATCAAAAAAATTGGTTTTACGGTCGACCTTCGGGAATTCGGCAAAATCGCGGTTGCCATGCTGCTCATGGGTTATTCTGGTTCCTACATTGCCAAGCACTGGTTTACGGACATTTCGATTGGACAGCTATTGACCGCAAGCACCTTCATTAGCATGTTGCTGTACATTGTCCTACTCGTCGCCATGCGCGTCTTGGGCAAGCAAGACGTCCGGCGCATTCCGTGGATAGGCGAACAACTCGCCGCATTCTTCCCTCGCCGTTAGCACTTATTGCTACGGCTTGTCTTTTTTGTCCAAATATATGATGCCACGCTCGTCAATGCTGCAAAAAGAAACTTCTCGAATGTCTTTGATTCCGTATTTCCGGATTTCTCGTTTCAGCCATAGCTCGTTTTGTCCGATCTTGCTCAATGCCTCCGTTCGGACCTTGCCATCGAGAATCAATGGGATGGGCAGGCCTTTGTATGAGACAGGACCGACCTGTAGCTTCTTCATCAACGCGAGATCTTCCCTCGTAACCTTTTCTTTTTGCTCCTTTAAAAACACACTCATTTGTCCGGTTGGCTCCAACAACGCAAATTCAACATCGGCAATGTTTTTTACGTCTTTTTGCCGCAGATGTACCATCAAATCATCCATGTTCAAGCGATTGCGACGCATCGCCTGCTCCCTGATTTGCCCATTTTCTATAATCAAATCGGCAGAGCCGTCCACAGTATCGCGGAATTTCTTGCTTTTTAATGACACATAAGCGAAGGCGACTTCCAATAAGGCAATCAACAGCATCGGCAAATAAAACCGAAGAGCAGGCTTATCGACATCCTCAATCGCCAGTGCAGCCATTTCTGCAAGCATAATCGAGATGACCACATCAAAAACGGACAGCTTTCCCAATTCCCGCTTTCCCATTAACCGCACTAAGATCAGGAGGAAAAAATACGAGAAAAGGGTGCGAAGTAACACCATAGTAAGATTATCCACTTACGCTGCCCCCCAAAGAACATTTGATACTAGTGTTCAACAGGGGGCAGGGAAAGTATTAGCACCAATTACAGCCACTTTCTCTTGCGGAAAATGTGAAGCATGGCAAACGTCATGGCTAGCATAATTACGAGTGCCACGATCAGCATATACGGTTCTGCTTCTTCACCCAGCCATGCGAAAGTATTCATCCCGAATAGTCCGGTGATAAATGTCAACGGAAGGATGATTGTGGAGATGATGGTAAGAACCCGCATCGTCTCGGTTGTTTTGGCGCTAATGATGGTGTAGTACGTATCCAACGCACCGTTAACCAGATCACGGAAGGTTTCCGTTGAATCCGAGATCCGTTCCAAGTGGTCTGTTAGGTCGGTGTAGAACGGAACGTTTTCCTCGGAAATGTCGAAGGAGTAACGGCCGTTGACGTTCGCGAAAATTCTTTTTTGCGGCATGATCACACGCCTGATTAAAATAATCGTTCGCTTCAACGCCAGGAACTCTTCGGTAATTTCCTCCATCTGATGTTCATAAATCTCGTCCTCCAGCTCGTCAATCCGCACACTAATCCGATCAATAATGGGAAAATATTCATCGGTAATCCCGTCTACAATGGCATACAGCAAATAGTCAGGACCTCTGTTCAAGTATGAAATGTTGCGGTGACACATGGCAGCGATCCGACCGATGGTATTCATCGGGGACTTGTGGATCGTCACGATGTAGTTAGGGCCGAGAAAAACGTTCAGTTCTACCGTTGTGATCTCGTCGTCACTTTCTTCATTGTAACGCAGGGCGTGAAAAACGAAGAAATAGTAGTCATCGTACTTGTCTACCTTGGCACGTGGACTGACGTGCAGGCAGTCCTCAATTGCCAGCGGGTGAAAGTCGAAAATCTTGGCAATATAGGGCAGTTCATTGTTTCCCACATCATACAGATCGATCCAGAGCAAATCCTCTGGTGATTTCAGCCATTGATCCTTCGTTGCCAGATCAACGTCGTGAAACATCTTCTGTTCAGAGTGGTTATAAAAGTACGTTTTGATCAATCTTCCTCACCCCCGTCTCGTTCCCCATCCATCATACGAAAATTCCTTTCAATGTTCAACGCGAAGATGAATACGTGAGCCAAGCCCCTCATATAGATGTACAAACACTTCCAATAAGGGGGTACATACCGTGCGAAGTGCATCCACCTCTGTACTGACCGGTCTATTGTATACGACATGTCTTGTTTTAATTGGAGCGTTGCTCGCGACCCTGCTTCTTAGCTTCACCTCGATACGAGAAGGCACGCTGCCCTATTTTACGTACGTAATCAATGCCATTGCCCTCTTGGTCGGGGGATACGTTACTGGACGTCGTTGCGGCGGCAAGGGCTGGTATTATGGCGGACTTACCGGACTCACGTACTTCCTCTTCATTCTCTTGATTGGCTTCCTCGGCTTTGACGCCCCGATGCAATGGGGAACCTTCCTGTTCTTGTTCGGTGCATTTGGAGTGGCTGCATTAGGTGGAATTCTCGGTGTGAATTCGGCAAATTCCAACAACAAGCATAAACCTAAAGTTATCAAGCCACGCCGCTAAAACAAGACAGAAAAAAGCAGGTGGATCACCCACCTGCTTTTCGCATGTATTATTTGGATTCTTCTTTTGTTTCTTCGCTCTTCGTTAGTTCAGTCTTAGCAGGTTCGTTGCTGGAAGAAGCTACGTTGTTGATCGCTCCACGATCGAAAGTAACGTTTACGTTGTGAGCAATACGCAACGTAACAGTATCATCAGACAGTTCTTGGATTGTTCCATGCACTCCACCGATTGTTACGATCTTGTCGCCTTTTTTCAGAGCACCAAGCATAGCGTTGCGTTGTTTTGCCTTCTTTTGTTGCGGACGAATCAGCAAGAAGTAAAAAATCGCAAACATGATGATAATCGGTAAAAACTGAGTCAAGCCATCCATGAAAAAAATCCCCCTCGATTAAAAAGATCTATCTTCACCCAATCCATATTGAGCGAAAAACTGGTCGCGGAAATCTTGCAAGCGGTCTTCGGCAATCGCCTGACGCACCTGTTCCATTAACTTCACCAAGAAGTGCAGGTTATGGTAAGTAGTTAATCGGATACCAAAGGTTTCCTCCGACTTGACCAGGTGTCGGATGTAAGCACGTGTGTAATTTTTGCAGGTGTAGCAATCGCAATTTGGATCAAGCGGGGTAAAGTCGCGCGCGTATTTTGCATTACGGATGACCAGTCTTCCCTGGCTAGTCATGCATGTCCCATTGCGGGCAATTCTTGTCGGCAACACACAATCAAACATGTCGATACCGCGGATCGCTCCCTCGATAAGCGCATCTGGTGAACCAACCCCCATCAAGTAGCGGGCTTTGCTTGTCGGAAGCAGTGGAACAGTATGCTCCAGCACTTCGTACATCAAAGGAAATGGTTCTCCCACGCTCAAACCGCCGATCGCATATCCTGGGAAATCCATGGAAACGAGATCTCGTGCACTTTGTGCGCGCAAGTCGTTGAACATTCCACCTTGAACGATCCCAAACAGCGCTTGCTCGTTTGGACGAGTGTGCGCCTTCAGGCAACGCTCTGCCCAGCGGGTTGTTCGCTCCATTGATTTTTTTACGTAATCGTACTCCGCAGGATAAGGAGCACACTCATCGAATGCCATGAAAATATCGGCACCCAACGCGTTTTGAATCTGTGTCGCCTCTTCAGGACCAATAAACAGCTTCTCTCCGTTTAGGTGGGAACGGAAGGATACTCCTTCCTCCGTGATCTTGCGGAGGTTACTAAGGCTAAATACTTGAAAACCGCCGGAATCAGTCAGAATGGCACGGTCCCAATTCATAAAACCGTGCAGTCCGCCTGCCTCGCGAACAATTTCATGCCCTGGACGAAGAAACAAATGGTACGTATTACTGAGGATGATGCCCGCACCAATCGCTTTTAACTCCTCGGGGCTCATCGTCTTTACTGTCGCTTGTGTACCGACAGGCATAAAGACTGGGGTGTCAATCGTCCCATGAGGTGTATGTAGCTTACCGAGACGTGCACCAGTTTGTTTGCATGTTTTGATTAACTCGTAGCGTACAGCCAAATCTTTGCACTCCTCAAGCTATGTATGTAAGTCTTACCTATTATAGAAAAACTTCCGGGTGAAGTAAACCCACCTGACTAATAAGTATACACTTATACAGGTGGGTTGTTCACATTTTTATAAAATTAGCATCGCATCGCCAAAACTGAAGAAGCGATACTCCTCTTCGACAGCCGTTTTGTAGGCACGCATCACATTCTCTTTTCCAGCCAATGCACTTACAAGCATGACGAGCGTAGACTTCGGCAAGTGGAAGTTTGTCAGTAGCCCGTCCAGGATGGAAAACGTGTAGCCCGGATAAATGAAAATATCCGTCCAACCAGAGGTTGCCACCAGCTTTCCTCCATTCGCGCGCCCTACTGTCTCCAATGTTCGGCAGGATGTCGTCCCGACAGCGATTACTCTTCTACCTTCTACTTTTGCCTGATTCACCAGCTCTACTGTTTCTTCGGGAATCTCATAGTACTCCGCGTGCATGACATGCTCTTCCACGGAATCCGCTGATACAGGGCGAAAAGTCCCAAGTCCAACATGCAGTGTCACATAAGCCAGCTGTACCCCTTTGGCAGCGATTTGCTCCAAGTATGGCTTTGTGAAATGAAGCCCGGCTGTCGGAGCTGCCGCTGAACCGCGCTCCTTCGCATAGACTGTCTGGTAACGCTCGCTGTCCTCCAGCTGCGCGTGAATATACGGAGGCAAAGGCATCGAGCCTAATTGGTCGAGAATCTCATAAAAGATTCCCTCGTACAAAAAGCGCACGATTCGTCCACCTGTCTCTGTCACGTCTTCACAAACACAACGCAAAAGGCCGTTACCAAAAACCACTTCTGTCCCCGGCTTCATCCGCTTCCCGGGCTTCACCAGCGTCTCCCAACGATCCTCACCAAGTGATTTCAACAAAAGGATTTCTATTTTCGCACCAGTGTCAGCCTTTTCACCTATCAATCTGGCAGGTAAAACGCGGCTGTCATTCATGACGAGTACGTCCCCTGCTTGGAGGTGATCGATTAGATTGGTAAATTGCTGATGAACGATATTGCCTGTTTGTTTCTCTAACACGAGCAATCTCGATGAAGTTCGGTCTTCTAGCGGGTGCTGGGCGATCAAATGCTCCGGCAAATCAAAATCAAATTGTTGCACGTCCACGAAATCGTTACTCCTTTTTGCGGTAGATCTTGTGGCAAACGACTTACTTTTCGATTGTCACATCCTGGTAGTAGTGTTGCAAGATATCTTTGTAGTCATACCCTTCCTCTGCCATCGCACGTGCTCCGTATTGCGAAACACCAAGTCCGTGCCCAAAGCCAGTACCACGGAAGATGAATTGCGAACCATTGATCTTTTCTACTTCAAACTTCGTGCTGCGAAGAGGGGAGCCACCTTGTTGAAAAACAGAACGGAAAGCATCCGGTGAAGAAACGACGATTGGCTTCCCGTTTGCTTCCATCGCGATCACACGTCCAGATGGACCGCGCTCTGTCACTTTCAGGCTCGTTACGTTTCCTGAAATGCGTGGAGCTTTGTTCTTGTCATGCGCGGCATTGATCATGGCTGCGATCTCTGTAGCGGTAAACGGACCACGCGTCCACGAATACGCATTTTCTTCTTTTACTTCTGAGAGGATCGTTACCTCTGCACCAGTAGGGAGTACGGACAACACCCGATTCGTCGTTGTACTTGGACCCGAGCGCAAATTGGTATTCTCGGTCGAAATGACCGCCATTCTTTGTCCGGCTGAATTGCTCTGGCCTGTTTCGGTTACCAGATCATTTCGTACATAGCCGCTCGTACCATCCGCTAAAGCCACACGATACCATACGCTTGCATTATCCATTGGATAGGTGTCTTTACTCTCGACAGATCGCAAATAAGGAACGGGATTGCCCCATACTTCTGTGCCATCTGCTGTCATACCGCCTGCGTTGGAATAGAAGAGCGACTCGGCTGGTTTGCCTTGGTAGTAAATGACTTCGCCTTCCGTCTCGTCGACGGCCTCACGCACATCATCAGACTCTTTTGTATAGCCATAATACGCCTGTTCGAAAACCGTATCGGACACATTGGCAACACCATACTTATTGCCTTGCCACACAGCACGAGTTCTCGACAGGACTGCCTGCGTTTTCAATGCTTCTATTGGCCAGCCTGGAGCCATTTCAGAGCCAACGACGCCATACAGATACTCTTCCATCGGAAGCTCATTTACTAGCGTCAAGTGACCATTGTATTCCGACAGCTCCATCTCACCACGATATGTGCGCTGCTCTCGTTCCACAACGCCAATCACCGCTTCATCGTCTGCTTTATTCGCTTCAACAGTCAGCTTAACTTGAGGGGAGAATACATACTTCCAAATCACTTCATCCGGTGATCCGTATACATCCTGCTTCAATATAACATATGAATGGCTGTCTGGCTCCTGATAGGAGAAAGAAGGGAATGCAGCGTTTGCTCTTCGTTTCAATTCTTTCACAGCATCAGGACTAACCTCATCACCGATCCAAACCGCATACTTTACTTTATCCCCCTCTGATACCATTACGGGATAAGCAGGAATACCCGTTGCTTCAAAGGACGCTTGCCATTCTTGCGCTTCCTTTAAGCTTTTGAATTTACCCGCTTCGAGTCGATGCGGGCCTTTTACCAGCGGATTCTGCCCGATTGCTTGGGCAACTGTTTTTGCCTGATTCGCAGCAGCCTGATACGTGTCGTACGTTCCGCTTACAACCTGATAGACGGTCTGACCGTTACGTTTTGCCACCTGGATCGAACCCTCGTATTTTCGTTGGCTCAATTGCTGTGCAATCTGCTGTGCGCGATTCCAGTCACCTGTTTCGGCAACGATCAGATGATATTCATCAACTCGGTAACGAGCTGCATCTCCCTTTAATTCGGGTAAATCTGTCTTGCCTTCGGGTCCATTGAGCACGACCTCCATTCCATTTGCAGCAGTTAGCGTAACGGAAGGAACTACTCCCCGATAGCCTTGTCCTGTATCCACAAATAGCGCAACCCTAATATTGTCGCCGGCTGCCTGCGCTGGTTCATGTCCTCCTACGAGAACTACTGATAGCAGGCCCACCGAAAGGACTTTCCCCATCCATTTCTTTCTCATGTCGTCCATTGTCCTTTCTTCACCTGATTTTCAACAAAAATTGGCATGTCTTCCCATGTTTTTTCGACAATCGTCGGCTGATCTCCTGCCTTTTTCGTAAAATGGGACCAAACGCCCGCACACACAAAAAACCACCGGAACGATGAGCTCCGATGGCCTACACACTTGCTTATTTAAACAACCGAAATAGATACATGCCAAGAGACAGGACGATGCTAATCACAATACAAGTCACAATCGGAAAGTAGAATTTGACGTTTTCCTTTTCTACCACGATATCTCCCGGCAAACGCCCCAAAGGCAAAAATCTGCCTCCTACCTGCCACAACAGACCGATTACGATTAAAGCAGCACCACCAATAATAAGTAGCTTGGCTACAGGATTCACGATTTCATCTCCCGACCAAAGTGTTGATACGCACTTGGGGTGAGTACACGCCCCCGTGGCGTCCGCTGCATAAAGCCAATCTGCATGAGGTACGGCTCGCAAACATCTTCCACCGTCTGTGACTCTTCTCCGATTGTTGCTGCGATCGTATCCAGTCCAACCGGTCCACCGTCAAAACGATCAATAATCGCTAGCAACAGTTTGTGGTCGATATGATCGAGACCGCAGGCATCTACTTGCAATCTTTCCAGCGCTTCTTTGGCAATCTCTGTCGTAATGACGCCTTCGCCTTTTACTTGGGCAAAATCGCGAACCCGCTTCAGCAAACGGTTTGCCACCCGGGGTGTTCCCCGTGAACGTCTGGCAATCTCCTCTGCCCCGCCTTCTCGAATGACGACCTGCAGGATGTCGGCTGCCCGTGAAACGATAAAGGTCAGTTCCGGAACAGTATAGAATTCCAGGCGATTGACAACCCCAAAGCGATCTCGAAGCGGCGCGGAGAGCATTCCAGCCCGCGTCGTAGCCCCGACCAGTGTAAATGGCGGCAAATCCAAACGAACACTGCGAGCGCTTGGCCCTTTACCGATAATGATGTCCAGCGCAAAATCCTCCATTGCCGGATACAGAACTTCCTCGACGCTTCGGTTAAGTCTGTGAATCTCGTCAATAAACAGGACATCGCCTTCTTGCAAATTCGTCAAAATCGCTGCCAAATCACCGGGGCGTTCAATTGCTGGACCAGAAGTCGTGCGGATATTCACACCCAGCTCATTTGCAATAATTTGCGACAGAGTCGTCTTCCCCAGACCAGGAGGACCGTACAGCAGTACGTGGTCCAACGACTCTTTCCGCATTTTGGCCGCTTCAATAAAAATTTTCAGGTTTTCCTTCACATGCTGCTGACCGATGTATTCGTTTAAATAGCGAGGACGGAGGCTCAGCTCCGCCGCATCTTCTTCCCAATTCATATGCGTCGTGATGATCCGAGAATCCAAAATCCTACCCCCTCATGAGCAACGCAAGCCCTTGTTTGATGAGCTTTTCTACACCATCGCCCTCTTTTGATTTCTCAGACAGCGTGTTTCTGATTTTTTGCAGTTCACCATCAGAGTAACCCAGTGCAGTCAACGCATCGAGCGCTTCGTTCAGTGCAGACACAGCTTGCTCGCCTGCTGTCAAATCACCCGCTGCAACAGTCAAAATCGCAGATGGTGTGTACCCTACCAATTTATCCTTCAAATCGAGGATAATTCGCTGGGCTGTCTTTTTCCCAATCCCCGGAAATTTCGTCAAATAGGTAACATTCTCCTGTTGAACCGCCATCACTAGCTGCTCAGGCGTTGCAGCGGCCAGAATAGCCAATCCGCCCTTTGGACCAATTCCGCTAACATCGAGCAGCTTGCGGAACAAATCGCGTTCGTCACGGGTAGCGAAGCCGTACAGCAGGATGGCATCTTCCCGCACGTGGTGGTGGGTAAACAATTTGGTTTTGTTGCCTTCATACCGAACGAATTGGTACGGGTTTGGGCAAAACAGTCGATAACCAATTCCACCCGTTTCGATAACTATGTATTCCGAATCGAGATAACTAAGTGTACCTTCTACAAAATCAATCATTTCTTGACCCCTTCCGAAATGGAAATGAACGCTCGAAACTGTGCGTGCGTAATCGCAATGCCCAATGCGTCCGCCACGTCGTCAGGCTTTGGTACTTCCTTTAACCGCAATAGGAGCTTCGTCATTTCCTGTATTTGCTTCTTCTCTGCCCCCCCGTATCCAGTCACAGCTTGCTTGACCTGCATCGGGGTATATTCATAGACCGGCACACCAGCCAGCTCTGCTGCAAGGATAATAACCCCTCGCGCTTGACCAACTGTAAAGGCCGTCGTCACGTTTTTATTAAAGAAAAGCTTTTCGACGGACATTTCATCGGGACGATAGGTTTCCAGAAGGCTCTGCATTGCCTCAAAAATCTGTTTCAATCTAAGCGGTACTGGCAATCCAGCTTCTGTTTGAATGCTTCCATATTGGACGGGACGCAATTGGCTGCCCTCTTTATCCACAACCCCGAAGCCAACAATCGCAATGCCAGGGTCAATTCCTAAAATGCGCATAGTCCACTCTCCGTGAGCAAAGATTCTACTCTCTACTGTAACACAAAGCACCCAAAAAGCGAACGTGTATTTCCATTTCATATCCAAGTCGACTTTTGAACAAAAAAACCCGCTCCCTATAAAAGGAACGGGTTATACGGCGTCTGTTAGTGTTTGTTCATTCCGAATGAATCCGACACATCATGCTGCATGTGGGCATAGTCGTCTACGCCACTTTGCATGTGCTCTTTGATCTTATTGATCTGTTGGTAATTGAGCTTGTTGTGCCCCTGGTTCAACTGAACGTACAAACGCTGATGGAACTGGTCTTTGTAGCTACCTCTAGGCATGGTAGACATGGTCTAAAGACTCCTCCTTCGATCACCGTATGAAATCAGTATGGCGTAAGCGCAATGGTGTTATGATACCAAGATTTACGCCACATATGTCAGACATCTTATTGAAACGATAAGCTGTGGAGGTGTTGGTTGTTGCGCAGTAAAGTCCTTATTTTTTGTATCTATTTTCTCGCAATCGCACTGTCCATGCCATACAATGCGCTTGCCAAGATCAAGAATGACATCATGGTCACCGTATCGGTATCACCCGATTCCTCCTTCCAAACGACCATGTCCTTCCCTGATCAAAAGCAATTTACGAAGCGGATATTGGGCTCTGCTATCGAAGTTGCTTCCTATAACCCACACTGGGTACGCGCTACATTGACCGTAAAAAAACGAATGTATGTATATGATCACGATGGTCAGCTTTATGAAAAAGAAATGCCGCGTCGCTATGTGTTGGCAAATGATGTTCGCCAGCAGATCGAAGAAATGGTCAAGTCCGTAGAGGCAGTCCATTTTGCACAAGCCATTCCTTGGGAACAGGTGAAAAAAACGTTAAAACGGATGGAATTCGGTACGGTAATTGATTTAGAGACAGGACAACGTTTTGATGTCCAGCGCAGAGCAGGTAGTCGCCATGCCGATGTTCAACCGTTGACACGCAAGGATACACAGATCATGAAGAACATTTATCAGGGAAAATGGTCGTGGAAGCGCAGAGCCATTCTGGTAGAGGTAGACGGCACTTATTTTGCAGCGTCTATGCACGGAATGCCTCATGGTGCTGGTGCGATTAAGGGAAATGAATTCCCTGGGCATTTTTGCATCCACTTTTTTGGCAGCTCCACCCATCGACGCTCAGAGCCCGATCCCAGTCACAGCATGATGATTCTCAAAGCCTCCGGAGCACTTGCCACTACACTAAAAGGGGCGTCACCTGAAGAATTGGTCGGCTATTTCCTCACCGCTCTGCATGAGCACGACACCCATTCGATGCGAATGACAACAGACGGTTTCACACTTCCAGAAGAACTGTCCGCGATCGAATCTGTGCGAACGTCAGAAATCGTCATCCCTTCAGACGAACGTGGTCCCCTCTTGATAGAGGTTCCTGTTCGGCTCGCGTACATCGCAGAGGAAGGCGGGAATTTTCGACGAACATGGAAGTTTCTTTTGCGCCGTGAAGTCCCGGGGGAACGCTGGCGAATCATTGCGGTTGAACTAAATCCGTAGCCATGGAAACAAAAATCCCTTTCCAGTCCATACGCGCTTGTTACACGAAAGGCTCGAAAGGGATTTCTTTTCGGTTTACCCGTATTCATTGTCCGCTCCATTGGTATTCGCCATAGGTAGACAACACACTGTTATATTCTGCCAAGTTCCGAATGCGAATCCCCCGTTTCAGATTCTCCCATTCCTCTTTTGGCAGACTCGCTTCCATTTTTGCCGTATCGATTCGATAAAAGGTTTGCACGACATCTTGTTCAGCAGGCAGACCATGAAACAGGGCAAGCATGCCGTCCGCAGCTATTCCGATATGTCCATTCTCCTTGCACGCTGGCGCTATATCCTGCTCGCGTTTCATTAAGAGCATCTTGACGGGCTCGGCTTGTACAATTTCCCATCCAGTATAGTTGCCCATGGCGTCTGCCAGTTGATTCGGACGAACCGATACATGTTCTTCATCTCGCACCCCACACAAATAATGGCGGGCTAAAACCAGTTCGTACGAATTACCTGCGACTACATCCGCTTTACCAGTATGGTTCAGTAAGCGTGTAAGACCTGAATCACTTCCATTTTTACCCAGAAATACAATACCGGCTACGACGCCTGTAACGAAAGCTACACCCCAGGTCGCGTAAACCATCCACTTTTTCTTCTCAGTCAAATAGAACCCCTTCTTTTATAGGCTTTTCTTCCTATCATTGCCACAAAGAAACAGGGGCATACGCGACTAAAGTGGGATTGACGTTATATTTTTTTACTTTTGTCAATACAAAAAATTAATATACTATTTCATCTAGCTATCTATCCAGCCTTCAAATCTAATGATAAACTATTTTTGCTTGGCATTATTGTAAACTTATGGAGGTCATTTCAAACATGAAAAAAACGAACAAAAAAATGCTGACTGCTTTTCTCCTCAGCACTTCTTTGGTTGTTGGCGCACTCTCTTTTCCTCTTACTCCTGTAAGCGCGCAAACAGGTTCTGTCCTCAAGCTCCGCCTTTTGGAAACGACAGATATCCACACCAACATCGTGAACTATGACTACTATCAAGACAAAAACACAGACGAGTTTGGCCTCGCAAAAACAGCGACATTGGTCAAAAAAGCAAGAGAAGAAGCGAAAAACAGCATCCTGATCGACAACGGTGACTTGTTGCAAGGAAACCCATTGGGCGACTACGTGGCAAAAATTGACCCGTTGAAAGCCGGAGATACTCACCCTGCTTACAAAGCAATGAACCTGATGGACTATGATGTTGCCAATATCGGTAACCACGAGTTCAACTTTGGTTTGGACTTCTTGGGCACCAGCTTGAAAGGTGCGAAATTCCCTTATATTAACGCCAATGTCTATGTAGACGACAAGGACAAAAACCCTAACAATGACAAAAACATGTTCACTCCTTACGAAATCCTGGAGCGTACTTTTAAAGATGAGAACGGCAAGGATGTAAAACTCAAAGTAGGTGTAATCGGTTTTGTTCCTCCACAAATTATGCAGTGGGACAAGGCCAACCTGGAAGGAAAAGTAATCGCGAAGGACATCGTGGAAACTGCCAACAAATTCGTACCTGAAATGAAGAAAAAAGGTGCGGACATCATCATCGCAGTTCCTCACTCCGGAATTGGCCCTATCGAGGGTGGTCCTCAATTGGAGAACGCTAGCTACCAGCTGAGCAAAGTAGATGGTATCGACGCGATCTTGTTCGGACACTCCCACTCCGTATTCCCTGGTCCTGGATTCGATAAAATTCCAGGCATTGATGCAGAAAAAGGAACGCTCAACGGTAAACCAGCCGTTATGCCTGGCTTCTGGGGTAACCACCTCGGCGTGATCGACCTGACGCTGAAACAAGAAAACGGAAAATGGAAAGTAGCTGAGTCCGCTACAAAAGTTGTTCCGATTTATGACAAAGCAAACAAAGCATCCTTGGCTGATGCAGACAAAGCTATCGTAGAAGCAGTAAAAGAAGATCACGATAAAACAGTTGACTGGGTTCGCTCCGCTGTAGGGAAAACATCTTCCCCGATCTTCAGCTACTTTGCACTCGTGCAAGATGACCCATCTATCCAAATCGTAACCAATGCACAAAAATGGTTCGTGGAGAAAAACGTGAAGGGTACAGAATACGACGGCATTCCAGTTCTGTCTGCTGGTGCACCATTTAAAGCGGGCGGCCGTAACGGAGTGAGCTACTACTCCAATATCCCAGCTGGTACAATCGCCATCAAAAACGTATCTGACCTGTACATCTACCCGAACACATTGAAAGCGGTTCTGGTCGATGGTGCTACGGTGAAAGAATGGTTGGAGCGCTCCGCTGGACAGTTCAACCAAATCGATGCGAAGAAAACAGATGAGCAACCACTCATCAACGAATCTTTCCCAACGTACAACTATGATGTAATCGACGGTGTTACTTATCAAATCGATGTTACGCAACCGTCCAAATACGCTGTAGATGGAAAAGTAGCAAACAAAGATGCAAACCGCATCAAAAACCTGTCTTATAATGGCAAACCAGTAAAACCTGAAGACAAGTTCATCGTCGTAACCAACAACTACCGTGCAAGCGGCGGCGGTGCGTTCCCTGGTCTGGATGGCAAAAACATCGTAATCGATTCTCCGGATGAAAACCGTCAAATCGTAATCGACTACATCCTGAACCAAAAAAATATCGATCCAGCAGCAGACAACAACTGGTCTTTTGCTCCAGTAGATGCGAAGCTGAACGTTACCTTCACTTCTTCTCCTGACGCGAAACCATTCGCTGAAAAAATGTCCCATATCAAGTTCATCAACGTATTGGAATCTGGGTTTGCGAAATTCTCTATTGATCTGTCCAAGCCTGCTTCCAAGTAAGCTTGCCAACAACACAAACATCCCTCTTGAAAGAGGGATGTTTTATTTTATCCGACTATCCAACGAAATGGTAATGTCCCCACGGAGAGCGCTGGAAGATTCGTTCTCCGTCGTTTAAAAAGCGTTGGCGATTTGCCATCACTTTGCCTTCCATTTGGATCAGCTGCATGACGCCCTTCATGTGGTAGCCTGGGCGCTGACTATACAAGCCCGTTACCTCCCGCAAGAAATTATCCGGATAGCGAAGCAATTGATGAACAGCCCAAATCTGCGTATCAGATAAATAATTGACGTTACTATAGGCTTCCATCGCTTCTACAAAGGAATCCATCCGGTACTCTTGCATCAATAGCATCCGCGACATCAATTGTACAAGGTCAACAAGCTGAAGATCATGACCTACGGTATCAAGGTCGATCAAATAGCAATTGCCTCGCTCCGTAAGCAAAAAGTTATGACTCGCCACGTCTCTGTGAGCGAGTGTCCCCCTCTCCATGGCTAAAAACATTTCTGGCGTCAAAGGCAGCTTGTAGGCAGATTGCAGCAGCTCCTTGCCATCCCGAAGGACATGATCTGCCTGTTGGGAAATGAGTTGCTCCAGTTTTGTCTGTGGTCCCTTTTGTTCAAGCGACCACATCAATCGCTCAAAGTATTCCAAGCGGCTCTCCCATTTATCTAAAAGGGCAGGTTTTCCTTCATACGCATAGGAATGAACATTAGGAAAACCCTGAGCTGCAACATGAAAACGCGCCAATGTCTCTGCTGTTTTTTTCACATCGAAAAGAGAACCGTTATCTGCTTCATGCCCATCAATCATTTTCATGATGGTGTAATGGCGGTCTTCAAATGTAAAAATTTTTGCCCCTTCCTGACTCGCCACATACTGCACCGTATGATGAAAGCCCTTTTGGTATAGGGCATCTGCTAACTCTGTCACCCACACAGCTTTTTCGACCTGCTTATATCCTTTGAGTATCCAATGGCCCCGGTCTGTTTTTAACAGGTTGACGTTTCGCTTCGGCTTTACCCCGTAGATTTGACAGCGAAAAGCCTTTTCAATGGTGGATAAAATTCCTTTGTTCATCCCATACCCTCTCAGTAAGAAGAGGATTCTTCATGCCCATCTCCCCAGTTCGGCCAAACCCCTTGTTCAGGCATGGAAGCCATACACGGGGAAGGCGGGAACATCATGTTATTGTGAATCCCCTGTGGAGAACGATTGTACTTGCCTTTTCGGCCTCTGTACTCCATGACTTCAGAAGAACACTCACATGATGATGACTCCACTGGTTCCGGGCACACAGGCTTCTTCGCTCGTGGCCGCTTTAATGGCATGGGTGGAAATGGTGGTGGGCATGGATAAGGAAACGGCATCGGTCTGATCGGTGGTGGGACCATTGGAAATGGATGAATGGGTCGAATTTGTTCGGGACTCACAATCGGTCGGCGACTTGGATAAAATGGGCCATTCCACGGGTTCACGAACGGTGGGCAGGGCGGAAATGGCGGGCATGGTGGTGGGAATGGTGGCATGAACGGCGGTCGGAATGGCGGGAATGGGCGCACCTGTGGCATCGGCCTGCGCTCTTGCTCTGGACTTACCCTCGTTGTTGGTTTCTGCTTATGTTGCGGGCTCACTTTTGAAGGTGGCTTGAGCTGCTGTTGTGGGCTCACCTTTGAAGTCGGCTTCTGCGGCCGCAACGGACTTACTCGTGGTGGGTAGGTAGGCTGCATCGGTTGTAATGGACTTACCCGCGGTGGGAAGTTTGGCTGCATCGGTTGCAACGGGCTTACCCGCGGTGGGAAATTTGGTTGCATCGGTTGCAATGGGCTTACCCGTGGCGGTGGATAGTTTGGCTGCATCGGTTGCAATGGGCTTACCCGTGGCGGTAGGTAGTTTGGCTGCATCGGTTGCAATGGGCTTACCTGTGGCTGCGTGCAAGGTGGGCATACATTTGCTGGCGGTCGTATTGGCTGTAAGGGCAAGACCTGAGTCGGTGGTCTATATGGAATGTAGGGTACATTTTGATTCGGTGGAATCGCTGGTGGATAAATATACGGACTCACCCCGGTTGGAGGTGGAGTCGGTATGAGTGGACGTATAGGAACAGGCGGAACAGGAGGCAGCACATTTGGATTTCCTGAAATGTTCGGTGGTTTATACGGTGTTGGCTTTTCAATCGGTTTTTCGATCGGTTTTTCACTTGGCTTCTCGATTGGTTTTTCGATCGGCTTCGTTGGTGGTGGAGGTGGTAATGTTGGTGGTAGTGTTGGTGATTCCGTTGGCCTGACTATCTCTGGTGAAACAGAAGGAACTGGTGGTCTTGGCATTTCTTTGGGAGGTCTAGGCATCTCCTTGGGTGGCCTCGTAGGAATGGGAGCCGGTGGTAGAGTAGGTCTGATCTCCTCTCTGGATTCGATTTCCACTTCTCCTGATTCTTCCGGCTCAATGGGCCGCCTTTCAATTTGTTGCGGAACCTCCATCTCTTCCTCTTCCGTAATCGGTCTTTCTTTCACATAAGGGGCCGCCTCACTCATTGGATGCGGGGGCGTCGTTCTTTGTGGTGGTCGGACAGGAACTTGTTTCGCCGGAATCTTGATTCTCGCTCCAGGATAAATTGTATCGGGAGTTTTTAATTGACTATTAAGGCGTAACAGTTCTTTGTAATCGACGCCGTATCTTTTGGCGATCTTCCACATCGTATCGCCTTTTTGGACGATGTGTATTCTCAATGTTTTTCTCCTCCCTTGCACCAAACTCCCTAACATCGTATGCAGTCATGGGCGTTTTGCTCCTTGACGTCATTCCTTTGTTGGGAGGGAGTAGAAAAAGAAAAACCAATCCCTCTAGGAATTGGTCTGATGCATATAAAATGGATACGTCCCGAGCTGACGAACTTGACAACCAATGGCTTCAATCTCAGCAAATGCTCCTGGCAACAAGACATCGTCCATCTTCTGCTCAATGTCGATGACAAAATAATAGCTTCCGAGTGCTTTCTTCGTCGGACGTGATTCGATGCGAGACAAGTTGACCTTTCTCCAAGCAAAAGCAGCAAGTACTTGATACAACGCTCCCGGGAAATCTTCTGGCAGCGTGACCAGTATCGTCGTCTTTTCCTTGCGGGAAACCGGTAGATCAAGACTTTCCCGACCGACGAGAACAAAGCGCGTATAGTTATTCGAATAATCTTGAATTTGTTCACGCGCAAACTCCAATGGATAGATCTCTACATTTAATCGAGTACCAACAGCAGCCCATGGCTCTTCTGGATGCTCACTCACCATTTTTGCAGCCAATGCCGTACTGTTTACTGTTTCGATCGCTGCTTCCGGCAAATTCTCACGCAAAAAGTTGTGGCTTTGTGCAATCGCTTGAGGATGTGACAGCACTCTCGTAATCGCGGACAAAGGAAGTGGATGCTCCCGTTTTGCCACAAGCAAATTTTGCGTAATCGGCAAGGCGAGCTCTGCCAAAATAGGCAGCTCTACTTCGTGAATGAGCCAATCCAGTGTAGAATTAACCGTTCCTTCAATGGAGTTTTCCATCGGTACGACACCGTATGCCACTTCCTCTTTGGAAACACCGTCTAGTACTTCAATAATACCTGGGTACGGAACGAAAGATAGATTTTGTCCGAGCGACAGTATCCGTGCTGCTTCTTCGGTAAACGTTCCACGCGGTCCTAGAAAAGCAAGTTTCTTCTCCATGGCTACTCCTATCCACTATGGTCTATCTCTGATGGATTTCTACCTGTACGCCATTTTCGTCCGGTTGCAAGATCATCACGCGGTACGAGATGTCGTGCCCTTTCATCACTCTGTCCACAAATGCACGCAGCTTCTCTAATTCTTCATCTGAGGAGAAGAAACAGAGGATCGTCGGTCCAGCGCCGCTTAAAGCAGCTCCCAGTGCCCCGTGTTCAGTCGCTTTGTCCAGGATTTCGTTCAAGCCAGGTACAAGCTTTGCTCGATACGGCTGATGTAGCCGATCCGACATTGCCCGTCCCATCAGGTCGAGTCTGCCTTGTGCTAGTGCAGCAACTAGCAAACTACTATGACCCACATTATATACAACATCCTCTCTGCTGTACACCTGTGGCAAGACGTTCCGCGCTTTTTCTGTCGAAAGCATGAATTCCGGGATCACAACGAGGGTCTGCAATCCAGCCGGAGCAGAAAACCGCACATAAGGAACGGGGTCTCCTGGTACTTCAGGCATCGTCGCAACAATGATACCTCCAAACATCGACGCACCTGCATTATCCGGATGCCCTTCCAGGCGTGTTGCCTTTTCAAACAACTGCTCACGCGTAAATGGTTCGCCAGCGAGATGATTAGCCGCTACGAGTGCACCTACAATCGCAGCGGCACTACTTCCCAATCCTCTCGTCAGGGGAGCCTCACTGGAGGCACGGATCGCGAGCTCAGGAATGGCGAGACCTGCTTCTTGAAACAATCCAGCTGCAACCTTGTACAGAAGATTGTTTTTATCCGTCGGTGTTCCTTGTAGCTCCTTCCCCATCATCTCCACTGTCGTATGATCACTGATTTCCATTTCTACGACAGAATACAACTGGAAAGCCATTCCCAGCGCATCGAATCCCGGTCCCAGATTCGCTGTCGTTGCCGGTATGGTTACTTTTACACGTCGTCCATTCATGATACAAATTCTCTCCCACTTTGACGAACCAGCTCCATTACAGCTTCATGTGTCGCCGGAACAGAACGCGGCTCTTCACCTACCAGCTTCAAAGCGATATTGGGATCTTTTAGTCCGTTTCCAGTCAGTATGCACACGATCTGGCTGCCAGGTTGGAGCCTTCCTGCCTCATGCAGCTTGATAATTCCCGCCAGTGATGCTGCCGAGGCAGGCTCACAAAACACGCCTTCACTCTTCGCCAGCAAATGATAAGCATATAAAATTTCTTCGTCTGTTACACTATCGACAAGACCGTTTGATTTCGAAATGGCATTCAAAGCGCCATCCTTGCTCGCTGGGTTCCCAATTCGAATCGCTGTCGCAATCGTTTCAGGGTTGGATACGGGTTCGCCATGAACCAACGGAGCTGCTCCGGCTGCCTGGAATCCGTACATCTTAGGCAAGCGAGTCGATTTTTTGGCTACGAAATATTCCTCGAAGCCCTTCCAGTATGCCGTAATGTTACCTGCGTTACCAACTGGAATAGCCAAAATGTCAGGAGCGTCTGTCAACGCATCGCACACTTCAAATGCCGCAGTCTTTTGTCCTTCGATCCGGTAAGGGTTCACGGAATTCACCAGTGTAATTGGCTCTTTCGCTGTGATTTCCCGAACAATATCCAGTGCTTCATCAAAATTACCGTCAATCGCGATGACTTCTGCACCATAGGCGATGGCCTGTGCCAGCTTGCCCAGTGCGATATTGCCGCTTGGGATCAGGACGATGCAACGCAATCCTGAACGTGCCGCATACGCCGCTGCTGCTGCTGATGTATTCCCCGTCGAAGCGCACATGATTGTGTTGCTTCCCTCTTCAACCGCTTTGGCTACAGCCATGACCATGCCTCTATCTTTGAAAGATCCGGTCGGATTGAGCCCCTCGTACTTGACGTACAGCTCCACCCCCAATTGTTTGGATAGGTTCGGGGCATGGATCAGCGGAGTGTTTCCTTCATGCAAGCTGACCAGCGGAGTTTTTTCCGTAATCGGGAGAAATTCCCGGTAACGTTCTAGGATGCCAGACTGTCTATTAAAAGCCATTATTTGTCTCCCCCTTCTACACGGTAGCAGCTCTGCACAGTTGATACGATATCCATCTGTTCCATGTAAGCCAATACTGCATCCATGTCACTTTTTGAGGACATGTGTGTAACCATGATAATCTCTGCTTCATGTCCGTTGTTGAACGGTTGCTGGATCACCTGCTCAAGGGAAATATTTTTGTCAGCCAACAGCTGCGTAATTTGAGCAAGAACACCGCGTTTATCTGCAACGACGATACGCAGGAAGTATTTCGAGAATTTTTCACTGTCTTCTTTCAGTACTTTTTCTTTGTATGGAGCAACCATTCCGCGTCCATTCACTCCTAGCTTTCTGTTTTTTACGACAGTGACCAGGTCAGACACAACGGCGGTAGCAGTCGGTAATTCACCTGCGCCCGGCCCGTAAAACATGGTTTCTCCTACCGCTTCCCCATGTACGTACACGGCATTAAAGACACCATTAACGGAAGCGAGTGGATGAGATTTCGGAACCAGAGTCGGCTGCACACTTACCTCAATCGCCTCTTCGTCACGACGAGCCAGCCCGAGCAGCTTGATTTCATAGCCCAGCTGCTTGCCATAGGCGATATCTTCCTTGCTCACAGAACTGATCCCTTTTACGTCCACATCTTCGAGCTTCATCGGTACACGGAAGCCCAGCGTTGCCAGAATCGCCATTTTGCGGGCGGCATCAAAGCCTTCCACATCGGAGGTTGGGTCCTGCTCCGCATAGCCCAGTGCTTGCGCTTCTTTCAATACCTCGCTGTATTCTGCGCCCTCTAGACTCATTTTGGTCATGATGTAATTGGTCGTCCCGTTGACGATCCCCATCATTTTCGCGATACGGTCTGAGGAGAACCCTTCTACCAATGCACGTAATATCGGTATCCCACCTGCCACACTTGCCTCGTAGAAAACGTCACAGCCTTTTTCTTGCGCTTTCTCTAAAATTTCGGCTCCGTGCAACGCCATCAGATCTTTGTTGGCTGTTACAACGTGCTTGCCTCGTTCGAGTGCACCCAAAATGTATTCCTTTGCAGGATGAATGCCACCAATCACTTCCACAATGACTTCAATTTCTGGGTCATCCAAAAGACTAGCAGGGTCAGTGGTGAGCGTGCCCTCCATGAATGAAATATTGCGGGATTTTTCCGCATCCTGAACAAGAATACGGGAAATCTCAATGCTGAGACCTGTTTGCTTTTGCAAATCCTCCTGATGCGCTTGAATAATGCGTACGACACCAGTCCCGACTGTTCCAAACCCCATTAATCCCAGTTTAATGCTCTGCTTCTCCATGTCTCTCTCCCCTGCCTTTTCTTTGATTGTTTTTTCTTAGCCCCTACCGACGATCATCGCTTTGCGAACGCCCGGGATCAGCTGCAAGCCATCCAAAAACTCCGTGCTAGATACGCGAAGATTAGCCATATCGACTGACATGGATATGGTAGCAATCCCTTGAAGTGGAATCGTCTGATTGATGGTCAATACGTTTCCACCTTGATCTGCTACATATGTGAGCACTTTGGACAAGTAACCTGACATGTGATCCAAAGAGAAAGTAAACGTCATAATTTTTTCGCTCATCATCGCATTGAACGGAAAAATGCCATCTTTGTACTTATAAAAAGCACTACGACTCAATCCCACCCGTTCAACCGCTTCATTCACGGTATCCACTTCGCCGGATTCCAGCATCTTCTTGGCTTCAATCGTTTTGGCAATCGATTCTGGCAGGATGTCAGATCGAATCAAGTAGAATTTTTCTTCCTTCTTCATGCGTTGTGTCCTCCTGAGAAAAACAGTTGTTTCTTCATAGAGGACATTATAACGGAAAGCTTGGAATGTGACAATCCTTATCCGCCACTTTTTTTCATCCGATCCTTTTTGGTTTACTTTGATTACATGAGGGGGAGCTTCTTCGCACACAATAATGCGTATCGTATGGAGGAGGTGAAAGGCAAATGGCCGGACGTGGAAAGTCAGATAAATCGGAGCGCCGTAACAATCACCCAGCGGGTAAGCCAAGCAGTCTCGAACAGTTTGGCAATGACATGCGGGGCAAAAAGATGGCACAATCCCCAAACGTGATTGAAGATCCGAGCGGAAACGGATAAACAAGCACAAAAAACCCGGGACATCATGATCCCGGGTTTTCCTGATTCGATTAGTATGCCAAAGACGACAGACCGTTGATATGAGTCAAGTAGCGAACGTTACTCGCTTCTTTCATCAAGGTTGCAGGCAGACCTTTCAGCTTCAGTTGGCTTGCACCAATTGTACCGATTGCGTCTTTACGGCCCAGGCTACCCAATGTTCCGGAGAATACCGGCTTGAAGGTATCCATTTTGGTGCCGTTGAAGTGTGCGAAGAGGTTGTAACCTACTACTTCGCCCATTTGCCATGCCAGTTGAGCAGTTGGAGGGAATGGACGACCTTCTGGCCCCATTACGACCGCACTGTCACCTGCAAGGAATACATCAGGGTGAGAAGTGGATTGCAGGAATTCTGTAACAGTTGCACGCCCGCGGTTTACTTCCACGCCGCACTCAGCTACTACGCGATTTCCTTGTACGCCACCAGTCCATACCATTGTTTTGGTTTCAATGGTACCGCCATCCTTCAGGCAAACTGTGGTTTCTTTCATTTCCGTTACAGGTACGCCTGTCAGGAACTGAACACCGCGTTTTTCCAAGCTTGTTTTCGCACGCTCAACCAGGTCAGGAGCAAAACCAGCCAAAATGGATGGACCTGCTTCTACGCAGTAGATGGAAACGTCTGCAAAGTCTACCCCGTGCTTATGGCACAGATTTGGCAACATATCAGCGAATTCCCCAACCAGCTCGATACCTGTCAGACCGCCACCGCCTACAACGAAGGTAGCAGCTGCTTTATTTTTGCTCGTCTTGTATTCAATCACGCGCTCTTCGAGGTGTGCACGCAGACGATTTGCTTCTTCTACAGACTTCAGTGTAAAGCTGTGCTCTTGCAGACCTGGGATTCCAAAGAATGCGGTTTCACTTCCCAGCGCAATGACCAAAGCATCGTATTTGATGGACTCGCCGCTCGCCAATGTTACGCGTTGGGACTCGAGACCAATGTTTTCTACCGTGTCTACTACAAGGTTAATCTCCTTGCCACGCAGCAATCTTTCCAGAGGGAGCGCCACGTTTTGTTCAGACAGGTTTCCTACTGCCAAGCGGTGCAGTTCCGTAATGATTTGGTGAGTAGGAAAACGGTTTACTACCGTGATCGACGCTTCTTCAGCCGTCATGTATTTACGTGCAGTCAATGCGCTGAGCAAACCGCCATAACCGCCGCCTAGAATCAGAATATGCTTCGCCATGCCCAATCCTCCGTCCTTGTCTTCCATTCCATAATAAAAAAACTATCGTTTTTGTTGTTGACGTTCTGCAGTTACTTCCAGGAATGCTTGTGCGAAACGCAATGTTTTTTGTACTTGCGGATCCTTGAGCATTTTGAGAATACCGAACAAACCGATCGTAGACTCTTCTACATGAACACGGTCATTGGCTTCAATGGCTGCTTGCGCAATACCTTTTGCTTTATCAGAGATCGGTTTTACGAACTCTTCCATTCCGCCTTTGATGTCGTCGATCAATACATGATCATTTGCTACCGTTTGTACCAAATCATAGGTTTTGGTCAAAAGAGTTGTCAGTTCTGCCAATTTAGGCAGGTTCGCCACCAATATGTTCAGTGACTCTTGAATTTCTGGTTTCATCAACTGATCGAGTACATCTTGTTGCTGCGCTGGTGCCAGAGTAGCAGTGCTTGCTACTTCAGCAGCAGCTTGAGCTTGTTGCGTAGTTGTTTGAGACATAAAAAAACGTCCTCCTTTGCTTTGGAATAGAGGCCTTCCATTCTCGATGCCTGTTCATACGAGTAACGGCCGCTATTCTCCCTGAAAATCCGGTAAAAAATTGCATGTAACATTTTTCACAAAGTAAAGCAAACAACGGATTCTTATAATAAAAAGTGAATGATTTCACAAATATTTATTCAGGAAAGCGCACACAACAAATCATGAAGTGAACAGGCTCGATTGAGAACTCTATGTACTCTACTATATACCTTCTTCACGGGAACATCAAAGGAAAAAAACCGCTTCCTTAGGAAGAAGCGGTAGTTGAGAGCTTTTTATAGTAATCTTTGATGAGTTCATGGTGCTTTTCATTGATATCCGTAAAGATTAATTCAATGATTGTTTGCTTGTCTTGGAACGTTTTTTCCACGATTTTCGCCATCATGACGATCTCCTGCGCTTGCTTCGGTATCTTGAAAGACAAATGGAGAAAATCGCCCTTTGACACATAACCGTCCGTTCCCAAAACAAGACGGGTAGGAGAGAATTTCAGCAACACTGCCTCGCCTTTTTCTTCGATCGGTCTAGCTCCCATCACCTTGTAAGGGACAGAAATACCGAGATCTGGGGAAATAGGATCCTGCTTGCGCTTTTGGGTAATTTCTACCCCTACACTAATCGGAATCATCCCTAAAAGCTTGATCGGCCAAATCGTTTGCTCCGAAACTACTTCCAAATCAATGGTGTTCACTGCCGCATCTGTTTCCCAACGAATGCGTACAGTTGTTCCGAGCAGCTCTGCTTTCGTTTCGGGCTTCATCTCATAGGAAACTACGAGATAATTACCCTTTGCATGTTCAACCAAAACTTGGACAGGTGTCTGCACCTGCTTGGAGATGATTAGCGGTAGCGACGCACCGCGTTGGAGTCGTTTATCCCCCATAAATGGGTTCAGTGATGGGATATCAATCATGGTTTTTGTCACTCCACAAAGTCAAACTCTAATTTGCCGATCCGAACGGTATCCCCGTCTTTTGCTCCCAGCTTGCGCAGAGCATCATCTACACCCATGCTGCGCATTTGTCTTGCAAAACGCTGGGCTGCATCATAGCTGTTCAGATTCGTCATGCGTACGAGCTTCTCGATCTTCTCACCGCTGACGACAAATACTTCGTTATCACGCGTAATCTCGAATGCGTCTGGTTCTTTTTCTGCTCGGAACACTACGCGCTCTTCCACTTCCGCAACTTCTTCGACAGCTGGCTTGTCCGGAATCGTCGCCAAGGTATCCCCGATCGCATACATCAATTCTTGTACGCCTTTACTGGTTGCAGCGGAGATCTCGTACACCTTGACATCTGGAGCCTTTTCCTTGAAAATACGCAGGTTTTCCGCTGCTTCTGGCAGTTCCATTTTGTTCGCGACTACAATTTGCGGACGATCTTCGAGCTTCAGGTTATACAGCGTCAGCTCTCGGTTGATCTGCAAATAGTCCTCGTATGGGTCACGTCCATCTACTGCTGCCATATCAATCACATGGACGATCAAGCGTGTACGCTCTACGTGACGCAGGAATTGGTGACCAAGACCCACACCTTCATGCGCGCCTTCAATCAATCCTGGCAAGTCGGCCATTACAAAGCTCCGCTCCCCCAAGTCCACAACACCCAGATTCGGTGTCAGCGTCGTAAAGTGGTACGCAGCAATTTTTGGCTTCGCCGCTGTTACACTGGACAGCAACGTGGATTTCCCTACACTCGGATAACCAACCAAGCCCACATCTGCAATCAGCTTGAGCTCCATGACAATATAACGCTCTTGACCTGGCTCTCCGTTCTCCGAGATGTGTGGGGCTGGATTCGAAGAGTTGGCAAAACGATTATTGCCTCGTCCACCACGTCCGCCTTTTGCGATCACAGCACGTTGACCTTGCTCCACAAGATCGGCAATCACTTCTTTGGTATCATCATCAATGACAGTTGTTCCCGGTGGCACGCGCACGACCATGTCTTCCGCGCCTGCTCCGTGCTGAGATTTGTTGCGGCCATGCTCTCCGCGTGGTGCTTTGAAATGTCGTTGATAACGGAAATCTACCAGTGTACGCAGACCTTCATCCACGACAAATACGACATCTCCACCTTGACCGCCATCTCCACCCGCTGGACCACCCAGCGGTACGTACTTCTCCCGGCGAAAGGAGACGGCTCCGTTACCACCGTCCCCGCCTTTTACATATACTTTTACCTGATCGACAAACATGGTGTCACCTCTTTCATTCCGCGAATGGAACCACCAATTTCAGGACCCATTCCTCTTCCGTATGTATCCACTCGGTGACTTCCACCGTACTCTGTTCGCTTTTACGTATCAGCTTTTCCAATTCTTCCATTCCGGATGCACGAAGTACACCGGCCAGGTCAAAACGAAAATGAACGCCACACTCATCCATCTGCAAGCTTACTTGCATGCTGGCCGCTTCGTACCCGCTCTGGTCTACATGATCGTTCACTGTGCATAATATCTCTGACACCAACTGAAACAAGTCTTGCTCGTTCAAGACTACTCGCGTGAGATCCACATGATTGCACACGTCTACTTCTAAAAGCAATTCATTGTTCAGTGCGTTAAATGTCAAGAAGAAGACGGACAACAAGGAGCTATTCAATCGGGCAACCATCGATTCCTGCATTGCCATCTGTGCAATGCGCTTCAAATGGGCCTCTCCTTGTTCAGTACGGTTCAAATGCAAATAGCCGAGCAGAACCTGAACATGGTTCAACCAGTCATGCCGCTGCCTGTTCAGAACGGTCAGCAGTTGGTCTGTCTGATGCGTAAACAGCCTCCGCTCGTCCCCCATCACATTCACCCAAGTCGATAAGAATATCTTTCCCATCTATTGTACCACAAAAAAGAGCGGGACAAAAAGAAAACCCAGCTATATCGCTGGGTTTTTCTTAATAAATATTTACGCTTCGGAAGCAACTGGTTCGATCACAACTTGTTTGCGATCACGGCCCAGACGCTTGAAACGAACAACACCATCTGCAGTTGCAAACAGAGTGTCGTCTCCGCCTTTCATTACGTTCGCACCTGGGTAGATCTTAGTTCCGCGTTGACGAACGAGAATGTTACCAGCAGTAACGAATTGCCCGTCGCCACGTTTCACGCCCAGACGTTTGGAAATGGAATCGCGACCGTTCTTTGTGGAACCTACCCCTTTTTTCGATGCGAAAAACTGAAGGTCCAAGTTAAACAGCATGTTCATATCAGACACCTCCCTGCCATTTACGATCATTTACTTTTACGTATTTACCGTAATTCGCCTCAACTGACAAAAGAGCAATGACCATACTCTCTGCCAAAAGCTGTTGTTTCTCGCGTACAGTCTCATCATCCGAAGAAGAAAGACTCCACTTCAAGAACCCACCGCCTTCTTGTGCGACAGCGACATCAGGAGTGATGCCGGTCAAAGGTTGGATGGCGTTTAATATACCAAAGCTGATGCCTGATACAGCAGAACAAACGATGTCTGCCCCATAGGCACCCGCATTGGCATGTCCGGAAATACTAATTTCATGGATACCGTGCTGCGCACGGCTCACGATCACTTCAATCATAACAAGTCACCAATTAAGCGTTGATCTTTTCGATCACAACTTTAGTGAATGGTTGACGGTGACCTTGTTTGCGACGGTAGTTTTTCTTGGCTTTGTATTTGTACACGATAATTTTTTTCGCTTTACCGTGTTTTTCTACTTTACCAGTTACCGTAACACCAGCTACTGTAGGAGCTCCTGCAGTAACTTTGCCGTCTTTGCTTACGAGAAGAACCTTGTCAAAAGTAACTACTTCACCTTCAACGTCAGCCAATTTCTCGATGAAGAGAACTGCTCCCTCTTCAACTTTGTATTGCTTTCCACCGGTTTCGATAATTGCGTACACTGTGTGCACCTCCTATACTCAGACTCGCCTTTACAGGTGCGTCGACGAGCGACGGCTTATGTACCTGATTCGTGCGGTTACAGTATGCACGAGGCATATCTGCATGACAACCATTAGGTTATCATAGCTACAATAGCCCAGTCAAGTTATTTCGAGTGTAAACGCTCCGCCTCTGCCCGATTTCCGACGTATCCAATTCGAAACTCGTCTGGGCTCATAGAAGGAACAAGCCGCTTATAGACTTGGACAGGCCATGTAACTGCTTCTGCTTTTTCCCACGCCTCTATCATGTCCAACAATCGTGGCGGCATGTCTACGAGAGCAGCCTCCGCATCTTGGCTCTTTGCCAATGCAGTAACTTCGATGTACAAGCGCCGTAACAGCTCGTCTACTCGCCAAACTCTCCCTCGACCCGCGCATGCCTCACATGGCTCCGTCAACCGCTCCATCAGGCTCGCACGAACTCTTTTTCGCGTCATCTCGACTAAACCAAGCGAAGTCATCCCAAGAACAGTCGAAGGCACAGGATCCTTTGCCAGCTCTTGTTTCAATCGCGAGATCACTCGCTCCTTATTGCCCTGCTCTTTCATGTCAATGAAATCAATGATCACGATGCCACCGATGTCCCGCAAGCGAAGCTGCCGGGCAATTTCAGCTACTGCCTCCAGATTGGTCGCGGTTACTGCCTGCTCCCGCTGTTGCCCTCCCGCACCAGTGAATGAACCGGTATTTACATCGATGACTGTCATCGCTTCGGTCCTGTCAATGACCAAGGACCCTCCACTCTTAAGCGGCACCTGTCGATCACGAGCACGAATCAACTCCGCCTCGACACCCAAGAAGTCAAAGAGCGGCTGTTTCCCCTGATACCAGCGAAGCTTCTCTTGTACTTCCGGAGCAAAAGCTGCCAACGCCGCTTTTACCTGCTGATGAGTCGCCGCACCTTCTACCAACAACTCATCCATTCCGTTCGCCAAGCCATCTCGTAGCGCCACCTCGATCAACTCGGCATCCTGAAAAATCCGCCCGGTTGAGCGCAGTCCTTCCGCTGTTCGCCGCATGTCCTGCCAACGATTGCGCAAATAGGTAAGTTCACGAATGAGTGTCTGCTCCTCTGCTTCCGCTGCTTCTGTGCGCAAAATACAGCCTTCCCCTTGCTCTACTGTCGAAGAGATCACCTGTTGCAGTCGTTTTCGTTTGGTATCGTCGGATATTTTACGCGAAAGCGATATGCTCTCTTCAGTCGGAAGGTACACCAGGTAACGCCCCTGCAAGCTGATCCGCATTGTGATTTTGGGCGCCTTCATTTCCATCGCCTCTTTACTCACTTGAACCAATACCTTTTGCCCAACATGAACGCGTTCTGCAATATTTGGTTTCGCTGTTCCACCCGACTCCACACCGACCGTGTCATCTACGTACAAATAAGCATTTTGACCTGTACCAATATCAACAAAAGCGGATTGGATACCAGGCTTCACATCTGCGATCCGTCCTTGATAAATGTCACCCACGCTTGCGTGTGACCTCACATCCTGTGTACGCCATTCCTGCAATTTCCCGTTTTCCATAAATGCGATGCGGATGCTGCCACCTTGTGTACTGATCGCTACTTGCTTCACTGCCTTCACTCCTTATTCCCCGTACAAACATTGCCCCAAAGAAGGATAACCGGGCTCATAGGAAGTAATCTAACATAACTGCCAAGTCAAGGTAAAGGAGATAAACCATGATTTATGCTGGTGATCTTACCATGAGAGCATTAACCCCCAATGATACCACTCACTTAGTCAAATGGCTTTCTGACGAACGCGTTTTGGCCTACTATGAAGGTCGCGATCGGCCACATGACGAGTCCCTCGTGCAGCAAAGCTTTTTTCCGGAAGATGACGGTGAAACCCGCTGCCTGATCTTGCATGCGGACAAACCTATTGGCTATGCGCAATTTTATCCGCTCGATGCCCCGGAAAAACAACGGTATGGTTATGCAAAGGACGATATTGTCTACGGCATGGACCAGTTCATCGGAGAGCCTGCTTACTGGAATCGCGGTATTGGCACTCAGCTCGTTACAGCCATCCTCCACTACCTCCAAACGGAAAAACGAGCACAAAAAGTAGCGATTGACCCGCATGCCTGGAATGAACGAGCCCTCCGTTGCTACGAAAAATGTGGCTTTCGAAAAGTAAAAGAGCTTCCCCTGCACGAATGGCACGAAGGAAGCATGCGTGATTGCTGGCTGATGGAATGGATCGCTCCTGCTGATTAAGGTCTACAGACTAAAGGAGCTTGCCCACTGCGGCGTCGTGCTTTTGTTCAAACAAAAGGGCATACAAAAGCTGTTCCTCTGCCAAGAGACCCGCACCTTGCACGTAGAAAAGATGGGAGCATCCCCGCCGCAGCTTGTGCGAGACAGCTAGTACCGTTTCCTCGGGATGCACCCGTATCGCTTGAACGGCAGCTCCATCTAGCTGCCGGTCGTATTTTTCGACCAGGAAACGAAAAAATTGATAAGGAAATCGCAAAAATGCCTGGATGTTCAACGTCAGTAAATAAATTCCGATCACTACTAAGTTGTACTTCAACTCCAAGCTGGACATCCCCACCATGATCCCCGCAAACAGCGTACTCCCGGTCATCGATATCATCGTCGCATGTCTATATGACATAAACCAGCATAGAACCGCCAACAAGATTCTCCCGCCATCCAATGGCCAGATTGGCAACAGGTTAAACAGCGCAATCGTCAAATTGCTTACCAAGAAAAAGCGGGCCCACTCTTCCGTCCATATCCCCATAAACCAAAACAAGTAGGAGGCAGCCATCATCACCATATTTAAGAAGGGCCCTGCCAGTGCCACGACAATCTCATCCAATGGGTCCGTAGCGTATGAATCTTCCATCGTCGCTACTCCACCAAAAGGCAGAAGCTGCACTTCTTTTACGGTCCATCCGAGCTCACGTGCCATCGCTACATGCCCTAATTCATGGATCAGCACGATGACAAACAAGGTAATGACCTCCAAAAAATGGCCTGTCACCACGGACAAGCCAATCACCACCCAAAATAGCAGGTGAATGCGAAACCGAATGTCGAGCCAGCCTCCCCTATTCAAATGGAATCACTTCCAAGGGATTGACAAATTGCTCATTTACTTTCGCCCCTAGATACAGTTGACGTGATGTCTGATCCATTACCCGAGCGGTTCCGATGACCTTACCAGGTGCAAGGACCTCGTCCTTCGTCACCCCTATACTATCGAGATTGCCCAGCCATATCTCCCGCCCTTTTGTTAGGCGAACAATCACTGTCGTCCCATAATCAGGCTTTTCACCGACAAAAGCAACCCAGCCAGCTTCTCCGATCGTGATTTGATCGTTCATTCCCGTATGCAGGATCACATTTGCGCTCTCTGGATCATAGGATTTAACGATTTCCCAGCTACTTGGGAGCTTCCACACAGCAGTTGCACCCTTTGTTGTGCTCGTAGCTGGCACGGCAGGGGGATTGGTAGGCATCGAAGGAAGCATCGTCGGAATCGGTCCAAATCTCGCTTCATACCAGTCCGCTACCCCCGAAAAATTAAAGTCCCGTGTCATGACTTCCCTCGCGGAGCTTTTCCAAGAGGCAGGGATCAGCGTTGTTTGAAACAATACATAAGCGGCACCAATCAATAAGACAGATGCTAAAATTTGCACGCCCCACTTTTCATGAGACGGTGGCTGGTCCATCATATCGTTCTCGGGCGGCGAGTAACTGAATGGGTTTGGCGTTTCTTCGATCGGATCTTTCCAATCATCGACGTAGGGAGTATAGCCGTCTCGTGACTGTGTTCGAATTCGTTCCAAACGCTCCCTCCGTCTTTCTTTTACGCGATCTACTCTTTCAAACATGTCCATCCCTCCGCAGGCCAAGCCTTTAGTATCATCCTATGACTTGTCTACCTGCTTTATGACGACCGTCACCCCTCTCCAACTCCCCAGCTTATCGGGGAAACATGCAAAAAAGACAGTCTCCCCATAGAGAGACTGCCTTTGAATCTGTCAATTTTACAGTTTAGTTACGCTAGCAGCTTGTGGTCCACGGCTACCTTGAACGATTTCGAACTCAACCTTTTGACCTTCGTCAAGAGATTTGAAACCTTCTGACTGGATTGCGCTGTAGTGTACGAATACGTCGTCGCCACCCTCAACTTGGATGAAACCGTATCCTTTTTCTGCGTTAAACCATTTTACGATACCTTGTTGCATGAAACAAAACCTCCCTGAACATTACGCCCCACGAGGCGAAAGAGTGTAGCGTTAACCTCTTTTTTACAGATAAGCCTTTTGCGTCAAGGAAAAAAAGTCATACGAATTGCGATTGACAATTGGTGACGTCACTCACAATACGTACGACTCCATACCAATCAATCAAACACTATAACTTGTAAAAATGGTTAACTTAGGATGATTTTAGCATAAGTATTTGCATTTGTCACGCATTTCATGAGTATTCAAAAAGTCTTCAATTCCGCACCGAGAAAGCGGGCGAACCTGAAGACTTTTTTGAACAACTATTTAATCAAAACGCAACTTGTCCTTACGCATCCCAATGTTGAGCACCACACCAATAATCAGGAAGTTGGTTATGAGTGAGCTCCCTCCGTAGCTAATAAACGGAAGCGGAATACCCGTAATCGGCATCAACTGAATCGTCATGCCGATGTTCTCAAAGATCTGAAAAGTAAGCATCCCTACGACACCTGCAACAACGTAGGAGCCGAACGGATCTTTTGCCTCCATCGCGATGCGGATCATTCGGTAAATCAAGACGAAAAACAAAATCATCAGCAAGCCCGCTCCGACAAAGCCCAGCTTTTCTGCAATGACGGTAAAGATAAAATCACTTTCTCCAACCGGCACCCATCCAAAGCTCGCTTGTGTCGGCGTATCAATCCCTTTTCCGAACAGTTGCCCTGAGCCGATAGCAATCAATGCTTGCTTGAGCTGGAACCCTCGTCCCATCGGTTCAAGATCCGGGTTCATCCAAAAGACGATTCGATCCCATTGATACGGCTTGATAATCTTGAAAAAGATATCCTGCTTGTATTGATACAACAGTGTCATGGCGGCAAAAAAGCTGCCGACCAGCCCGCCCATATACAATACATGCTTCATCCGTATACCACCAACGATTAGCATAGTGGCAAGCATACCTGTATAAACCATTGCGGTACCCAAATCGGGCTGCATCAAAATCAATAGCAACGGAAAGCCAACCAAGGACATTACCGGAATCAGTTTATAAAAGTAGTAAAAGCGGTCTTGATCGTTTGCCCTCTTGGACAAGAAGCGTGCAACGGTCAATATCGTGAACAGCTTCATTGGTTCGGAAGGCTGAAACAACACAGGGCCAAGGTCGTACCAACTCGTGGCATTATTAATCGCTCTCGTCTGAAATACCCCGATCAAAAGAATCACACCGATCGCATACAAGACATAGGCCGTGTTGTGAAAGAGCCGGTAGTCAAATAGCAATGTCACACCTAGCACAATAAAGCCGATGACATACCAAAGGACCTGCTGATGCGCCTTATCTACACCTGCCGCAGAACCGGAAATCCCCAGATAGCTGAAGACACCTAGCCCTGCCAAAATCAAAATGATGGTCCAGTCAATTGTTTTTAAATGACGTTTTTCCAGGTCCATCCGTTTCCTCCTAGAAAACGTGACTCCCCTCTATAAAAGAAGGGAGCCAAGTATTACCTATTTTAATCCAAAGAATTTACGCATTTTGTGGAACACGCCCGCTTTTTCTTCCAATGGTTGCAATGGAACAGCTTCACCCAAAAGGCGTCGGGCTACGTTCCGATAGGCGATGGAACCACGCGATTCATGGTTCATCACAGCAGGCTCACCTTGGTTCGCGGATTTAATGATATGATCATCATCCGGCACTACGCCAATTAAGTCAATGGCTAACAAATCCAATATGTCTTCTACATCCAGCATGTCGCCATTTTTCACCATATGGGAGCGAACACGGTTGATAACCAGCTTCGGCATTCCGATTTTTTCTCGCTCTAATAGGCCAATAATCCTATCAGCATCACGCACAGCGGCTTTTTCAGGTGTAGTCACGACGATTGCTTGATCAGCCCCTGCCACCGCATTGCGGAAGCCTTGCTCAATACCCGCAGGGCAATCGATGATGACATAATCATATTCACGCTTCAGTTGCGTAATGATTTCTTCCATCTGCTCGGGAGTTACTGCGGATTTGTCCTTGGTCTGAGCAGCCGGGAGCAATGCCAGATTTTCAAACCGCTTGTCTTTGATCAGAGCTTGTGGCAGTCGGCATGCGCCTTCGGCAACGTCTACCAGATCATAAATAATTCGGTTCTCAAGTCCCATGACTACATCCAGATTGCGCAAGCCAATATCGGTATCTACCATGCACACTTTTTGTCCCAACAATGCGAGCGCCGTTCCCAAATTGGCGGAAGTGGTCGTCTTACCCACGCCGCCTTTACCGGAAGTTATGACAATTCCTATCCCCACGTCCGTTCCTCCTCTTTCCCTCAACCCTCACGCTTTTTCTCACCCAATTCAGGGCGGATTCGCGACAAGTAGTTCATTTTCGCTACCAGCATGATCTCATTTTCCAGATAGGCGAATTCTGTGCCTCCAGAATTATTCGTCCATTCCTCACCCGGCTTGCTAATCACTTCTGCAATCCGCAACTGGGTAGGACTCATGACTGCAGCCGCAATAATTACCTGTGAGTCACCGGAAATACCTGCGTGCGCGTACCCTCTGAGATGCCCTAGCACGTAAATGCTTCCTGTACTGCGAACCGTCCCCCCGGGATTGACATCTCCCAATAAGAGCAAATCACCGTCAAACTCCAGAACTTGCCCAGAGCGTACCGTATTTACCTGTATGGAAAAATGGGTTTTCAGGCGTTCAGCCATCGCTTCTTCCCGCGTGATCAAATCAGATTCGATTGTATGGATCACCAGGTTGCCCTTAGTTCGAATAATTTGAGTCAACTGCTCTTGTTGCTCTGGTGAGCAGTATCGTTTTCCCAATTTTATAGATACCCGAATGAGTGGCCCCGACAAAATCTGTTGGTGGCTATGCTCTATTTTTTCACGCATATCGGCCAGCAGTTCGTCGAAGGAACAGGTATCATCCATAAAGAAGACGAGACCCTCTTTAGTCCCTTTGATCGTGACCTTGCTTTTCACAGTCGTCACCGGTTTCACCTCGACCGATACCATTCGCCATGCAGAAAGATTTTTCCTGCTCTGCGTAAAAAAATTGCCGAAACAGGTCAGATAGTGGCGTTTTACAAGAGCTTGACTTAACTATTCTCTTGGGCTTCATTGCCCTGGACAACCTTCTGGTTACTTCGAGGACGTTGGATTCGGCTTCGGAACCCCACCAGTAAGGACACCTGGATTCAGTTCATTGTAAGCTTCGAGCAATCGACGCGAGATCGGACCAGTAGCATCAGAACTGGATGTACCATCTCTCAAACTGTTCGGCGCAACGACGACGAAAACCAGTTGAGGATTTTCATAAGGCGCAAAGCCGACAACCAGTGCGTTTTCCGCTGGCTGCGACGTTTGTGCCGTACCAGACTTGGCTGCAACCGTGAACGGCAACCCCTTAAAGCGTTGAACGGTACCACCTGGTTGAGTAACCAGCCGCATCCCTTCTCTTACCACCTGTATATACTTCGGATCGATATCAACCCGGTTGAGCACTTCTGGTTCAATAACGGAGAGCGTTTGACCTGGTTTCTTCGGATCGGTGGTTCCTTTGCGAATTTCTTTTACAAGATGGGGGCGTATTCGATATCCTCCATTGGCAATGGTCGAAACGTATTGACCCAACTGCATCGGCGTGAACAGATCATATTGACCAATCATCACGTCCGCCAAGTTCCCGAAGTACATGTTCTGGTTTTCCCAACCAGTATGTTCATTCGGTAGATCCACACCTGTTTTCACACCAAGACCAAACTGGGCATTGTAGTAATCATAGACAGAGAACTGCTTCTCCCAGCCATCTTTTCCTTTTCTTGCTAAGCGAAGCGCCATTTCGTACATATACGTATTGTTCGACACCTGCAAGGCACGACGAGCGTTAACAGCTCCATGACCACCCGCCTTCCAGTTGCGTTTATACGTGTTTCCGACATACAATCCGCCTCGGTCATAGATGACTTCGTTCGGTGTAGTCAGCCCCTCCTGAAGCGCAATCATGACAGACAGTGGCTTGTAGGTAGAAGCAGGTGGATACGGCGTATAGATGAATCTGTTTGATTCGTTCGGCAAAATAAGCGAGGCATAATTCTCGTTGAATTTCTTACGGTCGTAATACAGATTCAAATTGTAATCTGGATAACTCGCCATCGCCAATATTTCGCCCGTATTCGGATTCATTACCAATACGTGTGCGTCTTTAAATGCTTTTGGTGTAGACGGGCGCTTCTTGAATGCTTCAACCTCTTCTTTCAAGATGGCCTCTACCTTGCTTTGATAACGCCAGTCCAAAGCCAAAACAAGATCGTTTCCTGGTTCAGGGGCTTGGCGCATCTGCTTCTCTACCGTCTCCGAATTTTTGTTCACGTGCACTTCCATAATCCCGTTTTTGCCACGCAAATAACGTTCATAGGAGCTCTCCAGCCCGGTTACACCGACACGGTCGATAGCATTGTAGCCTTGTGCCTGATATTCTTTCAAGCTCTCAGGACGAATCGCATTGATGTACCCGAGAAAGTGAGTACCAAATGCCGAACCATCCGGATCTTCGAAAATTTGGCGCACTGGCTCCAACTCCACACTAATTCCCGGCAACTCGGTGCGTCGTTCCTCGATTTGAAACATTTCCTGCTCTGTGATGTTGACCTTGACACGCCTTGGAATGTAGCTGGCCATCTGCGGTGAACGCATTTCCTGCAGCAAAGAGAGCTTGTGCCACTGAAATTGGCGTTGCTGCTCTGTCAACGGCAGTTTGACATCCATGTCGAACAACGAGGCATAGCGCAGCAAATCCATGTCAGACTTATCTGCTAAGCCTTCCGGGGTTGGCAAAGCTGAAATCTGTTCCTTCACTTTTTTGGCGAGGTCATTGCGATCTTCCTTGTCGAATTTCAAAGCGAGGGTCATATTAGCATTTATCGCCATTTTTAACAGCTCGAAGTCCGTGGTGTTCGCTTCCGTAATAGCGGGTGTACCTGGTTTGGCAGCATTCAGTTTCTTAATAAGATCTGCTCTCTCCTTGTCATCAAAAGGAGAACGAACGCGCATTCCCAGATATACAGCGGTTTTTACCAACTGGAAGTCAGACATCTGATCAACGGTCTCGACTTTCGGAACGACTTTTAACTTCGTCGCGACCTTTGCCTTGAGATCGTTCGTTTCTTGCCCATTGAAAGCAACAGGCAAAGTTGATCTCAATTCAATCGTCTTCTTTAACAATTCCTTATCCGTACCAATTTTGCCGCCATCGGGGATGAGGATTTTTGCCAGACGATCCGCGACTTTCTCTTCATCAATGTCCTGTCCTTGTTCTTCAACGTATTGCACAGTGTACACAGGCTTATTCGAGACGAGTACCTCGCCATTTTTATCCAAGATACGGCCTCGAGGAGCGGAAATCGGCAGTTCCCGAATACTGAACTTTTCCAATTCATGCTTGTACTGTTCGCCTTCCACCAGCTGCACGATGGATAGCCGCAAAATAATGGCGGCGAAGAACAAAAATACAATCACAAACAATATATTGAGCCGAATAGGTATGTCTGATTTCGGTTCTTTGACTTCTTCCACGAACTCTCCTCTCCTTTGTCCTTACTGCATGTGCATTTCCTTTTTCGCCAGAATCTTGTTGCATACATTCTTGATCGGAAAGTATACCAGTAAGCCAAAAGCGAGATTAAACAGCACACTAGGCAAAATTTGATGCGTCAAAATCCATCGAACATCGAAGGGGGCGGCGGAAAACAAGCGGAACAACGAATACAAAAGCCACTCATGTCCGAACAAAATCAGGAAGCTAGTAATGAAAACCATCCCGAATCCTCTCTGGAACAAAAGAACGATCATCCCTGCAAAGTAGCTGGCCACCATCATGGACATGGTATAGATTCCAATTAGTTGCCCAAATAGGACATCTTGCAAAAAACCGAAGGCGATCCCGTAATACAAACCTTCGCGCCTGCCGAGATACATCGAAATAAAGATGCAGCAGACAAGCGCAAACCGGGGTACCGTCAACCAAGACAGACCCCATGCATCAGGTGAAAATACTTGCATCACAGTTCCTTCCAAAACAAACACAACCACGACGCCCAACGTCAATAAAAACCGAGCCATTACTGACCACCCCCGCTAGCAGGTGGAGCCGGAGGCACAGTTTTTTGTGTCTGACCAGCTGGCTGTTGCGGGATCAATTCACCATTGGGGCCAATTGTGAAGTCTCGTTCCACAACCATGACTTCATTCAATTGTGAAAAATCAGCGCTTGGCTGGATGTAGGCGGTTTGAGTCAAGCCATAATCATCTGGCTCTACACGAACAATATAGCCGATTGGCAAATTGCGAGGGACAACTCCTCCCAAGCCGGATGAAATAACTTGCTGATCTTTTTTAATTGCCTGTCCCCAAGGGATTTTGCGCATGACGAGCAATCTCTTTTGCGCGTCGTACTCTTCAATGACACCACTAACCTGACGGTACACAGGCTTGCCGTCAACGATCTGCTCCGTCAAAATATCCGCTGAGATATGGTCACGTCGCTCGTAACTCGTCAACAATTCAACCGTAGCTGAAAAGTTGGCAACACTTTGTATGCGCCCGACCATTCCCTTGGCTGTAATGACAGCCATATCCTTTTTAATGCCACTTTTTAATCCTTGATCGATGGTAACGACGTTGTTCCATGTATCAGGGTTTCTCGCCACGACTTCCGCAAAGTGCAGGTTGTAAGATTTAAGTGAATCTTTTGCCCCCACCATTTCTCGAAGGCGATCATTATCTGCCTTGAGCGTGTGCAATTCGGCACTTAGACGTGCGTACTGATCCAAGCTTGCCTTAAGTGCCTTGTTTTCTTCATACACGCCGTACGCTTCTTCTATTTCCTGAAAAAAGCCAGAAACAGCCTGGGCAGGACGATAAAAAAAGCCCTGCACCACGCTGAAGGTATCTTTGAAGAACATTTCTGGCCAGGTCAGGCTAACCCGTTCACGAGAAGTGAAGCCCACGACGGAGATAAGCAGGACCAAGCCTACAAGTACAATGATAAGCCGCTTATTCCCGAAAAACGACATGCCCTACCCTCCGTTTATTTACCCCGTTTTAGTCGGGAAGAGGTGATGCCTTGCTTGGATTTGAACAGGTGAATGTTCTCCAATGCACGACCTGTTCCAATCGCTACGCAATCCAGTGCGTTTTCCGCGACATGCACGGGCATACCCGTTTCCTTACTTAACAGGCGATCCATGTTGCGCAAGAGCGCACCGCCGCCTGTGAGTACAATTCCACGATCCATGATGTCCGCCGCGAGCTCAGGCGGGCTTTTTTCGAGTGTTACCTTCACCGATTCCACGATAGCAGAAATGGTTTCCGCCAATGCTTCCGCAATCTCTGTGCTGCTTACCGAGAGCGTTTTTGGCAATCCGGTTACAAGGTCACGACCGCGAATGTCAACGTTTTCGACCTCATCAGGAGCAATCGCAGAGCCGATCTCCAACTTGAGTGTTTCTGAAGTCCGTTCCCCGATCATCAAGTTGTAACGGCGTTTGATGTACTGAATGATCGCCTCGTCCATCTCATCCCCGGCCACACGAATAGAGCGGGATGTCACAATCCCCCCGAGTGAGATGATTGCAACTTCTGTCGTACCGCCGCCAATGTCAACGACCATACTACCAGTCGGCTCCCACACCGGCAGGTCTGCACCGATCGCTGCTGCAAACGGCTCTTCAATTGTATATGCTTCCTTCGCCCCAGCCTGCTTCGTAGCATCTTCGACAGCGCGCTTTTCCACCGCAGTAATTCCCGAAGGTACACAGACCATTACGTTTGGACGACGTGTAAACAGCCCTTGATTTTTTTGTGCTTGATTGATGAAATAGCGCATCATTGTCGCAGTTGTATCAAAGTCAGCGATAACCCCGTCTTTCATTGGGCGAACCGCTACGATATTACCTGGCGTACGACCGATCATACTTTTCGCTGCATTCCCTACTGCTTCAATGGAATTGTTATTCGTGCGGATCGCTACAACAGAAGGCTCACGCACCACAATTCCTTTCCCCTTCACAAAAACAAGTGTATTGGCAGTGCCGAGGTCAATCCCCAAGTCACGTGTAAATCCACCAAACATAAAAAAACTCCTTCCAAATATTAATCCAAATGACAAGCATAAGAGAACCTCTTTCGAGGCCTCTTCAAGGTAGAGCGACCGCGTTTTTGGGGAAGGTTTTCAAACATACTTACAAGTACCCTTGCTCTTTGAGACTAACGTACTTGCCTTCCCCGATAATAACATGATCCAACAATGAAATCCCCACCAGTTCACCAGCGTCACGCAATGTATGCGTAATCGCAATGTCTTCCCTGCTAGGTGTCGGATCACCGCTCGGATGGTTATGTAGGCATATCACCGATGCGCTGCTACGACGGATCGCTTCTTTAAAGACTTCTCTCGGGTGTACGATGGAAGCGTCCAGACTGCCTACGAAAATCGTCTGCTTGCCAATCACATGGTTCTTGGTATTCAGAAAGAGACAGACAAAATGTTCCTGTGTCAAATGAGCAAGCTCTGGCGACATCAAATCAGCTACGTCCCGTGGTAAACGGATAGAAGCCCTATACTCTCGAGGCACTCCCATCAATCTACGCCCAAGCTCAAACGCAGCATGCAATTCAATCGCTTTGACTGGACCAATTCCTTTTAGCTCTGTTAACTCAGCATGAGAGGCTTGGGCTAAACCACGCAGGTCTCCAAACCTGGCTAACAAGCGCTGAGCCAGCTGATGAGCCGTCTCTTGTTCCCTGCCTGTCCGCAGTAAAATGGCAAGAAGTTCAGTATCAGACAGATGGACCGCTCCTTCGCGAAGCAGTCGTTCACGTGGACGGTCATAGTAAGGGACGTTTTTCAACAGCATTTTGTTACAGGTATTTGTTGCCATTTTATATCCGCCTCCAGCCATATTCACATTATCGAAAACGGCTGACATGGAGATGTTCATGAGGCGTATGGCCGTCGCCGCTTGATTCAAGCATGACAACTTTACAAAATTGGCATCCCAAAACGTGTCAAAAGAGTAGACGTCAGGCCTAACGGAAGACCAACAACAGTGAAGTAGTCTCCGTTTATTCCTTCCACGATCGTGGCTCCAATACCCTGAATGGCGTAAGAGCCCGCTTTATCCATCGGCTCACCTGTCGCGATGTACGACTTGATTTCTTGCTCTGTTAAAGCTCGAATTCTTACGTGCGTTAGACTATGTGAGACTTCAGTACGACCTGTCTCCACATCTATCAAGGCGACTCCACTATAAACGGTGTGCTCTTGCCCCTGGAGCATGGACAACATACGATATGCGTCCATTTCATCAATAGGCTTGCCCAGTATTTGGTCATCAAGAACGACTACCGTATCAGATCCTAAAACGACGCCTTCCGTCAAGCGAGAAGCCACTTCCTTGGCCTTGCGCAAAGACAATTCTTCTACAACTTCGCTCGCAGATAAATGCTCTGCGGTCGTCTCATCCACATCACTGGTGATGACGGTAAATGATAAGCCTAAAGTTTGCAGAAGCTCCCTTCGACGCGGCGAAGATGAAGCCAGAATGAGAGGAACATTTTTTTTCGTCATTTTTCAACCTACTTTATTCGTCGATGTATCCAAAACGCGAGGGCTAAGCCTCCGATACTGGCTAGATTTAGTTTTACCTGAAAGTTCAGTTCGTACTTCAAAATTTCTAAATCTGCCGCAGGCGACCAAGTAATCTCTTTACTCTTGGCCAAAAAAGGTAGCCAAGGACTTAAAATCTCCCCGATAATGCTACCAAACAAGAGTCCACTCACCAACAGAAACACGAGAGTAAGCGTTTCTTTCCCCATTTTCCCAACTCCCTTTTTATAAGGGATTCTCTTTTTGCCAAACATAAGTTTAGCAAATGGGGAGAAGCGAAACAATCCCTGATTGCTCCTGGTAATTACTGTATAGAAAGAAAAGGCCTCCTGCAAGAAAACCTTGCGGAAGACCATATAAACTTGTATTTATGTGGACGAACGTGCCTTTTGAATCCAACTCGCGTAGCTCTCGAAAAAAGCAAGGACACCTGCCTGTACTTGCCACGCATAGGATTCGGCGCTTTCCACCTTTTTGCCAGCGCTTGCTTCCGCCATTTTGTCCCTGGCTGCCAGCGCTTGATTCACCCCATTTACCATCCCATCAAGCAATGGCTTCCAGGCCTCCTTGGCTTCCATTTTACGGCTTTCCTCCAGAAATTGGCGGTGAATTTCCTTTATTTCTGCCGTTTCTTTTGCGGTTGGCGAAAGTTGACCCGTCGTAATAATCAGCCCCGATTGTGCAGAAAGTGTTTGGACGAGTTTGACTCCGTGGATGAAAAAGGCATTCACGTTAGGGTCACCAGATGCGTTGGCGGCTTTTCCGACAGGGACAGACCCTTCAAATACGGGAAAGGAGAATTCTTTGACGTATATATCCATGCCTTTGTTTTTCAAGCTGGCGGCAAAGCCTAGCACAGCATCTCTCGTGGGAGCAGCGGCTGCGAACATGTACTGCTTGCTTGCGTCTTTATAAAGCAGATGAGGAATACCCGCCTTCTCCAGTGGTTCTACAGCTGTTTGCGGCGATGCATCCGGCTGGAATACTCCCGCCTGTGCAACGTACATGTTTACGGCTGGCAGTTGTAGAGCTACCGCTGTTTGACCCACTGCGTTACCATTCGTCGCCTTACCTTTCGCTTGCTGACTTTCATCTGGCAAAGCGGGACCTGCCACGCCATTTTTCCCAGATGTTTGTTCAGTGCCTACACCCGGCGCGGTCAGTGTCTGAACCGTTTCACTCAGAACATTTCCGTACGACTCGGAAAACTCCTTTTGAGAAAAGACCGTCAAAACGAGAAATCCGAACAAGAGGCCAATGGCTACAGCCCCACCTGTTGTTAAAGTCGTGCGCCAAAAGGGCCCCTCTGGCCATAACGATGCGAGCCGACTCATCGGACGACTCCTGTATCCCTTTTCTTCGGTATCCTCGAAGGAAAAATCGGATTCGCTGGAGTCGTTTGGCGTCTGATCGAGTTCAATACTCGGCTTCGTTTCTTTCGCGGCAGCTCCTCGTAGCTGCATCATCCGTTCCCATGCTTCGTTGCCCTTCTCCTTAAACGGGTCAGTAAACGGTAAGGGGGGAGCTTGAAAACGAACGCGTGGCGTATCGTCCTTTGGCGTGCGCTTTCTACTTGCTTCCTTTGTGCTGTCGTCCCGCTTTTCATCCCAGAACCTTCCGTTCATTTTGACCGTCACACGATTTTTATTTTGTCCGCTCATACGCTTGCCCTCCTAGTCACAGGCTCTTTGTACTAGCATACGTTTTGCTCGGACGGGTTATGACTTCTATCTAGTGATTCTATCGAATTTGTTTCTACCACGATTCCACAAGCCGTTTCAAGAGGCTTCACTCATAAATAAAAGGACTGCCAACCCCATTGTCACAAAAGGCGCAAACGGCACTTCGCAATTTATACTTACTTTTCTTATCAGCAACAAAACGAGAGAGACGAGCAATGCAGCCAAGCTCGCAACCGTAAGAACGACTACAAAATCGCGAATCCCGAGTCCATAGCAGACTAGAGCGAATAGCTTCACATCCCCCATCCCAAGCGCAAGAGGCTTGTAATAGCTAATCCATCCAAACACCAGTAAACAGAGAATCGCAAAGAGTCCAGCCATCAGCCATTCCATCGGCGAAGAGAGAGCGAGCTCGAGAAAAGAAATTAGTACAAACCCTGCAACTAATGCGCGATTGGGTATTCGTCTATGATGAAAATCAACCCACGAAAGGTAAAGGCAGAGTACGAATAATATCATAGCGTTCGCCATTTTTTGTTCCCCCAGTCGAACCTGTCCTCCTAAAAGGATATCTACCATTCCTGGGACAAAAAAACTGCCCAGAACAATTCTGGACAGCCTCTCCATTTTTGATATCGCCACTTTTACGGATTCCAAGTGAACAAAAGACCACCGTGGACGAGACCACCGCCAAACCCATACACCAGGATCGTATCCCCTGCCTTTACTTTGCCTTCCTTGATCCCCAAGGCGAGCGACAATGGGATGGTAGCCGCTGATGTGTTCCCGTAATGTGTCAGACTGTACAATGTCTTATCGAGTGGGAACTGACTCTTCTCACAAATGGATTCGATCATGCGCAAATTGGCACTGTGCGGGATAAACCAGTCCACATCTTCGAGCGTTTTACCCGCCCGGTTCACCACCTCTAGCATCCCCTTTGGAACAGTTGTAACTGCCCACTTGTACACTTCTCTCCCGTTTTGGACCATGCATCCATTCCCGCTCAATTCTCGTCCGTCCATACGCGTGGACAAGCCCGCTCGGTATACATGAATCCCTCCGTCTCCCTTTGAGCCTAAATAGGCGGACAAAAAACCAGGAGCTGTAGAATCCTGCTCAACCAGCACCGCTCCCGCTCCGTCCCCGAATAGGATGCACGTCGTACGATCCGTATAGTCGGTTACTTTTGTTAGCGTTTCTGCACCTACCACCAACACTTTGCGATGCAAACCAGAGCTGATCAGCGCATTTGCTGTATGGAGCGCATACGTAAATCCTGCACAGGTAGCAGAGAGGTCCATGGCTCCCGCCTGCTCGACTTGAAAATGCGCTTGAATTTGACTCGCGACGCTTGGAAATGGATAGTCTGGGGTACTAGTTGCGACCAAAATCATATCGACATCGCGGACATCCTTCCCATAATTTGTAATCATATCATGGATAGCAGCGATAGCCAGATCACTGGTAAATTCATCTTCCCTTGCCATACGGCGCTCATGTATACCCGTTCGTTGCAAAATCCACTCATTCGATGTATCTACTAGCTTTTCCATATCTGTATTGGTAAGAACGCGACTCGGCACATACGTACCGATGGCGGTAATTCGTGATTTGAAGGGGGTTGTATTTGTCATCATCCGAACATCACCTTTCGATTTTTATGATCTGATTATAACACTAGATATTAGTATCTGGTACTAATTTTTTAGAAAAATAAAAGTCTATGTTGAGTCGTCATAGGGGAGGAGAAGAAAAAGCACAGGTCTCTTCGACTCTGACACGCCCGCATGGGGGATTCACTGGACGTCTCCACTTAAAAAAGGGGACCGTCGATCCAAAGCCACCCTACGGGCGGACGTTTCTCAAGGAAGAAGTGTTCGACAAGCGTGGTCTCCTTTTTAAGTGGAGACTGGGTAGGCGTTGTCAAGGTCTACGAGCCCTGTGCTTTTTCTTCTCACTAGCTTTGTTGGTAGCTCGATACTTTTTAAATATAGGTAGAGCAAAATAAAAAGACTTGAAACCCGTAGGTTCCAAGTCTTCATACAGCTCTATCTGTTATTTTTCTAGCTTTTCAGCCAGCCAGTAAGCAGATTTCCAAATGTCTCCTGCACCCATTGTCAAAACGAGGTCGCCCTCTTGCAATCCTTTGAAGACATGCTCCTGCATTTGTTCCTTTGTAGGAATGTATTGTGCACGCGGGTGGCTGTTGGTGCGGATTTTTTGAACGAGCACCTCGGAGGTTACTCCTTCGATTTTTTCTTCGCCCGCCGGGGAGTAGATGTCCGTGATGATTACTTCGTCTGCTTCTGCAAAGGCACGGCTGAATTCATCCATAAGGAAATACGTGCGTGTGTAGCGTTGTGGCTGAAACACAGCGATTACACGTCTGCCCGATGCCCTTGCCCCGCTAAGTGTCGCGATAATTTCTGTCGGATGATGCGCGTAGTCGTCTACGACCAGGACACCTCGTGCATCCCCGATGATTTGAAATCTGCGCTTGGCACCGCTAAAGGTAGACAGCGCCTGTGCAATTTTATCAAAGGAAAGGCCAATATCCAGACATACAATAATCGCAGCTAGTGCATTTGCAATATTATGCTTGCCTGGGACTACGAGACACAATTCACCCAACCGCTCATCCTTGTGATAAACCTGGCACGTGCTGCAACGATCTCCACATTCAATCGAAGTGGCAGAAAACTGTGCTTGTGCCACAAAGTTCGGATCAACTGCATACGTCACGACCGTTTTTTCGACGGACGGCATGACTTCGCGCACATGTGAATCATCGATACACAGGATCGCTTTTCCATCCGGTTTGAGATGGCTCAAGAACTGGACATACGCCTGTTTCAAATTGTTGAAGTCGCCATCGAAATGCTCGAGATGATCTGGTTCGATGCTCGTCACAATTTCATACATCGGCCTGTATTCCAAAAAGGAACCGTCGCTCTCATCTGCTTCGGCAATAACATAATCACTGGTACCTGCCTTTGCGTTGGTACCAGCACTCATCAATTCACCGCCAATGATGAAAGTCGGGTCTACACCGCACTCTTCCAGTACGTGAGAGATCATCGATGTCGTGGTCGTCTTGCCGTGTGCTCCCGCTACTGCTACTCCTGTGCGTTCATTCAATATGCGAGCAAGCATTTGGGAACGGTGCATGACCGGAATTCCTAGTGCTTGGCCTGCGATCACCTCAGGATTGTCTTTAGAAATACTGGTGGAGTATACGATGCTGTCTGCTCCCTCCACGTGGGCAGCATTATGGCCAATATGAATGACCGCCCCTCTTGCTTCCAGCTTTTTCGCCAAATCGTTCATGGCGACATCGGAGCCGGTTACCTTGTATCCAAGGTCGATCAAGACGCGGGCAATGGCACTCATGCCATAACCGCCGATGCCCACAAAGTGGACGTGTTGGGCCTGATCCACCCTATTCACCTGCCTCTTCTACTATAGTGGGAAAGAATGCGCGTACTTGGGCGATGAAGTAGAGCGAACCGCAGACGACCAGCCAGTCATCCGCCTTCGCTAATTGCTTCTCCCGCATCCAAGAAAGGAGAAACGCCCGCCAGTCTGGGACTGCATCGAGAAACTCTTGCTCCCAGCCCCCGGCTAAAAACGACTCTTGTAAGCTATTGGCTTCGGCTGCACGCGGAAAGTCAAAGGTTGTCACATGCAGCTTTTTGATTTTTGACTTAACTGGTGCGAGCGACTCTGCCATTTTGGCGAGCGGCTTATCTGCCAATCCAGAAAAGAGCAAATGCAACTGTACTCCGTCCGGCAACAACCGATCCAGACTGCTTACAAGCGCCTCCATTCCTTCCTGATTGTGTGCCCCATCCAAGATAACCATTGGTCTTGGAGAGATGACTTCTAGACGACCAGGCCAACGCGTTTGTTGCAAACCACGAGATATTTCTTCTTCCTCCAGCAAGAAAGAGAAGTAATTTCGCAGGACATCGATAGTCATTAAAGCAACGGCTGCATTGGTTGTTTGGTGAATGCCATTCATGGTAAGACGGTAGGATGCTTCCGCACGACGGTGAATGCTTTTGTAACGAAACTGTTGATCACCCAGCTGCTCCTCTACCTGCTCTGCCTGGAAATGTTCACCTATATGATATAGCGTACTCTTCATTTGTCTCGCGCGCTCCTCAAAAACCGCGAGAAGTTCCGGCCTAACCTCACCTGTGACTACAGGAACACCCGGCTTGATAATCCCCGCTTTTTCCCGGGCAATATCTTCCAAGCTTTCTCCCAGCACTTGTGTATGGTCCATGCCGATATTCGTGATGACTGAAACAAGCGGAAGGACGACGTTCGTCGAATCCAATCGCCCGCCTAGTCCTGTTTCCCAAACGACTACCGCTGGTCTCGCCACTCTTGAAAAATAAAGAATGGCGATCAGCGTAATCACTTCAAATTCGGTAGGGGAACCATACTCTGTTTCTTGTTCGCATCGTTGCACCCACACCTTAACTTCATTCACCAGCTGCAATAGATCTTCTTCCGCGATCATGCTGCCGTTGTAACGGATGCGTTCACGGAAATCCACCAAATAGGGGGAGGTAAAAGTACCTACACTATATCCGGCTTCCATCAGCATTTGCGTCAGGAATGCGCAGGTTGAACCTTTTCCATTGGTGCCAGCCACATGAATAAACGGGATTCTCCGCTCAGGATGTCCTACCTGCTCCAAAACCCACTGCATTCTCTCAAGCCCCGGCCGTTGACCGAACCTGAGCAGTCCATGCAGCCAGTCGAGCGCTTGGGTGTATTCTACAAACCCTTCTTCTGCATGCATACCACAATGCTCCATTCTCAAAAATATGCGATGGTATGGCGGATCATTCGCCCTTCAATTCAGCAAGTCGTGCAATCACCTTATCCCGCTTATCCATGTAGTCTGCCATCTTCGCTTTTTCCTCTTCGACCACTTTTTCAGGTGCCTTGGCCATAAATCCAGCATTGTTAAGCTTTTTCTCAATGCGCTCCACTTCGCCGTTGAGTGTCGCCACTTCTTTTTCCAGGCGCTTCAGCTCTTGCTCGATATCGATCAAGCCCGCCAGTGGAAGGAACAGTTCTGCTCCCGTGATCACGGAAGACATCGCTTTATCAGGCGTAGCCAGATCCAGGCTGATTTCCAGACGCTCAGGGTTGCAGAAACGAGTGAGATACTGCTCACCGCGTGTCAGTCGCTCAGCGGACAGTGCATCGCTTGGCTTGATCAAGAGCTCAATTTTCTTGGACATCGGTACGTTTACTTCAGCGCGGATGTTGCGTACGCTGCGGATGATATCCATCAACTGGTTCATTTCGCTTTCTGCTTCAGCAAACATCCATTGCTCGTTAACGGTTGGCCAAGGTGCTACTGTGATGCTCTCGCCTTGGTGCGGCAATGCCTGCCAAATTTCTTCCGTGATGAACGGCATGAACGGATGCAGCAGCTTGAGCGTTTGATCCAGAACCGTTACCAGAACGGATTGGGTGGTTTTCTTCGCCGCTTCATCGGTACCGTACAATGGCAGCTTCGCCATCTCGATATACCAGTCACACAGGTCATCCCAAATGAAGTTGTAAAGCACACGGCCAGATTCACCGAATTCAAATGCATCAGACAGACGGGTTACATCTGCAATTGTTGCTTGCAGGCGGGAGAGAATCCATTTGTCTGGTGTAGACAACTCACCGCTCAAATCGATTTCCTCGTATTTAAAGTCAGTCAGGTTCATCAAGGCAAAACGGGACGCGTTCCAAATCTTGTTTGCGAAGTTGCGGTTTGCCTCCACCTTTTCCCAATAGAAGCGCTGGTCATTCCCTGGAGAGTTCCCGGTCGCCAGTGTGTATCGCAGTGCGTCCGCTCCGTACTTCTCGATTACTTCCATCGGATCGACACCGTTGCCGAGTGATTTGGACATTTTGCGGCCTTCGGAGTCGCGAATAATGCCGTGGATCAAAACGGATTCAAACGGACTTTTCCCGGTAAATTCAAGACCTGAAAACATCATACGAGCTACCCAGAAGAAGATGATATCGTAGCCTGTTACCAGGACATTCGTTGGATAGAAGTACTTCATGTCCTCGGATTCTTCTGGCCAGCCCAGCGTCGAGAACGGCCACAGACCAGAGGAGAACCATGTATCGAGAACGTCGTTGTCCTGCTCCAGCTTGTGGCTGTGGCAGCTTGGGCACTCAGTCACATCCGCGCGAGATACAATCGTTTCGTTACAATCTCCGCAATACCATGCAGGAATTCGGTGACCCCACCAAAGCTGACGGGAGATGCACCAGTCACGGATGTTTTCAATCCAACGCAGGTAGTTCGTCTTGAAACGCTCTGGGACAAACTTCACACTCTCAGGGCTATTTGCATTAGCCAGTGCTTCGTCAGCCAATGGCTGCATTTTTACGAACCATTGGGTAGAAAGGTATGGTTCTACGACTGCATCGCTGCGCTCACTATGTCCAACCTGATGAATATGCTCCTCAACCTTGAACATAACGCCTTGCTCCGTCAAGTCTTTGATGATTTGCTTGCGGCATGCAAAGCGATCCAAGCCTTTGTAGATACCGGCCAGTTCGTTCATCGTGCCTGTCTCATCCATGACAACGATTTGTGGCAACTGATGACGAAGACCCAATTCAAAGTCATTCGGATCGTGTGCTGGCGTAATTTTTACAGCGCCAGACCCAAACTCAGGATCAACGTAGTCATCTGCTACGATTGGAATTTCGCGTCCTACGATTGGCAAAATCACGGTTTTGCCGATCATGTCCTTGTAACGCTCATCTTCCGGATGTACCGCTACAGCCGTATCACCTAGCATCGTTTCAGGACGGGTTGTAGCTACTTCGATATAACCAGTGCCATCCGCCAATGGGTAACGCATGTGATGCAGCGCACCTTTTACTTCCTTGTAGATTACTTCAATATCGGACAAAGCCGTGCGAGCAGCAGGGTCCCAGTTAATGATGCGATTGCCGCGATAGATCAAACCTTTTTCGTACAAGCGAACAAATACTTCGCGTACAGCTTGGGACAAGCCCTCATCCATGGTAAAACGCTCGCGGGAGTAATCCAGAGCAAGACCGAGTTTTTCCCACTGTTCACGAATATGAGAAGCGTAAATGTGCTTCCACTCCCATACCTTTTCCACGAATTTTTCGCGGCCCAGGTCATGACGAGAGATGCCTTCTTCTCGCAAGGTAGCCTCTACACGCGCTTGTGTTGCGATACCGGCGTGGTCCATACCTGGCAAGAACAAGGCGCTGTAGCCTTGCATACGCTTGGTACGCGTAATGATATCTTGCAAAGTCGTATCCAGTGCGTGGCCCAAATGCAATTTACCAGTAACGTTCGGCGGTGGAATAACAATCGTAAACGGACGTTTATTCGGGTCACGTTCTGCCTTGAAAAATTGTTTTTCGATCCAATACGGATACCATTTGTTCTCTGCTGCTTTTGGATCATAGTTTTTCGGCAGCAATTGGTCGATGTCGGTTGTTGGCTGTGTAGACATGTACGACTCCTCCTATTAGCATGGCTTGCTTTGCAAAAAATAAAAAAACCCTTCATCGCAAAGGACGAAAGGATTATTTTCGCGGTACCACCTTTGTTAACACACGATAAACGTCATGCTTATGGCGTGTTCACTCTGACAAGATAACGGTTGCGAACCGGTCTCGGCTAGGCACATGCTTTCACCGAAAAAACTCCTGGGCGACCTTCAGCCATTCATGACCTTAGAGAATCTCGCAGCTACTGATTCTCCTCTCTGCCAAGGCGTCCTGACTTACTCTTCCCACTCATCGTTCATATCGTATGTAGTTGTCTTATTGTTAGCTTTCACTATTATATACAATCACGCTGTTTGGCGTCAAACCCGGGTTTCGCCCACTTTTCCAACTGCAATGCCCAGTGCTTCGGTAAAACCGAGAACGCCCAAAATATCGAGAATTTCTTCTCGGACATTGACGATTTCTACCTGCTTGCCCATGGCCAACAGTTCTTTCGTGGTAAAAAACAGGCTTCCAATACCGGAAGAATCTACAAAGGAGACACCTTGAAAATCGACAGTAACGGATTGATTTCGCCCTCCATACTGCTGGAGCAATTCACCCACTCGATCTCCTACAGCCATGTCCAACTCTCCGACGAAAAACAATGTAGCTTGTCCGTTCGCCTCTGTTGCGCGGTAGTCCATGCTCAAACTCCTCTCAATAGGTATCGGTACACCCAATCTGCTCGTCCTTTTACTATATTACCCATTTTCATTCACTTGCAAACATTTGGCTTTTTGGAAATCGTTGCTTAACGCGAAAGGTTACATTCTAAAATAAGCTTTGTACCCGCCAGCGAACTGCTCAAATATACACGATCACAGTATTGCAGGATCACGTGAAATCCGGCCCCTAGCGAGTGGCGTGTAGAAAATCCTTGCTGTAAGGTAGCACGCGGAATATCCTCGAGCAAAATTCCTTGGCCTTCATCATGGATCACAGCCCGGCACATCTGCCTGTCGTTCGACAAGTATAACGTGACCACACCGCCATTTCCGTGCTTCAACGTATTCGAAGCAGCTTCGTTGACCGCAACGAGAAACTGCAGCAAACGTTTATCAGAAATGCCTTGTGGTTCCAAGGCCTGCTTGAACAATTTACGCAGTTCTGCAAGCTGCTCCGGTAAACGGATATCGATCGCCAGGAGCTTATGCCCTTCCCGAAGCAAGAAAAATAATTCTTCATCACTAAGCAACAACAGCTTACCTTCTGTGACCACACCCAGAATATCTTTGTAGATCTCCCATTCCCGTCTTTTGCGTTTTCGTTCTTCTGCAATGACGGCGGTGACATCAATCAAGGCGATTCCACAGGTCCGATCTGGCAATACAGATGTGTATAAATCAAACACCTTTGTACCATCCGAGGTGACAATTTGCTCCCTCACAGGTCCGCCCGTTCCAGCCGCCTCTTCGACCAGTCGTTGCATTTCTCGCTCTACTTCCGCACTTGCACGAGCGTCACCCAGCGGACGCACTTCCCCTTCATCGTAAAGATAGAGGAAAATGGTCTCGATCTGACGCAATATCGATAGCTTTTGAATCTCTTGTTTGATTAATCGCCCCCGCTCGTCGTCTCGATCCTTCCAATGTAACAAGACGTCTGTAGGGTCCAATTCGCCACTCATGTGCCACGTGTGAAATTCTTCCAGAAGCAATCGCTCCAGGACATCTTCCCGTCGCAAAACCTTTTCGATATCGATAATGTGGTAAGGATCACCTGCTATACCACGCAATCCGCTACCGATAATTCGGAAATCATAGGCGAGCTCTATTTCTATGCGTCCGTGCAAATCATGATCAGAACTGCTTAACCCAATGGTCGTCCGACTCACTGCTACCAGCTTCGCCTGGTACGATTCCATCGTTGCTAGGTTCGTCACCTTAACAGTGCGGGGCGGAACGACTTTATTCGCTGCACCGCCAGAACGTAGCGCGACAAGGCAATTATCACAAGTGGGATTGTCCGGACAACGCTCACACAAAATCACAGTTCATCCTCCTATTCACTGACGCAACTACACGAGGGCTATACTCTCTTCAGGCTCAAATTGAAGAATCAACACAGAAATATCATCCGTTTGTTGTCGCTGCTGTGTGATCTCCATTAAGTAGGACTCAACTCGATCCATCGACTCCTGCTTATTGTCACCAGGCATATGTAATAAGGAGGTTAGTTCTTCTAGACAATGCCTGCTTCCTCGAAACACATCTTTTCTCCCTGTATCAATCAAACCATCTGTGTAGAGTAATAGCATACCCTCTTCTTCTAAGGGTACCTCCTCCATTTGGTACGTGCTATCGGGCGAAAGCCCTAGGCCTACCCCACCCCTGCAGGCTAATACGGTTGGATTCGATTTGGACAAATAAAAAGGCTGTGGATGTCCTGCCCTGCTAAATCGAATTTTGTGTTCAACCTCATCATAGACAGCAACCAGCATCGTAATGTAAGAACGGGTTTTCACCAAATCTGCATAAAGCAACTGATTGAGTCTTTCCAAAATCTCATCCGGCAAATAGCTAGACTGCAACACCTGCCGCACAGCAATCCTAATCCCCGTTGCCCAAATACTGGCCAAAAAACCGTGACCAGACACATCCGCAATGATAAAACAAGTGTAGCGATCATTAATTTGTCGATAATCGATGTAATCTCCGCCGACATAATCGACTGGTACGTAAACCGTTCTTGTTCGCAAACTGGTCAACTGTAATTCTTCTGTGGGAATGAGCATCGACTGCATGCGTCTAGCCAGCTTCCTCTCCATCTCAATTTCTCGCTGTCCTGATGACTGGTCCTGTTGACATCTGAGAATCAACGCCCGGATGTTTACAAGGAGCAGCCCATAAAAAGATTTCTCCAGTTCCTTTAGCTCACGGTCGTTGACATTACTCTGCGCGAACAAACGGACATAACGCGGTGTTTGAGCGGTATCACACTGTTCCGAGACAACAATGCGCTCCTCTACTTCGCGCTGCACTTTTGCGCTCTCTTTGTCCCCACGCTCGATTCGAAAATAGACAACACCTAAAGCCGATTCAAACGAGATCGACAGGAAGCAGGGCTTGTCCATTTTCACGAACCACGTATCGACTAACTCTTCTATAAATGGCATGAGACTCTCGTAATTGACCTGGCGCTTGCTTTGCTCATTGCTGGTCATCACCAGATACTCATAATTTTGTTTCAATTCCATTAGTTTGACCAATTGATGATTCATCCCTGGGCCACTCCCATACACACTTTAGCATAATTCTTTCTTTCGGGAATTGCGCAAAGGGTTTTGGCAATTTTCAAAAACATTATGATCACCTTTATTCGTTTCGTCCTAGCCTTCCTGCCCTACACCTTCCCTTTTCAGGCGCCATTCAAACCACTATCTGCTTTCCACGAAAATGTTTTAGGCGTTTGTTCAAGGTTGTAGACACTGTCCAAAGTTAACGCGCATATGCTGGAATGAGGTGATTGTGATGAATTTTCGTTGGAAGTATAACCCCACGTATTTACGGATCAAATACGGATGCAAACAGGTGCTCTTTCCGCTGTTGGTTTTTCAGTTTGTCCGAACGGTTGTGTTTCCTACCTCTTTTGATGTCATCCTTCTTGGTTTGCTGGCCATGCTCTATGTTGCCATCTCTCTTGAATGGTTATAAAAAGAAAAACAACGCCCCACGCGGTGAGACGTTGCTCATTAAAAGGCTTGCTGGACCCAACGATGCAGGCGCATCAGGCGGTCCATATCTTTTTCAAAACGTTGGACAGCGTAAAGCTCGCTCCACTCGCGGGGATGATGATAGTAAATATCCAGGTCTCTCATGATCCTCTCCGGATAGGACAGAAACGAAGCCATCAGTTCAATTTCTTCCGGTTGCAGCGGAAATATCTCGGCGTAGCGATGGAATAGTTGAGAAGCCCCAACCTCATCCCCCGCCATTTGAAAATAAGTACGATAAAATAGCGTCAAATCGCGTACTGGTGTATCAAAACTGGCACGATCAAAATTAAGCAGCCGTCCTTTTCCCGATCGATCTGGTACAACATGCTCTGGATTCGGGTTACCATGGATCAGCGATAAGCGAAAATGAGCATGTGTCTCATGACGTTCTCGCCAATCGGTCAATAAGTCTGTCGCTGTTTGGGCCATTTCCTCAATAAACTCCTTATTTGCCAAAAACACCAGATCAAAAGGGGAAGGGTATTTGCGCTCCTGCGCAAGAGTTGCCGCCTTATTCATTTGTTCTTGCCAATATTGCCAGCGGTTCAGCAAGGAGTCGACAAGCGGCTCTACCTGTCTAGGGTCATCGTAGCGATAGTTTTGTGTCAAATGATGAAGCTCCGCCAAACGTTCCAAGGCGGGGGGCGCCCAAGACAAGGGTTGCTCGGCCCATTCCTCACTCCCTGGCTGCCAGGGGGTTACATAATAGGCAGTGCTACCCTGTTGAACAAAAGGATCATCGTATTTCGTATACGTAAAAGGAACAGCCCCATCCCATCCGCGGTGCTGCAATTGGCGCAGCATATCGCTGACGAAAACAAGACGTTGCGCGGGTACTTGCGCTCGTTTGCATACGAAGGAGCCGTAGGGAGTCGTCGCCTTAAATACATTTGGCTCCTTTAAAACGTCAATGCTCTGGGCATACATGTCATACTCTTTGAACAAAGGAGCAATGTCATCATACCGACTCATAGACTCCCTCCCTCCTCGAACGCTCGGCCCGCTCTGCAATATGTCGAAGTAGCAAGTCAACAGATTGTTGGCTCTGCAAGGCGTGCTCAATACCAGCGATCGACGCTTCTTGATTCAGTGATACACGTTTCACGTAGGATTCGATACCCCTGTACAGTTCACGGGGACGAGCCATAAAGGCTAGTATCAACGAATAATTTCCATAGGTAAGGGGCTTGATTTCTTCATAGCCGTCAAAAAAAGCGTCTATCTGCTTCAAATCCTTATGGGTTAAAAAATGATCGCGCAAAAAGGTGGCAACGTCGCGTTGCTGGACTGATATGACCGGTCTGAAGAAGCCTCTCAAGTACAGCTTCCCGTTTATCAATCCCCAGTTATTACGCAAAAGGTCCCGATGGGATACAGCGACTGCCTCCGTGGTAATTCGCTCATGGGCCAACATCGTAGCGGAACGGTCCATTCTTTGCAGCATAGGGGTCATGAGTTCCGAAACCCAACGATTTTCCTTAGAATTCCTCTCATATTTGGCTCGAAATGATTCGACCAGCTCTTTGGCACGTCTTCCTTTTTCTTCTACTTGCTGCTTTTCCTGCTTGAGCAAATCACTTCCGGACAGTAAAGGACTCTCCTGCTGAGACTGATGCATCATCGCGATCACCCGTCCGCATTGCCTCGCAGTGTCCTGGCCAGGCTGATAGTCTTCGATTTGTCTGTGGTGGTCCGTCATGGTAACACCGCGTTTGCCCAAAATCAAAAATGGCTTGGTGTCTCTCGTCCGAATAAACCGCTCCACTTCTCGAAACCCCTGACGAGCCAGTCGTTCGCGCCAGGCAAACGACCAGCGCATCACATCTACACGCGGCCAAACGTGGAGTTCTTTGGGGCCCCGGTTTGTCTCCAATAAATAGCAATCATCAAGGGGCGTAATTCGGATTACGCGGGCTCGATATTGCTGGCAAACCTCGGAGAGATCAATTTTATCCACGGTCCCCCACTCCTCTATTGTGGGATGTACAGAATCTGCCCTGCTACGAGCTGCTCAGAAGTTAATCGGTTTACTTCCACGATTTTGGAAACTGGCAAGGAGTATCGCTGTGAAATATGCTCTAACGTCTCATCGCGCTGAATAATGCACATTTTCAGCTGACTGGAGCGCTCTTCTTTTTTCCGGACAAACGATGTGAGATTTTGCATGGCCTCCACCGTAGAAGGGCTGGCATTCGCCGCAGACCCATATCGTGAAGAGCTAGATGAAGATTCCGCCTCCTGCGCCATCGCTTCCTGCTTGGCACGACTCGCTTGAGAGAAGATGGAAGTAATGTTCACGCTACTTTTTTCTTCCTTGGAGGGTTTCCCTGAAATCGCCACTCGTACTTCTACATCTTCCGCGGCAGCCTCTGGTTCTGCAACGACTGCTTCTGCAACTACTGCTTCTGCAACTACTGCTTCTGCTTCTTGCTCAGGTTCTGGCTCAGATACTATACTAGCCTCCACCGCTTCTTGCACAGCTTCCTGTGACTCTGCTTCTACTGATGAGCCAGTAGGTTCATTAGAAACTGGTTGGTATCCGATTACCTGTTGATCGTGTAGAGCCAGTATTGGCTCCTCATGTCCTTGATCTTTTTCGGCTATTTCTCTCATTTGTTCTTGCTCATCTGCCAATACCGGCAGCTCAGAATAGGAGTCAGAAGAATCGTACGAAGCAGTTTGTTGGGAATCGAAGTCATACGAAATCGGAGCAGTCTCCCAAGATTCTGGTGGATCGGGCTGAGCCACTTCCAATACATCCCCATATTGCTCGTAGTATTCATCTTCATTGGATTGAGCAATAGCCGGGGTATCGAACATGGAAGGAGATTCGGTTGATTCATAGGATGCTGGCAATGCCTGCCGCTCCAATTCCTCCTCCAGCGCACTCAGCTTTTGATCAATGTCATCGAGGGACGTCTGCTCCGTATATTCTTGCCCATCTTCCCCAGCAGCAAAGGTGTATTCCCATGCTTCTTGGTCTGGACCGGCAGCCTGCGTTTCGATCTGCTCTGCTTGTTCATTTCGATTTCCAAGGACTATCCCTAAAATCTTCAGATCGGCATCGATTAGCATTTGATGTGGTGATTCCAGTTTGTAGTCAAAGCTGTCCACAATCGCGTAGATGTCGCCGATCTCCGTAATCCGATCCAATGGAATGGTGATATTCAACGGAATGCGATGACCGATCTGTTCCTCCCAGCCATAAAAGGCTTGATCCGATGCTTCCTGGCGAAAGGGAGTAAAAGTCATGGCTTCAACCAGCGATTCTCCTTCGCCGCCTGTCGCTTCTGCGGCTTCCCTGATTGGCTCGTACTTCCCTACTAATTGCAAGCAACCCGTGATCGAGATGTAGGAGTCGTTTTCCAGCACCTCCACATCTGGAACCAATTCCAGCTCTTGCAATTCACCTATTCCAGCTCTATCGGATGAGAGGAAAATGGTCTCCTTGATGGCAAAAGAGAGTTGCCCATCCTGTAATGCCATTCGTGCTCCTCCTTTCAAGTGCAGGACATTTCCCTATACTATATGGACAGGACGAGCCGTTTAGCACCGAAAAAAAAAGGAAAAACCGGGGTTATCTATCTCCCCGGTTTTACTGACGCTATCCATTCTGCTATTGCTTTTTTCCCCTGATCAATACAATCTGGTACACCTACGCCACTGTACGACGCACCTGCCACGATAACACCAGGGAGTTTTTCTTTTAATTGATTGTTCACATCCTGCACCCAAGCCTGATGTCCAACAACATATGGAATGGCATTTTGCAAGCGTGATACGTTATAAAAATCCGGCTCTGCTCGAATCGTCATGATCTTGCGCAGATCGCGGAGGACAACCTCCAGAATTTCCTCGTCCGTCTGCTCCATGAAGGATTGCTCTTCTGCTCTCCCTACAAAGCTACGCAGCAAGGCTTTGTTTTTCGGCGTCGTATGCGGCCATTTGCGATGCGCCCACGTACATGCCGTAATTTTTGCGCCAGAATTCCGCGGTACAATAAATCCTGTCCCTTCCATCCCTAAATCAATGGCTGACTCTGGAAAAGCCATCGCGATGGTTGCCACCATATGCGGCTTCGCTTGTGGCAAGGTAGGAACTTGTACATACGGACGGAACAATGGCTCTGCCACAGCATGTGGTACGGTAAACAGCACCGTATCCGTCTCAACCGTTTCTCCATTCTTCAATACCAAGGTGTACTTCCCATCTGGCCGTTTCACCAGTTCTTTGACACCAGTATTCTTCGAGATGACTTCTTCAGGCAAGCTCTTCTCGATTGCCTCAACAAAAGACTGCAAGCCGTTTTTCAACGTCAGGAAGATGCCTTTTGGCTTTCCCTGCGTTTTTGCTTGTGGGCGAGAATGCTTCATCGCCACGATCAAGCTGCGATGCTGCTCTTCCATTTTAGCGAATTGAGGAAAACTCGCAAGCAAGCTAAGATTGTCGAGATCCCCGGAGTAGACACCGGACAATAAGGGCGCTATAAGATTATCAATAACTTCATTACCTAGCCTACGCCGAAAAAAGTCACCCACAGAGATATCGCCGTCTCCTTTTGAGGCAGGAAGAACGAGATCCAAAGCAGCACGAAGCTTGCCCGGCCAAGAAATGAGATCGGTCGTGACAAAAGGCATGACCTTTGTCGGTACACCCATGACCGCTCCTTCTGGTATAGCCTTTAGGCGATCCTGATGCCAAATATAAGCTTGGCCTGTACTGTTGCGAACGAGATCATCCCCAAGCCCCAAGTCCACTGCCAGCTCAGCTGCGCTTGTTTTCCGCTCGAGAAACGAATCGGGACCTTGCTCAATGACAAATCCTTCGTGACGCCATGTCTTGATTTTCCCACCAAGTCGTCCCTGCTCTTCAAGCAGTCGAAAACGGATGGGCAAGCCTTTTGCTTCGATTTCCTTTTGTAAGTAAAAAGCAGCGGCCAACCCTGTTATGCCGCCGCCTATAATTGTAATATGATAGGTATTATCGCTCATATGATCGATCCCCTAATTCGCCAGCTTCTTTCCGACTGCATCAGCCAGACAGGAAATGAACGCAGGTCTGGCGTTAGGCATCGCTGGACGATAGTAATGTACCCCTAGCTCATCTGTAACCGCTTTGCATTCCACATCATTATCAAACAGAACTTCTAAATGCTCCGCAACAAATCCGACCGGACAGTAAACAAATACTTGGTAGCCCTTTGCTTCGTACAGCTCTCTGGTCAAATCCTGTACATCTGGTCCCAACCACGGATCAGGTGTATTTCCTGCGCTTTGCCATCCGATTGCATAGGAAGTGACCCCTGCTTGCTCGGCAATGAGCTTTGCTGTCTCTTCCAGTTGCATTGGGTACGGATCACCTGACTTCAAGATTTTTTCTGGCAGGCTGTGAGCGGAGAAGATTACGACTGCTTGTCCACGCTCTTCATCCGTCATCGCGGCAAACGTCGCTTGAATAGCGTCTGCCCAATATCCGATGAATCCTGGTTCCAGATACCAGCTCTCAATGCTGTGGATGACAGGTCCGCCAATCGCAGCGGAATGCTCTTGTGCTCGTCCATTGTATTCTTTGACGCTGTAGCTGGAATAATGAGGCGCCAGAACAAGACTGATCGCTTCCGTAATTCCATCGCGTTTCATTTGCTCTACTGCGTCTTCGACAAACGGAGCGATATGCTTCAAGCCAAGGTACCCTACAAATTCACGGTCTGGGTAGCGTTTGTTCATTTCCTGCTCGAGCGCGCGCACCTGCTCATCCGTAATGTCTGCAAATCGATTCAATCCATCTACAGCCTCGTAACGCGCCATCAAATCATCGAGCAGTTCTTGTGGTGGCTTACGACCACGGCGAATGTGCGTATAGTATGGTTCAATCTGTTCAGGACTGCGTGGCGTTCCATACGCCATTAACAAGAGTCCGATCTTCTGCTTTGACATGTAAGCGCCCCTCCTGATTAGATGTCCCTTTTGTAACGATGGATGAACTTCGTGAGTTGTTGCAGCGTTTCTACTTTAGCGTCTGGGAATACACCGTGTCCCAGATTGAAAATGAAGCCTGGCTGTTTTGTGCCCTCATCCAAAATTTCCTTCGCCTTTGCTTCGAGCTTCTCCCACGGGGCCAGTAGCAGCGTTGGGTCCAAATTGCCTTGCAGCGTCTTCGTCACACCCATTTCACGAGCAGTTGTAATCGAAGTACGCCAGTCCAGACCAACCACATCAACAGGCAAGCGGTTCCAATCCATCAAAAGATGACCAGCGCCGATACCAAAATAGATCGTTGGCACACCAGTATCTTTTAGTGCGTTGAAGATACGGGTCATAACTGGTGTAATGTACTCGCGGTAATCTTCGTCATTCAATGCACCGACCCACGAATCAAATACTTGAACAGCTTGCGCACCTGCTTTAATTTGCGCTTTGAGGTAGGTAATCGTCATATCGCCCAATTTTTCCATCAGCGCCTGCCAAGCAACTGGCTCGGTATACATGAATGCTTTTGTCTTATGATAGTGCTTGGAAGGGCCGCCTTCGATCAAATAGCTAGCCAGTGTAAATGGTGCTCCTGCGAAACCGATTAATGGAACAGATAATTGCTGACGCAAGATCTTAATGGATTCAAGTATGTACGGCACATGTGTTTCCGGATCGAGCTCAAGCAGACGCTCAACATCCTTCAAGGATTCGATTGGGTTTGCGATTACAGGACCAATCCCCGATTCGATATTCACATCTACGCCAATCGGTTTTAGTGGCGTCATGATGTCTGCAAACAAGATTGCAGCGTCAACACCCAGTTGCTCAACGGGCAGACGTGTCACTTCCGCACAAACTTCCGGTATGTAATTCATTTCAAAAAAGCTATGCTTCGCGCGGATGGCGCGGTATTCTGGCTGATAACGCCCCGCCTGACGCATGTACCAAACCGGAACATGCTCTGTCGCTTCACCGCGACATGCTTTCAAAAACGTATCGTTAAAAGTTTTTGCGGTCATGAATAAACCTCGCTTTGCACAATTATGTTTCCTTCAATATGATACCATTCGTCATTCGACAAGGAATGTCTCTTTTGTGTCAAAATCTTTTCGTTTCTTCCGTTTCCAATCCTATCCATCAGTGTTTCCAAACTTCTCCTATTGAATGCGAACATCCCCAGTAGAACTTCGTACAGTCATTTTGGGTCCACCTGCTCCAATCGATGCCTTCACTCTGTATTCCTCGTCTTTTTCATAGGTAAGGTTCGACCAGGTGGTTTCGATGGAACCTGTATCTGTCGTCACATCCAGCTGTGCTGCAGTAGGCTCCTTGGCTACCGTCACTCGAATATCCCCCGTATCCGTTCGGATGGAAACGTCATGGGTCAGCTCTGGCATTGTCAGTTTATCAATCTCGCCAGTAGAGCTTACAATGGCAACGGCCGAGCGAACATTCGCCAAATTGATATCTCCTGTAGCTGTCTGGACATCAAGCGCTTCTCCTTCATAACCCGACACGTTCACATCTCCATTGCCGGTGGATATTTTCGTGTTCTTTGCATGCAGCATTCCACTCTTGATATCCCCTGTCATCGTTTCAAGCTGGACGTTTTCATACACCTTTTCCGGCAGGAAGAGCTCCAGCTTTACCTTCCCATTGCGAGGATAAAACATATTGACGTGAGGGCGTTCACGCAGTTCTACGAGCAGCGTACCATCTGGTGAGATTACACTCCGAAACTCCAGTCGCTCCTGTTGTTGTTCGGATACTTCCCCGACCATCCGTACGCTCGCTTTTGGTTGCTTGCTTGCCAAGATTTCCACATCAGACGCTTCCGTCCGCACCTCAATCGCTTTAACCTCTTGTTCGATCACGCGCTCTTCATTCACTTGTTTTAACGAAAAGGAGAAATTTTCTTGCTTCGTAAAGAGCCAGATGATTCCACATACACCGATGATGAATAAAAGAAGACTTATGCCAAAGAGTCTTTTCCCTAAATTTCGCATCTTATTTCCCCCTGATCATCTTCACGTTGAACTGGAGATAACGCAAAAACTGGCGATACAGCCATTTTGTCAATCGCAGCAAGCCGATGGCAAGCATACCGCCCAAGCCTACGGAAACCATGCTGGAGAACAACAAGAAAAGGCGCTCTTGAGAGGGAGCAGGAATCCCGTAATCCAGGAATATTCCGACTGGCGCGACCAATAATGCCGCAGTCATCGCATACAACCCCATCAGTATACCGATCAGACCTAGAAATGGCCCCAAAACAAAGACGAGATTGAAAAAACCCAAGCTGATCGTCGCGACAATCGCTCTCGTCATATTCCCTACCGATGCGGTGGACTGAGCTTGATCAATTCGGTAGCCAGCCAAAAGCTCGCGTGCCACTAGCTTCGGACTTCCCAATCCTTCCGCTATTTCGTGCTCCGTCTTCCCTTGATTCATACCCGAGAGAAAATGCTCTGTATAATCGGCAAGGATGTCTAAGCGTTCTTTATCGGGCAAAGCGCTAAGTAATGCATTTAACTCATCCATAAACTCACGCCTTGTCATATCCGAGTCCCTCCTCTATGATCTCATTTACCCCGCGGTTAAATATTCGCCACTCCAAGATAAGGTCATTCATGTATTGACGTCCGCGATTTGTCAGCTGGTAATATTTCCGTGGGGGTCCCTCTTGTGATTCCGCCAAATAGGTCGTAAAAAATCCTTCCTGGGTCAATCGGCGAAGCAAGGGATACACCGTTCCTTCAGAGATATGGAATTTTTCAGAGATGCTCGCAACTAGTTCGTATCCGTATCTGTCCTGCTTAGCTGTCAAGACGAGAACACACAGCTCCAGAACCCCTTTTTTAAACTGTACGTTCATCAACATCACCCATGTAAAAGCTTACCAAATAGCTACTCTATATTGCAAGGTACTTCATAATAAAAGACGGACAGGGAGGTTTTTCTCCACCCCTGTCCGGTCAAACCTTATTTTTTCACTTCAACAATGCGGTCTTCTACTTTTGGATTGACAGTTTTACGCTTGACCAGACCTTCCTCCACAATGCTGTACATGGACAGGCCTGTGTTGAAGAATGGCTTTTTCAACGATTCGTAACCATCTCCACCTGCTGCCAGGAAGTCGATCGTTGCCAATTTATACGTTTTCGTCAGGTCAAGCGGCTTGTCGCCAACTTTTACTTCTACTACGCGCTCACCAGCTGGCTTGGACGGGTTGTACGTGAAGCTCATGCCGCTCACTTGCGGGAAGCGTCCCGCTCCCTCTTCTACCTTGCTCACGCCGTTTTCGAGGGCTTGCTTCAGCTCTTCGCCTGTTACTTCTACGACTGCCAGTGTATTGTTCTCGAATGGCAGCAGCGTGTACAGACCTTTTTTCGTGATATCGCCGGCTGGCAGCTGTGTACGAATTCCACCGCCGTTCGCCAGTGCTACATCTGCCTCATAGCCTTTGATGGACTTCGTGCGCTCCAGCATGATATCTGTGATCAGGTTACCAACGTTTGTTTCTTTCGTACGTACCAGTGCACGGTCACCATCGAGTGGCACTTCGGATTTCGCAATGACAACATTCATAACCGTATCGATCTTGCTCACGATCTCTTTAACCATCTTATCTACATCTGGATCAGCCACAACTGCTTCATCGTACTCTTTCAAACCGCCGCTGAATGCTACCAGTTCTTTTCCGAGGTAGTAGAGGTCAGCGCGTCCGAGAGACTTGCCGTACTCCCAGTCTTGTACGATGTATGTGCCGTTTACGAGTTCAGGTTCTTTCAGCGGAGTATGGGAGTGACCACCAACGATCAGGTCAATGCCAGGAACGTTTTTCGCGATTTCACGGTCTACGTTCACGCCGATATGGGAAACAACAATCACGTGATCTGCTTCTTTTTTCAGCTCAGGTACAAGTGCTTTTGCCACTTCTACCGGGTTTTTGAATGTCAGCCCTTTTACGTTGTCAGGGTGAGTCAATACAGGTGTGTCTTCCGCTACGAAACCAACAAAGGCGAATTTCTTCCCGCCAATCTCTGCTTTGAAAACAGGTGGCAGCAATTCTTTTCCATCTGACTTGAATACGTTAGCAGAGATAACTGGATGCTCGAGCATGTCACGCAGCTTGAGCAATTGCTCATAACCGAAGTCAAACTCGTGGTTACCTGCAGCCATTACGTTGTAGTCAAGGCTGTTGAGGATCGGAACAACAGATTCGCCTTTGAATTGGTTCACGAAAACGGTACCTTGGAAGGTATCACCAGCGTCCAAGAGCAAGAAGTTTTCGTTCTCTGCACGCCATTCCTTGAGCAAGGTTGCGATTTTAGCAAAGCCGAATTCTTTTTGGTTCTTGTCTTCTTGAATATGGCCGTGTGTATCGTTGGTATGGGCAATCGTTACGTGTGTGGTAGCCGCATCACCCAATGCTTGGAAAAATTCACCGCGCGTGACAGTCGCCTTGTTGTCGAGCTTCACTTTGTAGCCCAGTTTGTCAGCCATTTGTGTTAGCTTCGCAGATGTTACCGCTTGCGCATGGTTTTTATAGTCGTCTTGTGAGAGAGCACCTTTGCTCTTTGCCCAGTCGAAGTAAGGGGTAGACCAGTGAGCACCTTTAGCGGCAGCTCCCATTTTTGCCTCTTTCAATTTGGAGAAAACAACCGTAGCTTCTGCGAGAGTCACAGCACGATCTAAAGCAAGATCGCCATTTTGACCCGCTGATACAATTGCCTTTTTCACCATCCAGTCAACGTGCTGTACGGGATGCAAGGGTGCTGCAAATGCTGAGGAAGACATCAGCGATGCAAATACGATAGATGCAAACGCCGTCATCGTAATCCGACGTGCCTTTTTCATGATAATTTCCCCTCTCGTCTATGTATAAATAAATAGGATAACGTTTTCATTATAGCAAAATCTGCTAGGACTATGGTGTGATATTTGTTTAGTTTCTGTTTAGAAAGCTCTTGAAGGCTTCAGCCATTTTCTCTGGTGATTCAACCATGCCCATATGCCCAGCATCAGGCAACAGCACTTGTTCGACGTTATTTTTATCTACTGTAAAAGTTTTTTCAGTAGGAATGATTTGGTCCTCTGTTCCTGCGACTAATAGCACAGGTAATGTCGTTTCTTGCAGCACATGATTGCGATCCGCTCGATCACGCATAGCGATTAATGTTTGGACGGCTCCAACCGGGCTCGTTGCAAAGCCAATTTCTTTTGCCAGCTGGACTTCTTCTCTCATCGTGTCGATATGGGAAGGTGCGAACAGCTTCGGTACGAGGGCTTTGATAAACGGCTCCATTCCATTTTGGCGGATGTTGTCTGCGCCTTTATCCCGATTGGCTTTGGCAGCGTCGTCATCCGGATAAGGCGTCGAATGGACCAAACCAAAGCTCGCCAGCTTGTCCGCGTATTGATTGGCAAATGCCAAGGTCACATAGCCACCGAGTGAATGTCCAAACAGATGAATCTTCGCTAAACCAAGCTCCTCTACAAGCAAAGCCAGATCGTCTGCAAAGCGCTCGATCGAATACGGTTCATCAGGCGCCGAGCTGTCTCCATGACCACGCAAATCGATTGCAATAACACGATGCGTTTTAGACAAGAGCGGCACTAGCTTATGCCAGTAAGCTGAGCTCCCGCAAAAACCGTGGATCAAAACAAGCGAATCCCCCGTTCCTTCTTCTACATAGGCTATTTTGATGCCGTTACTTAGTTGGACTTCCTTTTTCATCGGTCATTCTCCTTTATTGTTTGTTTACTTCTTGTCAAGAAGTGCTACTGACCCTTAGGATTGGAAAATAACCCTTGTTCCAAAGAACATGAAAGAGGTGCAGCTAGTAGATGGTATACCCAAAAACAGGTTCCGTGATCGCCAGGGACGGCAGAGAACTGACGTACACGCACATTCAGGCAAATCAGACGCCATCTCGCTCCGTCTGTTTTTTCTTTCCCGGAGCCAGCTATTCGTTCGACAGGCCTTATCTGTATTATTCTACCATGCTTTTTTTGAACAAACAGATCGATCTGGTCCATGTACATGCAAATTACGGACTAGAAAATACGGATTTGTGGAATCGCTCATTCGGTGAACGAAGTGCTTGGATCAGCGAGGAGATGCAAACCGTTGTTTCACGTGTGCTGGATGTTCACGAGTATGAACGAGTTTTCTTCCTCGGGAAGTCACTCGGTACGGTGCCGATAACATGCGGATTGCTCAAGGAATCTCGTTTTGCCCGTTCATCGGCTATCCTGTTGACTCCATTGCTGACTGAGGATGTGTTCCATACGGAATTGCTGAATCTTACCCAACAAGTATTCCTCGTCTCAGGTACTGCCGATCATTACTACAACCAGGGTGTGGTTGATCAGCTTGCCACATCCAAACCGAACATCCAGCTCCATCTCCCGCAAAACGCCAAGCACTCCCTCGATGTTGATCTCTGCGTCGATGATTCCCTTCAAGTGCTTCAGTCTGTCATGGGTGAACTGGCAAGCTTCTTGGACAAGCAAATGGATTGACATTAAAAACAACACCTCTTGCTCGTACAAAGTAGGTGTTGTTTTCTTGTTTTTTACCGAAGCGGGATAAAAATTTCATACGCATTGCCGGCGCGAGCAGACTCATGCACAGAGGGAACGTACCGCTGGTCGTAGCGCTCCATGCGAAGAGCTTGCTCGTCCACTTGATGGCCATTCTCGTTGAGCCAGCCAAACAGACTGTGGTATGTGTTTTGGACCTGTTCCATCGGTCCTGTGTGAGTAAAACGAGCGTATGTCTTCGCTGGGATGGTGAACCCCATCATGCCCTCAGGGATATGCTCAAAACGCTCTACCTCCACCACAATGTACTCGGTATACATTTGGTACGTCCGATTCTCGTCGCTGATGTCGTAACGTACATCTGGTGAAATCGCGAGAGGAATCTCAGCCTGACGCTTCAAAAAAGTCTCCCATAGTTTGGGCATGTATTCGACAAGCATCGGAAAAGAACCGGAGAAGCTAAGCCCAATCAGATGTTTTTGTGGTACGTGAACAATCGTCCCTTCCATCTCTCCACCTCATTCATCGGCATTTTCCTTCGTATTTTGACAGGAGATAGGAAAATCCTGCTAAAAGTCAAAAAAAGCACCTCCCGCATCAGCAAGGAAGTGCTTTCTTCTTTTCATTCTTTATTCAAACGCTTTTTTCATCGCTTGGTAGCTTGCTTCAATCGTCCGTTCGATATCTTCATCCGTATGAGCCAAAGAAACGAACATACCCTCAAACTGGGACGGCGGGATCATGACGCCTTCCTCCAGCAGATAGCTAAAGTATGCTGAGAAACGCTCCAGATCGGATGTTTTCGCTGTTTCATAGTTGATCACCGGCGTCTCTGTGAAGAACAGGCAAACCATGGAGCCTACGCGATTGAGCGTGTGCGGAATACCTAATTTCTTAGCATTGTCAGCCAAGCCTTCAGCCAAACGGGCGGACATCTTCTCCAAGCGCTCGTAAGCACCTGGTTTGCTGAGCTCTTGCAAGGTAGTCAAACCAGCAGCCATCGCCAAAGGATTTCCTGACAGCGTCCCTGCCTGATAGATTGGCCCTGCTGGAGCCACTTGCTGCATGATCTCCCGTTTGCCGCCGTATGCACCTACTGGCAAGCCACCGCCGATGACTTTTCCCATCGTTGTCAAATCAGGAGTAATGCCGTACAGCTCTTGTGCACCGCCCAATGCTACACGGAAGCCAGTCATGACCTCATCAAAAATGAGCAGTGTCCCATGTTTCTCCGTAATTTCACGCAGCCCTTCGAGGAAGCCTGGCTGTGGAGGAACAACCCCCATGTTGCCGCCGATTGGCTCTACAATAACTGCTGCCAGATCATCGCCAAACGCTTCAAATGCCAGTTTGACGCTTTCCAGATCATTGTAAGGAACCGTAATCGTGTTGTGTGCTGTTCCTTCTGGTACGCCTGGGCTGTCTGGAAGTCCTAATGTAGCCACACCGGAACCAGCTTTAATCAACAGGCTATCGGCATGACCGTGGTAGCAGCCTTCGAACTTCATGATTTTGTTGCGTCGGGTATAGCCACGCGCGAGGCGCAGAGCGCTCATCGTCGCCTCTGTACCGGAGTTCACCATGCGCACGACTTCGACAGATGGCACGATCTCACAAACGAGCTTTGCCATTTCTGTTTCCCGCTCAGTCGGTGCACCAAAGCTGGTTCCAAGCGCAGCTACTTCCGTAATCGCTGCAAGGACACGCGGGTGCGCATGACCCAAGATCAACGGACCCCACGAGCCGATGTAGTCAATGTAGCTGTTTCCATCTACATCAAAAATGCGGGAGCCTTCTCCTTTTTCGATGTAAACAGGATTGCCTCCCACGCTTTTAAAGGCACGAACCGGACTGTTTACTCCGCCTGGTATGTAATGTTGTGCTTCTGCAAATAACTGAGTAGATTTTTCTCTATTCATCTCGTGCTCACCTCGCCAGCCATTTTGCAACATCTTTTGCGTGGTACGTAATGATCATATCTGCACCTGCGCGCTTGAAGCCAACCAATGTTTCCATAACGATACGCTCTTCATCGATCCAGCCATTTAAAGCTGCCGCTTTTACCATGGAATACTCGGCACTCACATTGTAAGCCACGATCGGCAGGTTGAAGTTCTCACGCAGACGAAGAACCATGTCCATGAAGGCAAGACCTGGCTTGACGATCAAGAAGTCCGCGCCTTCTTTTACATCGGAAGCTGCCTCGCGCAGACCTTCACGTGCATTGGCCGCGTCCATTTGGTAGCTTTTTCGATCGCCGAATTGTGGAGTGGAGCCTGCCGCATCGCGGAACGGCCCGTAGAAGGCAGAAGCGTATTTCACCGCATAGGACATGATCGGAATGTGCTCAAAACCAGCCTCGTCCAAAGCTTCACGGATTGCAATCACGAAACCGTCCATCATATTGGAAGGTGCAATAATATCTGCTCCAGCTTTTGCTTGGGAAACGGCAGTCTGACCCAAAAGCTTCAAGGTTTCATCATTCACAACTTCACCTTCGTGAATGACACCACAGTGACCATGATCGGTGTATTCACACAGGCATGTATCTGCAATCACGATCATTTCCGGATGGGCTTCCTTGATCAGACGCATCGCCTGCTGGGTAATCGCATCATCATTGTACGCCTCTGTTCCGCATGCGTCTTTATGTGTTGGTACCCCAAACATCAGGACAGCTTGAATTCCCAGAGCTACGATTTCCTTCATCTCTTCGGCCAGCGTGTCCAAGGAAAGCTGATACACGCCTGGCATGGACGGAATCTCGTTCTTAATACCGGTTCCTTCCACTACGAACAACGGATAAATCAAGTCTTCCACCCGTACGTGGTTCTCCCGCACCAGATTGCGCATAGCCGCGCTTTTGCGAAGGCGGCGATGACGGTCAAATGTTTGTGCCATGTCGATTCCCTCCCAGATTCTCTATGATAGCTGCTAGTAATCCTTCCACGGTGTACTCACTTGCTACTGCATGAACAGAAAGTCCGTTTTGCTTTGCTGTATCTGCCGTTATCGGTCCGATACAGGCTATCTGAACGTGCTTGAGCCAGTCTAACGATGCATAGGGCTCCATCGCTGCCATGAAATGCGTCACCGTTGAAGAGCTGGTAAACAAGATGATATCAATGAGACCTTGCTGTAGTTTTTCCGCTGCTTCTGGAGCGTGCTCTGCATCAATGACAGTGTGATACACGTCTACCTCTGTCACAGCAAGCCCCAAGCGAGCCAACTCCTTTGGCAATGCCTTGCGCGCAATATCTGCACGAGGCAGCAGAACGCGCTGATCAGGGAGCAATTGATCATACAAACTCGACAGCAAGCCCTCCGCGACGTAATCAGACGGGATGACAGCTACTTCGAGCCCGTGATGCTCAAGCGCCTTGGCCGTTTTCGGACCGACCGCAGCAATTTTGCCAGTGAAACCTTCAAGGCCAACCCCGACCTCGCGCATGCGCTCCAAGAAGAAGCGCACGCCATTCACACTCGTGAAGACCACCCAGTCGTATGTTGGCAACTGGGTGATGGCTTCGTCGAGCTTGGCAGTGTCCGTCGGCGGCATCATTTTTAGCAGGGGAAATGCGTATGCTTCTCCACCCAACCGCTCGATCTGTTCAACGAGCTCGCGAACTTGACTTCTTGCCCGGGTGACCATGATGCACTTGCCAGTCAGCGGCTTGTGCGATCCGTGGACAATCATTGCTCATTCTCCCGCAATACTTCCGCAAGTACGTCTCCCGCTCCTTGCGCCAGAAGTGCTTCTGCTACTTGAATACCCAGCGCTAACGGATCCTGGCCAGTCGCCGTGTTTTTGAACATTTGCTTCCCATCTGGGGAGCCAACCATTCCGGTCAACGTAATTTCATTGTTCTCTCCAACTGTCGCATATGCGCCAATCGGCACCTGACAGCCCCCTTGGAGCTTGTGCAGGAAGCTCCGCTCTGCCGTTACCGCCAAACGCGTCGGTGCGTCATCAAACTGCTTCAAGAGAGCGAGTGTCTCCTCATCGTCAGCTCGGCATTCGATGGCAAGCGCACCTTGACCGACTGCTGGCAAGCTGATTTCAACAGGCAGGAACTGCGAGATTTCCCCTTCAAAATTCACGCGCTCAAGTCCAGCCGCAGCAAGGATGATCGCATCAAAATTTCCTTCCGCAAGCTTACGCATGCGGGTATCAATATTTCCACGCAAAGATTCGATTTGAATATCAGGGCGATATGCGAGAATCTGTGAAGAACGGCGCAAGCTACTGGTCCCTACCAAAGCGCCTTGTGGTAATTCATCCAACGTCTTGCCGTCCTTGGAAAGCAGGACATCTCGAGGATCAACACGCTTCGGAATCGCGCCGATTACCAAGCCCTCTGGCAATTCAGCAGGCATATCCTTCAAGCTGTGTACCGCAAAATCGGTTTCCTTATCGAACAAGGATTGCTCGATTTCTTTGACAAACAATCCTTTTCCGCCAACTTTGGACAAGGTCACATCGAGGATTCGATCGCCTTTCGTCACGATTTCATGCAATTCAAAATCAGCCTCAGGTGCGAACCCCTTCAGTTTATCAACGACCCAATTCGTTTGAGTGAGCGCCAATTTGCTGCGACGCGTTCCCACTTTCCATTTTCCCATGACAGCCTCCTTGATGAACAGCTCCTACCACCAGTCGTGAAATGTAGAAGTAGTGAAGCCTAAAAAATTGATAAGCAGTAACAAAAACGCCACGACGTTCCACTGCGCGAGTCTGCGCATCTGCATCGTATCCCGATAGCGCTGATACAGCCACAGCGAATAGATCGCAACAACGAGCACGGAGAGCACTACTTTTGAATCTAGCAGAAATTTCTCCGGCAAAACCATTTTACCCCAAATAATCCCTAATACAATCGAGAGCAAGAGCATCGGTACACCCAGCATGTTCATTCGGTACGCGTAGCCTTCCAATTGATCGAGGCTAGGCAAACGCCTGAGCAACGGTGACCACCGTCTTCCCTTGAGCATTTTGTGCTGGAGCAAGTACATGGCCGAGAAAATCATCGAGAGCGAGAACGCCCCGTAGCTGAACATGGCCAGTGTCACATGCGTCAGCAATAGTTCAGAGGTCAAAATGCTCGATACAGCCTCAATCGGCGTTTCCGGTAAAAACATTGACATGACTAGCACGACAAACCCGATAATATTAGTAAAAAAAACCAGCAAATCAATCCGAAAAAAATAGTGAATGGCAAGCGACAAGCCTACCAGCACCCATGAATAAAAAAAGAGCGTCTCAAACAGCGTAATGACTGGAAAATACCCCTTCATGACTGCTTGCGAGACAAAAAATGCGGTTTGCAAGGCCCAAACGACAACAAGCAACCCGAAAGCCAGACGATTGACTTTCCGGTTGCTTTGCAAGAAGTCGTTAAAATAGAAGAGAACACTTGCAGCGTAGAGAAAGATCGTCAAGTCGTAGATCCATCTCACCTCGGCCATGCACTCTCTCCCCCACTTTCCCAATCGGTTTCTAACAGTAGCAGATAGATTGATTGTCAGGTCAGCTTAGTCAGGGAACCGGGAAACCAATACTTGCTCCCGAGAAGAAGATGTCTGTTTATTTTTATCGTTAGCCCAGATTGCTTCCTGTTCTTTTCGCTCCAGGATCTCCTCCAACGCAAACATTTTCTCGAAAATATCCAGTACTTCTTCCCCATCTTTGGTAGCTGCCATTTCTTTTAAACGCACGACCGGATCGTGCAACAGTTGATTGACAATGCCCTTGGTTGTCTTGCGGATGATGTGCATCTCCCGCTCAGACAGGCTCGGCAGCTTGTTTTCGATTTTTCGCATCGCTTCGCTTTGGATCGTGTTTGCCTTGTCACGCAGTGCAGCGATCAATGGCGCCACGCCAAGCGTCTGGTACCAGGTCGTAAATGCCACGATCTCTTCTTGAATCATGACATCCAGCCGTTCCGCTTCACGAGAACGTTCCGCAACGTTACTCGCAACGATGCCTTCCAGATCGTCAATATCATATAAAAATACGTTATCAAGATCATGCAAGTCAGGATTCAGGTCGCGAGGAACTGCGATATCCACCATGAACAACGGACGATGCTTTCGTTGTTTCATGATCGGAGCCAGTTCTTTTTTACCGAGGACATAACCTGTCGCTCCGGTCGAGCTGATGACGATGTCTGCTGTGAGCAGTGCCTCAGGCAGCTGCTCCATCGTACAGGAGTCACCCTTGAACTTCTCTGCCAAAAGCTGCGCTCGCTCCAATGTACGATTGGCAACCATGACGCGTTCCGATCCATTTGCGTGCAGATGCTTGGCGGTCAGCTCGCTCATTTTGCCCGCTCCGACGATCAGGACAGACTTCCCTGCAAAGGAACCGAAGATCTTTTTCCCCAGTTCGACAGCAGCGTAGCTAACAGAAACCGCATTTTGTCCAATCGCTGTCTCTGTATGGGCACGCTTGGCAAACGTGATCGCTTGCTTGAACAAGGTGTTGAAGACAGTCCCTGTCGTTTGATGCTCCTGCCCCAATAGGAACGCATCCCGGACTTGTCCGAGGATTTGTGTTTCTCCCATTACCATCGAATCAAGACCGGAAGAGACGCGGAACAAGTGCTCGATTGCCTGTTCGTTCTCTTTTATATAGAGATGATCCTTAAATTGTTCTTTCTCCACGCCGAACCATTCAGCCAAAAAACGGCGGGTATAGTCTCGGCCTATATTTGCCTGGTCGCAAACGACGTAAATTTCCGTCCGGTTGCACGTCCCCAGGATGATACATTCTGCGATACTCTTCGTCTGGGAGAGTAGATGAAGAGCGCGTGCTGTCCCATCGTCGCTGAATGTAAATTTTTCGCGAATTTCGACAGGAGCTGTTTTATAGTTTAAACCCAGCAAAAGAATATCCATAATGTCCTCCCAGAATAACAAACCTGTTAGCGGCATATGTAAAATGCACTATTATTATATCATTATGTCCCGAATCGGATAGGAGTAATTGTGAAAAGTTTTTTAACGGAGCGCACTTTGCGTATCTCCTATATAATCCGCTTGCGTTCCTTCCGGGAATCCCTTATGATTTCGCCTATACATGAAAACCGAAGAAAAATTGTGAAAATGTCAGAAAGGAGAGGAAAGAAGCTTTGAGAAAACCTTGGATGGCAGACATAACGCTGCTCCTCGTCGCAGTTATCTGGGGAACTACGTTTTTGATCGTACAGCAGGCAATCGCATCGCTGCCTCCCAATACGTTTAACGCTGTTCGTTTTACCATTGCTGCGTTATTTTTATTGATCATCTATTTCATCCGCAATCGTCATCGTGGGCAAACCTCTGAATGGAGAGGGCCACTACTTCGTGCAGGCGTCATTCTCGGCTTTTGGCTCTGTCTGGGATACGCCTTACAGACCGTAGGACTATTGTATACTTCGCCGTCCAAAGCTGGCTTTATCACTGGATTAGCCGTCGTATTGGTGCCGCTCTTCTCGTTTTTGCTCTTACGTGAGCGCGTCAAGCCTTTCGCTATCTTCGGTGTGATTCTGGCAGCATTCGGCTTGTATTTGCTAACGCAGAACCAGTCATTCTCCTTTAATCTCGGTGATGCTCTGATCTTCGTCGCTGCCATCTGCTTCGCCATGCAAATCGTCTTTACCGGTAAATACGCACCTCGTTTTGCAGCATTGCCCCTTGCCATCACGCAATTAGGCACAGTAGCTGTAATGAGCTGGCTGTACGCCTTTTTCTTTGAGGATTGGAGTCGTGCTTTTGATCCGGCGATTTTGTTCATACCCGAGGTGGCCTTTGGTTTGATCGTCACTTCTATTTTTGCCACGGCACTGGCCTTTCTCGCGCAAACGGCCTTGCAAAAGCAAACCAGCTCGACGCGGGTCGCTCTCATTTTCGCTTTGGAGCCCGTATTTGCTGCAGTCACCTCCTACGTCTTTATTCATGAAATATTAAGTGGAAGACAGTTAACCGGATGTCTCCTGATTTTCACCGGCATGATTCTCGCTGAGCTGCCGATTCAAGAATGGGTGCGGAATTTCCGTCAGAGAAAGCCAAATGACGGTCGTGAATCCGCCTGATGCGAAAAGCAAAAAAGTTCCTTCTCCCCTGCGGGATTAGGAACTTTTTTATGAACTCTTCTTAACCTCTAGCATGACGGCATCCACAAAAAGCTGCATAACAGGTCCACACACTTCTTGCGGGTAACGCTCCGTTCGTTTGAGCCACTGTTTGAGGCGGAGCAAGTGATAGACTGCTTGTGGCAGTCGCCCTCTTGTCCCATGATCGATGAGCGCGACTGCCGACAGACCGACTTTGGTCCACAGATGGAACTTCTCCACCCACGGCCTCGTTTCTTCTGCAAGCTTCTCATTCGCCATTCCTGCCAACAGCTTGTTTGCCGCTGCCTCCATCTTCTGAAAAAGAGCCGTCAAGTCCGAAATGGCCTTTTGTCGATCTCCTTCCAAGAAATGAAAGCGGAAGGTCAGGATCGCTTCTAGCAATCGCGGCGATTCCACCTCGCATAAAAACGAGCTTTGCACGTTATTCGCAAAGGTGAAGAAAGCATCCGCATCCTTTTGTCCCGCTACTTCCTCGACCGCTTGTTTCCATACCGTCTCAGGGTCGTAGCCGATCGGATCTCGCAAATAGGCTGCCGTCGTAATCAAAGGAATCTTCGAGCATTCTGGTCTAGACATCGCATTCGCCACATAGCCTGCTGCGTATTGCCACAGGTCAGGGTCACGGTGACGCAATGGACCGATATGTAGTTCGTTCGCCATGGCCAAATCATTCACCGGGTAGTTGTCCCAATAAAATGGCTGATGACCGGTGTACTCTTGAAAGCGAATCGCATCACCGTCCGTCAGGTAAGGCGAGCAGACGAATCGTCCCGTCCAGAACAAATCGATTTCTGGCGGCAAATGCTTGCCGAGGTACATGATATACGCTTCTTTTCCTATCCCGTTGTATTGTGTAGGACAGACAACCAGCTTAACTGGATCGCCCCAGCTACGTATCAAATCCCACACATAAAGCGTCGTATGGGCATGCGCCTCCGCCAAATGGGCAAACTCGGCTACATCTTTCTCATGCAACAGGTGCATGGGGATATCATCGAACAATAGCGCAAAATAACGCACACCGCGATCATACAAATCCCGATACTTCTTACCTAACAGCTCCAAGTGCTGACGATTCGTATATTCCATGCTAAGTCCGGGACCCAGACAATAAATAAACTGCATGTTGTGAGTCTTTGCCCGCTGAATCAGCTCATCTAACTGTTGATTGGCTTTCACAGGAAGCGGCTCCATCCAGCGTTCCCTCAGATACTCGTCATCTTTGGGAGCGTAGAAATACGCATTGTAATCATATCGGTGTAAAAAGTCGATCATATCCAGCCGCTCTTCATGTGTCCAAGGTGTTCCGTAGAAGCCTTCGATCACACCACGTACAGCAAAGCAAGCACTCCCGCTCACTTAGATGCTCCCTTCCCCACGACGAATTGGGTCTAAGAATTACTCACTGGCTGGAGCAATCTCTTCTGCCCTGGCAGCCGTCTCCCTTGCCATTTCCTCACCAGCACGGATACGACGCATGATTTCTGCCCACAGCTCATCCTTGCCTTGACCTGTCTCCGAGGAAAATACAATGATTGTATCATCCCCGCGCAAATTCAGGCTTTGACGGATGATCTTTGTATGCTGTAGCCAACGCCCGCGAGCGATTTTATCACCTTTCGTCGCTACGACTACGGTAGGGAGCCCGATTTGCTTGCACCAATCGTACATCGCAATATCGTCTTTACTCGGAGCATGGCGAATATCGACCAGTTGAATAATGAAGCGAAGCTCATTCCGGTTTTTCAAATAACCCTCGATCATTTTTCCCCATTGTTCCTTGATCGTCTTCGCTACCTTTGCATACCCATAACCCGGGAAGTCAACGAAGTAGAGCATTTGATTGACACGGAAATAGTTCAATGTCTGGGTTTTACCCGGACGAGAACTAATCCGGGCAAGCCCTTTGCGGTTCATCATTTTATTGAGCAACGATGATTTTCCTACGTTAGAGCGTCCTACCAGCGCGATCTCATGGAGGCCATCTGTCGGATACTGCTTCGGTCCAACCGCACTGATAATAAACTCTGATGATGTTACTTTCATGCTTTGTCACCTACTGGCTGTTTAGTTAGCGCGTGACGCAGCACTTCATCTAAATGGTCAACTGGATAGAATGTCAGTTCACCGCGTACGCTCTCCGGGATATCCTCGATATCCTTCTCGTTGTCTTTTGGCAAAATAATCGTGGTTAAACCTGCGCGATGAGCGGACATGCACTTTTCTTTCAGCCCGCCAATTGGCAGTACCCGACCTCGCAAGGTAATCTCCCCGGTCATCCCCACCTCTTTTTTCACAGGGATTTTCGTGAGGGCGGATACGAGTGCGGTTGCCATCGTAATCCCAGCAGACGGACCGTCTTTTGGAATCGCCCCTTCCGGAAAGTGGATGTGGATGTCGTTCTTCTCGTGGAAGGCAGGATCGATTCCCCACTGTTCTGCACGGGAGCGAATATAGCTGAATGCAGCCTGCGCAGATTCCTTCATGACGTCACCCAGTTTCCCTGTCAGGGTGAGCTTTCCTTTTCCAGGCAAAATGCTGACTTCTACATTCAGCGTATCTCCGCCTGCTTGTGTCCAAGCCAGACCCGTAACAGAGCCGACTTGATCTTTTATCTCCGCCAGACCGTAGCGGTAGCGCGGTTTGCCGAGCAGCGTCTCCAACGTCTTGACCGTAACCACAACACGCTTTTTCTCACCGCCCACAATCAGCTTGGCAGCTTTGCGGCATACGTTTGCTGCTTCGCGATTGAGGTTTCGAACTCCCGCTTCCCGCGTGTACAAACGAACAAGCTTCAGCATCGCATCGTCGTTCATCTTCAGCTTATCTTTGCCAAGACCGTGATCCTGCATTTGCTTCGGCAAGAGGTAATCACGCAAAATGTTCAGCTTTTCCAGTTCGGTATAGCTGGAAATCGAGATGACCTCCATCCGGTCCAAGAGCGGACGCGGAATCGTATCGAGACTGTTTGCGGTCGTAATAAACATGACGTTCGTCAAATCATAGGTCTCTTCGATATAGTGATCACTGAATTTATCATTTTGGTTTGGATCTAGCACTTCAAGTAGGGCAGACGCAGGGTCTCCGCGGAAGTCGGACGCGAGCTTGTCGATCTCATCCAGCAAAAAGACAGGATTAACCGTGCCAGCTTGCTTCATTCCTTGGATGATTCGTCCTGGTAGAGCTCCTACATACGTACGGCGGTGACCGCGAATTTCTGCTTCATCGCGCACTCCCCCCAAGGAAATGCGAACAAATTCACGCCCGATTGCACGCGCTACGGAACGGGCCAGAGATGTTTTCCCGACACCCGGAGGACCAACCAGACAAAGGATCGGTCCACGCATGGAGTTTACCAACTTTTGTACTGCCAAATACTCCAAGACGCGCTCTTTTGGTTTATCCAAGCCGTAATGATCTTCATCGAGAACTTGCTGTGCATGATGAATATCCAGATTGTCTTCTGTCGTCTTCGTCCACGGTAGCGCAAACAAGGTATCGATATATGTGCGAATGACTGAGCCTTCCGCAGAAGTCGCCGGCATCTTTTCCAGACGCTCGAGCTCCTTCTCGATCTTCGCTTTGATCCGTTCAGGAGCGTCCGATTTTTCGAGCCCGGCACGTAGCTCATCTACTTCACCTTGGCGGCCATCCTTGTCGCCCAGCTCTTTTTGGATAGCTTTCATTTGTTCACGCAGGTAGTATTCCTTTTGCGTGCGCTCCATCTGTTTCTTCACGCGGTTGCCGATCTTGCGCTCCAGCTCAAGTACCTCGCGCTCGTTGTTCAAAATGGTCAAAAGAATTTCGAGACGTTCCTTGATGTTGGTCGTCTCCAGAATTTCTTGTTTGTCCTTCATCTTGAGTGGCAAATGGGAAGCAATGACATCGGCCAAACGTCCTGGTTCCTCAATATCCTGCACAGAGGTCAGTGCCTCTGGAGAAACCTTTTTGGACAGCTTGATGTACTGCTCAAAGTGGCCCAGCAAGGAACGCATTAAAGCTTCCACTTCATTTTTCTCTGTCTTTTCATCTTGCAAATATGTAATCGACACGACGAAATAATCTTCCTGCTGAAGATACTCCTCGATCTTCGCGCGTTGCAAGCCTTCTACCAAAACACGGATTGTCCCATTTGGCAGCTTCAGCATTTGTTTCACACGCGCAACAGTACCAATCCTGTAAATTTGCTCAGCATCTGGCTCTTCTATGTGGACCTCTTCTTGTGTCGCAAGCAAAATCTTGTTATCGTCTACCATGGCTTGCTCCAATGCGCGGATGGACTTTTCCCGTCCAACGTCCAAATGGAGTACCATTGTCGGATAAACAAGCAATCCTCGCAACGGGAGAAGCGGTAATTCTCGTTTACCGGAACGTTCGCCCAAGCGGATGCACCTCTCCTTGTTGATCTACCCTCTTACAAAGAGCCTTATAACAGACAAAAACGGCCCTCAAAGCCGTTTTTTAAACGCCCACCCGGCCCCAAAAAACGAGACAAAAAAGATCATACACAATCATTTTTTGTGGAGCTCGTTTCAGGCCGGGCAAGGCCTCTGGCTCTTTGCAAGCAGAAGCTTTTTTCCATTGTAGCGCAAACACAATCCGATGTCTAATTTGCGAGCATACCCGACTGTTACAGGGATAGCGGAGAGGAAGCGAGATCCTCTTCTGGGATTTGCAAAGTAAATCCCGTCGCCTCTTCTTCTTGCATGGTAGCTTGCGGTACAGCTAGCTCGATTACTTCAGAGACTGTAGACACCGGAATGACTTCGATCCCATTCATGTCCACAAAAATACTTTGCCAGTTTTCCTGTGGAATGAGGACTCTGGTCGCTCCCGCCTGTTTGGCAGCTTCCACCTTTGCCACTACACCCCCAACTGGCTTTACCTTCCCATGTATACTCACTTCGCCAGTCATCGCCAGTAAATTATCGACAGGCTGATTCACAATCGCCGAGTAGATCGCAGTGGCAATGGTAATGCCAGCAGAAGGCCCATCGACAGGGATGCCTCCCGGAAAATTGATATGCAGATCATAATCATACGGACGGACGCCCATTCTGCTCAAGACAGTCAAAACGTTTTCGATCGAGCCTTTTGCCATCGACTTTCGGCGAATCGTCCGGCTACGGCTGCCCATTTCCTCTTCCTCTGCCATTCCTGTCATCGCCATTCGACCTTGACCAGGAACAGCTGCGGGTGATGCCGTCACTTCAAGCTCCATCACACTGCCCATGTTCGGACCGTACACAGCAAGACCGTTGACCAAACCGACCTGCGGTGTATCATGCACCTGTTTTTCGGGGCGTGGCGATTTTTGACTGCTGTGCATTACCCATTCCACATCGGCAGCCTGGATGTCTTGGCGCTCTTCCGTCAAGGCAATTCCCGCGGCGATTTGCAAGGTATTGATCGCTTCACGTCCATTGGTCGCGTAGCGCTCGATCACTGAAACTGCGCTATCTTCTATATTCATATTCATTTTAGGCACGGCTGTACGCACGATACACCCAATTTCCCCAGCCTTTAATGGACGGAAAAAGATTTCCAGGCAACGGGAACGAAGCGCAGCAGGCAGTTCTTCTGGCAGCCTCGTCGTCGCTCCAACCAGACGAAAGTCGGCGGGCAAACCGTATTTGAAAACGTCATGAATATGCGAAGGAATTTGGTTGTTTTCCTCGCTGTAGTAAGCACTCTCCAGCATGACTTTACGGTCTTCGAGAACCTTCAGTAACTTATTCATCTGAATAGGATGAAGTTCCCCGATTTCATCAAGAAAAAGCATGCCACCGTGCGCTTTCGTCACAGCGCCTGGCTTTGGCTGCGGAATCCCTGCCTGCCCAAGCGAGCCTGCCCCTTGATAAATCGGATCATGTACGGAGCCAATTAACGGATCAGCAATCCCGCGCTCATCAAAGCGCGCAATCGTCGCATCGATTTCAATAAACTTGGCATCAGAAGAAAACGGCGATAGCTGATTTTTCTTCGCTTCTTCCAGTACGACCCTAGCCGCTGCGGTCTTGCCTACACCTGGTGGTCCATAAATAATGACATGCTGCGGGTTGGGACCGCACAAAGCGGCACGCAACGCACGAAGCCCATCTTCTTGTCCTACAATTTCTTCCAAAGTCGCCGGTCTTGTTCTCTCTGATAGAGGTTCTGTCAACGCAACCATTCTCATTTTCCGAATGGAATCAAGATCCTTGCGCGATTCCTTTTCGGTTGAGGTTTTCGTGTTTCTCTGCGCTCGCAGCAAGTTCCAAAAGTAGGTGCCGATCACGATACCAACAACCACTTCAATGACAGCAATGACCAATGTCGTATAGTCCATATGCAGTCCCTCCCATGCGTCTTCGCTTGCGGTCAGCTTTTGTCCTCCCAAGAGAGAGGAGCACGTTCATGACCGTATTGTGCATATGTAAAGCTTCTCTTGAACGATATCAAGTAGTATTGCCCCGCAAGCGTAGACGTAAACCACCAACAAAAAAACCACCTCGCTGATAACGAGATGGTTTTTGTAGACAATGCTTAGGCTGTTTCTTCGTGCAATTCCTGTCCTTCTTTGGTCAACAGTTGCGGCTTCACTTTGTCGCGTACCGTTTCTTCGGTAATGACACACTTGTTGACGTCTTCTCTGGAAGGAAGCTCATACATCATATCGAGCATGATTTGTTCGATAATCGCACGCAGTCCGCGAGCACCAGTGTTGCGCTTAATCGCTTCTTTCGCGATTTGCAGCAGCGCACCGTTATCGAACTCCAGCTCAACACCGTCGAGACTCAGCAGTTTTTGGTACTGTTTCACCAAAGAATTTTTCGGCTCTGTCAGGATACGCACGAGCGTCTCCTCATCCAGCGGCTCCAAAGTAGCCAGCACTGGCAAACGACCAACGAACTCCGGAATCAGACCAAATTTCAGCAGGTCTTCCGGCAAAATGTATTTCAGGTATTCTCCGGCTTTCAGATCGCCTTTTACGCCATCGCCGAAGTCTGCACCGAAACCGATGACTTTTTTACCCAAACGACGCTTGATAATCTGCTCGACGCCATCAAATGCACCGCCACAGATGAACAAAATGTTCGACGTGTCGATTTGGATGAACTCTTGGTGAGGATGCTTGCGTCCGCCTTGTGGTGGAACACTCGCAACGGTACCCTCCAAAATTTTCAAGAGCGCTTGCTGAACGCCTTCACCAGATACATCACGCGTGATGGATGGGTTTTCCGATTTGCGGGCTACCTTATCAATCTCGTCGATGTAAATGATTCCTTTTTCAGCCTTCTCCACATCATAGTCAGCAGCTTGAATGAGCTTGAGCAAGATGTTTTCAACGTCTTCGCCCACATAACCTGCTTCTGTCAGAGAAGTTGCGTCCGCAATCGCGAAAGGTACATTCAGAATGCGCGCCAATGTCTGCGCGAGCAACGTTTTTCCGCTACCAGTCGGACCGATCAGCATGATGTTGGATTTTTGCAGCTCCACATCCTCGATCTTCGCCCCGGAATTAATCCGTTTGTAGTGGTTGTACACCGCTACAGACAAGGATTTCTTCGCCATATCTTGACCGATGACATAGTCGTCCAAGATTTTGCGAATTTCCACTGGCTTTGGAATTTCTTTCATATCGATTTCTTCTTCAGTGCCCAGTTCTTCCTGTACAATTTCATTGCACAGTTCGATACATTCGTCACAAATGTAAACACCAGGACCAGCTACCAGCTTGCGCACCTGTTCCTGGGACTTGCCGCAGAAGGAACACTTCAGTTGGCCTTTGTCGTCGTTAAACTTAAACATGCGCTTCACCTCACAACGGGTCAGTTTTTGCGTTCAATAATAGAGTCAATCAATCCGTAGGCCTTTGCTTCTTCTGCACTCATGAAATTGTCGCGGTCTGTATCTTGCTCTACACGTTCATAAGGCTGACCTGTCCGCTCAGACAAAATCTCATTCAGCTGGCGCTTCGTCTTCATAATCCATTCCGCATGAATGCGGATGTCTTCTGCTTGCCCACGTACGCCGCCGAGCGGTTGGTGAATCATCACCTCGGCGTTTGGCAGAGCGAAGCGCTTGCCTTTTGCACCAGCAGCCAACAGGAAAGCACCCATACTGGCAGCCATGCCCACACAAATCGTGGACACATCCGGTTTGATGTACTGCATGGTGTCATAGATGGCCATTCCTGCTGTAACAGAACCACCTGGAGAGTTTATGTATAGCGATATGTCTTTGTCCGGATCTTCTGCCTGCAAGAATAGCAGCTGAGCGACAACCAGATTGGCGATTTCATCATCAATCTCGGTGCCCAAGAGAATAATCCGGTCTTTCAGGAGGCGCGAGTAAATATCGTAGGAGCGCTCTCCCCTGCTTGTTTGCTCGATGACCATAGGGATTAACATTATGTATTTTCCTCCTTTGCCGAAAAAAGTCAATGGTGGAAAAACAAGGCACGATACACTCGTGCCTTGTGGTCTTGACAGCCAGCGTCAGGGTTAGCCTGCCCACTGACCAATCATGCGTTCTTCTAAGCTTATGCTGTTACTTTGCTTTCTGCAACCAGCAAATCTACTGTTTTGCGAGTTTGCACATCGCGGTACAGCGCAACCATGCCATCTTGTGCGGAGAAGATTTTGCGCAGCTCATCTGCTGGGCGGCCGTATACGCCAGCCAGTTTATCCAGCTCTGCGTTTACGTCTTCTTCTGTTGCTTCGATGTTTTCTGCTTTGCCGATTGCTTCCAAAGTCAAGGAAGTGCGAACGCGGGATGTTGCGTCTGCACGCAATTGATCACGCAATTGGCTCTCATCCATGCCGGAGAACTGGTAGTACAGTTCCAGCGTCATGCCTTGGTATTGCAGACGTTGACCAAATTCATTAACCATTTGATCCAATTCATGCTCAACCATTACTGCTGGCAAATCGATCTCAGCGTTTTCAGCTGCCTTCAGAACGAGTTGCTCACGAACATATTGATCTTTTTCTTGCGCTGTTTTTTCTTCGAGTTTTTTCTTGGTGTCTGCTTTCAGCTCTTCCAGCGTGTCGAACTCGCTCACGTCTTTGGCAAACTCATCATCCAAAACAGGCATGTTTTTGCGCTTCAGGCTGTTCAGCTTTACTTTGAATACCGCTTCTTTACCAGCGAGGTTAGGAGAGTGGTACTCTTCAGGGAAAGTTACGGTAATTTCTTTTTCTTCGCCGATGTTCAAACCAGCCAGTTGCTCTTCGAACCCTGCGATGAAAGTACCGGAACCCAGTTCCAGAGAATAATCTTCTGCTTTACCGCCTTCAAAAGCTACTCCGTCTTGGAAGCCTTCGAAATCGATTACAGCGATATCGCCTGTTTGTGCGGCACCCTCTTCTACTGCTACGAGCTCAGCATGACGCTCTTGCATGCGCTTCAGTTCAGCGTCAACGCTCTCTTCTGTTACAGAGAAGTCTTTTTCTTCGATGGACAGACCTTTGTAGTCGCCCAGCTTCACTTCAGGCTTCACAGTTACAGTCGCTTTGAAGATCAGGTTTTTCCCTTGTTCCATTTGCGTTACGTCTACTTCTGGACGATCTACTGGCTCGATACCAGCTTCACGAACAGCTTGTCCGTATGCAGTTGGAAGCAGAATGTCAAGAGCGTCTTGGTACAAAGATTCTACACCAAAACGGGATTCGAACATTTTGCGTGGTACTTTTCCTTTACGGAATCCTGGAACTTGAACTTTTTGAACCACTTTTTTAAACGCTTGATCCAATGCTGCGTCTACTTGCGTAGCATCTACTTCAATCGTCAGGACTCCCTGGTTATTCTCTACCTTTTCCCAATTTGCTGCCACGTAAACTTCCCCTCCTAAATCGAATAACAGAACATCGCCAGCCGCGCCATGGTATCTTCGCAGGCTCGGATGATAATATTCTAGCCATTATAACCATTCTAGTATAGCACAAATCTTTTAGTTTTCAAGAAGACCTCATTGGTCGACGAACAGAATAGTTCCCTCCCAATTGTGGAACCAGGTTGCCAGCATGATCATAAAACGCCACGGATATGTAAGTTTCTGTCGGACTCGTTCCTGTCTCTTCTAAAAGAGCGTATGTCGGTACGTGAAAACCTCGTGGCATTTGCAGGCTACCTGGATTTAGAAACAAAATGTCTCTTTCTACTCCACAGACAGGTACATGGGAGTGACCGAATACGACTACATTTGCCCCGACCTCTTCTGCACGGTAATGAAGGCGCAGAAGAGAGCCTTTCACTCCAAAAAGATGCCCGTGCGTTTGCAGGATGTGAAGGTCGCGCCATTTGGTCTCTTGCTCAGTCGGCACCTCTTGTGTCGAATCGCAATTGCCTCGGACAAGCGTCATGTTGGAAAACGGCTCGCGCTTATGATCGACACAAAAATCGCCACAATGCAGAATTTTTTCGACATGATGTCGGTTGACGACCTGGCTTACTTCCCGAACCAAGCCGTGGCTATCGCTCATGATGAGTATTCCCATCACGCTTCACTCTCCTGTTTTCTCTCTTGTCTACTTGAGGATTGCAAGCAGTTGCTGCATGGCACGAGCGCGGTGGCTAATCTGGTTCTTTTCTTCTGGCATGAGTTCGGCCATCATTTTGTCCATCGATGGGACGTAGAATACCGGATCGTAACCAAAGCCATTTGTCCCTTTTGGTTCACGCGCGATCACGCCTTCACAAGCCCCTGTGGCAATAATTGGCTCTTCGCCCGGAATCACCAACGCCAACGTACAACGGAAGCGAGCTGTGCGTTCCTCTGTCGATACCTCTTCCAGCTCTTTCAACAATTTACGCCAATTCTGCTCGTCTGTTGCATCTTCCCCAGCGAAGCGTGCGGAGTAAACACCTGGGCGTCCTTCCAGCGCATCTACTTCCAAACCGGAATCGTCACCCAAGGCTGGCATATTCAAGTATGTAGAGATTTCGATTGCTTTTTTCAGCGCATTTCCTTCGAAGGTGTCCTTGTCTTCTACTACCTCAGGCACACCATCAAATTCAGCGAGGCTAATTCCTTCCCAGCCTGCATCTGCGAACAGCCTGTTGAATTCTTTCACTTTTCCTTGGTTCCGTGTTGCGAGAACGACTTTTTTTCGATTAGGCATGACTTTCCTCCGCTACCGATTGTGCAAAAGAGAGCGTAACATCAGCGAGCGCCTCTTTTTGACTGTTGATCAAGTTGTCAATGCCGACTTTTGCAAGGGCAATCATTTCTTGTAGCTGTTCAGGCGAAAACGGAGCATCCTCCCCTGTTCCTTGCAGCTCGACAAATTTTCCTTTTCCCGTCATGACGACATTCATGTCGACAATTGCTGTAGAATCCTCTTTGTAGTTGAGATCGAGCACGGCTTGCTCGCCGACTACCCCTACTGAGGTTGCTGCCAGGAAATCGTTTAACGGAAGCTGTTTCCAGGTGCCACTATCCACCAGCTTTTGCATTGCGTCTACCATTGCCACAAACGCTCCGGTAATCGAAGCTGTCCGTGTACCTCCATCTGCCTGAATGACATCGCAATCCAGCCAAATGGTGCGTTCACCCATTGCTTCAAGGTTCACAACGGAGCGCAGAGCGCGTCCGATCAGACGCTGAATCTCCATTGTTCGTCCACCGACTTTTCCTTTCGACGACTCACGCGCGTTGCGGGTCGCTGTTGCTCGGGGAAGCATGGAATACTCGGCTGTGATCCAGCCCTTCCCGCCACCACGCATAAAAGGCGGTACCCGGTCTTCCAAAGTCGCCGTACAAATCACCTTTGTGTCTCCGACTTCAATCAGGCAAGATCCTTCTGCGTGTTTAATGTAATTGCGCGTAATGGTTACTGGGCGCAATTGGTCATGGGCACGGCCATCCACTCTCATTCCAAGTTCCTCCTAAATCGCTTTGTTACACTCCGCTCATTATACCAGAGGCGGGAAACGATCTGCCACTGCACAAACGCCTCTTCCCTATTTACGTGAATTGCAAATATTCTTGTCACTTCCTTCCTCATAAAAAATTTCTTGCCGTCACTCGACTATTTAAAATATCATCTAATTAGATATTCAATTAATTTGATGGAAGGTGAATCTGCTCATGAGCTTCTTGTTTCTTTTGAAAAAGCCGAATCTGCGGCGCCTTTTAACCGCCAATTTCTTAAGCGGAATCGGAGATTGGTTTAACAGCGTTGCTGTACTCGCACTGCTGCTCGAAATAACGGGAACAGCTATCGCGGTCGGCATAACCCTCGCACTACGCACGCTGCCTCACTTGATTTTTGGTCCACTGGGCGGTCTGATGGCAGACCGTTTTGATCGAAAAAAAGTGATGGTTGCCTGTGATCTCGTCCGCGGCTTCGTTGCTCTTTCGTTTTTGTTCGTATCTGAAAAATCAGATGTATGGATGGTCTATGCAGGTACTTTTTCGTTAGTTGCCTTTTCTTCCCTTTACAATCCTGCACGAATGTCCCTGCTGCCTAAAATCGTTGACCCTGAGGAATTGGCGACTGCGAATGCACTTGATCAAAGTATCTATGGAATCGTCATGGCCATCGGTTCGTTGATCGGCGGTATTTTTGTTGCACTGTGGGGAAGTGATCTCGCTTTTCTTTTCAATGCCCTCTCCTTTTTCGCCTCGGCTCTGTTTCTGGCTAGGCTGAAGGTACCCGCCTCCCCAAACGCCCCCGTTTCTAACGTACAGTTGCAGCAGGCTGCTAAAGTCTCTTCCTACGGAGAGGTGATACGCGCCATCACATCCACACCGATTGTGTACGCCATCCTTTTGTTAAAAGCCGTGTGGCCAATCGGTGGGGGGATCATCAATGTCTTGATCAGTGTCTATGCCTATCAAGTGTTTGCTGCCGGTGAATGGGGAATTGGTCTGTTGTACGGAGCGATCGGGATTGGCTTCATCATCGGAGGAATACTTGCTCAGCGCTTTCAACGATACTTTTACGAAGTGGCTGCCAGCAGCTTTGCTGTGGAAGGCTTTGGACTGCTTTTGACCAGCTTTTCACCCACGATTTATGTAACGGCACTGTTCTTTGCGCTATCCACCGTGGCGGGAGGAATGGGAAACGCCAGCCTGAATACGTTGATCATGCGGCATGTCACCCCTAGCTACCACGGCAGAGTATTTGCTTTGGATGCGACGATCTCAAATATTCTGATCGGTCTTTCCATGCTCCTTGGCGGCTGGATTTTGACGATGGCAGACCCACGCATAGTCGGCTTTGTGGCAGGTCTTTTGATCACGATCCCATCGCTTGGACTCGGGCCCGTTATTTGGAGAACCGTACGGACCGGTGACAACGAACCATTGGCGAACAAAAACCACGCTCGTTAATACGGGCGTGGCTCGTTCCTTACATCTGTATGGGATTGAGTTGAACTGGGCGGCTCACGGGCTTGGTAAACGCGCCACTAGCGAGCGGTTTTCCTTCCACCAGCAGCTGCACTTGCTTGGCTCCTGTCGTCTCTGTCAATGACAAGACGAGCGATTGCAGAGCTTCTGGGCTCGCTTCCTTGCCATCGTCATACTTGAGGATGTCACTGCTCAAATTGACTGTCACCAAATCTTTTTCCTGCTTCACATTCAGAACACGTGTCGTACGCAGCAAGGAACTGAAGAGCTGGGATCCTTGTTTCGGTCCTTTGATCAACTCTTCGACCGTTGCCTTGGCGATGTCAGTTGTTTCCGGAACCAGACGAGTGACCGGGACATAATACGTACGTGTATCATCCAGCTGACCCTGGAAATAAACCGTTACGCTAGAGGTATCCCCTGGTATTGCCCCATCGCCCAGCTCAAGATTGACTCCTTGATTCCGGTCTAATAGCGTGATGGGTGTCTTGGTTGCTGGCATTTCTGTCAACGGCGTTCCGTTCACCCAAATTTGCACAGTCTTGACGGTGCTAAATTCCGTCAACGCCCGGGTGACAGCATCGACAATTTTCTTCTCGTCCTTCTCTTCGTACGTTTTGAAGTCTTTGGAAAAATCAACAGTGGCTACGCCGTTCTTGATGACAAGTCCTTTTACTTCTGTCCCTTTCGGCAAGACAGCGGAGAAGCCACCCTGGAGCATGCTCTCAACCGGTCCACCTTTTACCATGTAGCTCAATACTTGTTTGGCAGGACCGTCTGATTTCGGAAGAGTCATCGAGACAGGAACGATATAGCCGTTAGCATCCTGCAAGTACACCATTCTCTCTCCAGTCTCCTGAACGACCGGTTGTGCGCCATCTTTTGCAGCATCCGGGGTCGGCGTGCCGTTGGGCAAATCCACAGATACCTCTGACTGTGGTGGTGCATCAATACTAATTGTTTCCTTTTCCGGGCCAAAGAGACCGCAGCCCGACAAAAGCACTGCGCTAACTCCCAGCACGGCCGTCATTTTCCCGATGTGCCTTATCTTCATTTCCCCAGCCTCCTCCACACACTTTGTACTACCATGTATACGAGCTAGGCTTGGGTTTATGCGTTGAAAGTTTGTCTCGCCAGACAAGGTCTTCCATCAGGGCTGGACAGTTTTTTCCAGTGAGTTGTGCTGGACGTTCACTTTGCAATCCAGCCATTCTTCTGCAATGGTCCGGAATTTGTTAGCATCCCCACTCGTCACAAACAGATGCTCCGGGCGCCCTATTTGCTTGCGTTCGGCGTCCGTCGCAATTTGCAGGGACAATTCTCGCGCTGTCTCTTCTGCGGAGTTAATCAGGCGTACTCGATCTCCCATCACTTCCGAAATAATTGGTGCCAGCAACGGATAGTGTGTACAACCCAAAATTAACGTGTCCAAATCTTCGTGCAAGAACGGGGCAAGCGTTTCTTTTACAACTCTTCTTGCTTCCTCCGTATTTGCCATGTGGCTCTCCACCAGTGGCACAAATGCGGGACAAGCCATTCCTGCGACGTACAGATCAGGCTGAATCCGCAAAAGCGCACGTTCATACGCCTTGGTACGAATAGTCGTTTCCGTCCCGATGACACCGATCCTTCCGTTTTTCGTTACTTGAACAGCCGCACGCGCCCCTGGCTCAATCACCCCGATGACGGGTAGCGGCAAATCCCCTATCGCTTCCTCCAGCACGACGGCAGTCGCAGTATTACAGGCGATCACCAATGCCTTTAACGGTGTACGCATCACATAGTCGATCATTTGAAAGCTGTAGGTACGAATCTCTTCCGGCGATTTGGAGCCATACGGACAACGGGCATTATCGCCTACATAAACAATCCGTTCTTCGGGTAGCTGACGCATGACTTCCTTCGCAACAGTTAATCCTCCCACTCCTGAATCAATAACGGCAATCGCTCGTTCTCTACTCATACTAATGTGTCTCCCCTGTTGAAATGAATATAGTACAGCATACCACTCAAACATTTGTGCTACTACCATATGCGTAGATGAAATTTCTTGTACTCCGCAAATGTCGCACCTTCTCTAAGCGCCTTTCATAATGTGAGGAGTGATGATGTGCCCACGAGGAGGAGAATCTTTTGGTAGAAGAAGCCAAGAATTTGCTGGACTGGAGCCAATGGGGGCGACAATGGATCGAACATTTGCGAAAACATAAGACCCTCAACCGAGAACTCGAACGGCATCTGCACAAATTCGAAGAAACATTTACACGGATCGGAAGGCAAGCATCCAAGCTTTATTCAACAAAAGACAGCGACGAACTCCCTACTCTCATCACTCGCGCAGAACAAGTGCAGGAGCAATTCCATCACTTTTTACGACTGGCACAGTTGAGTGAGGATGACCAACTGGAAGAAGAAGCGAAGGAACCTGTTGCGGAATCAATAAATGCACAGCCAGCGGTGGCAGAAGAAGTACAAGTGCCTGTTGTACCAGAACCAGTTTCCTATCCCGGTGCACGTGAGCCAGTCCGTGCGGCACGCCCCGTGGCTGTCGGTCGGCATACCCTCCCCCCGCTCCCTTATGCGTACAATGCTTTAGAGCCGTACATCGATGAAGCTACTATGCAAATCCATCACAACAAACTGCACCAAAAATATGTAGACGATCTCAATGCAGCAGAGAGGAAGCTATCGGATGCGCGAGAAAGTGGCAACTTCGATCTCATACGCCATTGGGAGCGCGAGCTAGCCTTTAATGGGGCCGGTCATTACTTGCATACGATCTTTTGGTCATCCATGAGTCCAAATGGGGGTGGCACTCCCTCTGGTGATCTCGCAGCGGCAATCAATCGGTATTTCGGTTCGTATGACGCCTTTCAAAGACAATTTAGTCAGGCGGCAGAAAAGGTAGAAGGTCCGGGGTGGGCGATCCTCGTTTGGGCCCCGCGAGCACATCATCTGGAGATTCTTACAGCCGAAAAGCACCAGAACCTGTCACAATGGGATGTAATTCCGTTGCTGGCTCTGGACGTATGGGAGCATGCCTATTTCCTGGCGTATCAAAACCAGCGAGACAAGTATGTAGAGAACTGGTGGAATATCGTCAACTGGCCCTATGTGGAAGAGCGATTCGAAAAAGCACGAAAACTGCGCTGGGAGCCGTATTGACTTGTCTCTCCCCTTCATTGACAAACCCCCTCATCATCCCAAATTTCAGGAATGAGAGGGGGTTTTTGTTGGCAAAACTTATTCGCTATACGGGACAAATTCAATCTTTTGTACCTTGATCGGATTTTGGATGGGCTTTGCATTCTCATCTGTTTTCTGGGCTGCAATCTTGTCTACGACCTCCATCCCGGCAAATACATGCCCAAAAACAGTGTGACGATTGTCGAGGTAAGCTCGTCCGCCAATTTCTTTATACTTCGCTTCTGCATTCAGCGGCAGCGCCGACAAATCGAGGTACTCCTGATCTATCTTCGGGCTTTGTACAATGTAGAAATGCGTGCTATTTGTATTAGGTCCAGCGTTCCCCATGCTGAGTGCTCCTCTGAAATTGAACAGATCCCGGCTAAACTCGTCCTCAAACGACTCGCCGTAAATACTCGGCAGCTCCTTGCCATCCGGCCCTTTCAAATCTCCCGCCTGAATCATGAAGTCGTTGATCACACGGTGAAAAATCATATTGTTGTATTGCCCTTTTTTCGCGAGTGTTTTAAAGTTTTCCACCGCTTTTGGAGCTTTGTTCGGGAACAGCCTCAGCTTGATCACACCCGCATCTGTCGTGATCACGCATACTTCTTCTCCTTTGCGCGGTTTCTCTAACTGAATCAGCTTCACATCTGACACATCGATGCCAGAGTCCTGCCAAATGACGCCCCACGCCTTCCAGTTTACCGGGTCTGTCCCGAGTCTGGCCAAGCCGAGATAATCCGTTTTTTCAATGGCCTTGTTATCTGCGGTATACCCGACGTATTTGAATTTTACAATCGCGCGATAATTATTGAAGGCGTCCTCTTTCGTGACGGTGTACAGCTTGTCTACCTTTGCTTCGATCACCTGAATGTTTTTGTATTGCGCCAATCCTTCCATATAGGTTTTCATCGCAAAATTCGCCAAGGAGTCATCTGCTACCAGCTTTGCTACTTCAGCAGGATGGGATCGTTGCTTCACCAAGGATGCGATGAAATCATTCACTTCCTGCTTGTCTCCCCCATGTGGGCGGAACTGGTTGACCTGAACTTCATTCCGATAATCATGAATAGCGTTTGCAGCTGCTTGTTGGACAAAAGTTGGACTTAGTAACGGGATCGCAATACTTGCAACGACTGCCAAAGAAACGAGTTTTTTCATTTTTCCGCCCCCACTAATTAGAAGATTGTTCCATAAAGACAGTATAGCTCAATCCGCGAATTGATGTCTGAAATATTTTAAAATTCCGCCAAATAGAGCGAAAGCTGTGAACATGATAGGAAAGTTCCTAGCATCTCTATATAATAAGCTCTCAAGAGCGCTCTTTACTGTTTGTTAGTTTGAATCAGGGAGGTTTCATGATGAATACCAAAACTGTTGTTTATGAAGCCAGCTATCATGATCAATTGGTAGATATTTGGTATCGTGCCGTTTGCCGTACGCACCATTTTTTGACAAAGGAAGATATTGCGTTTTATAAAAACATGGTAAAAAATGAAGCACTATCTGCCGTTGAGGTATGGATAGAAATAAACGAAATGAAAGAGCCTGTAGGCTTCATTGGCCTTGATGGAACGAAAATCGAAATGCTGTTCGTTGATCCTGAATATCACGGAAAAGGGATTGGGAGCAGATTACTCGAACATGCAGAGCGTAAGTATGGCCCTCATTTGAAAGTAGATGTCAACGAGCAAAACGAGGGGGCTCACGCTTTCTACAAACGGTATGGATTTGTGCAAACAGGACGATCTGAACTGGATGGTTCGGGAAGGCCCTTTCCTCTGCTTCATTTAGATTTAGAACGTTAATTTTCGGTTTAGCCAAAAAAACAAGACTGCCTCATGTAGTAGAATTCTCTACTAGCGAGACAGTCTTGCTCTACTTATGTGTCTGAAAAACTACCAAGGGCATTCACACAATGGGCCATTTCTTATGCATCCTTTTTGGCATCCTGCAAATCCACTTGCTCCGAGCTTTTGGAGTAATTTCTTGAACATTCTTATCGCCCCTTTTTGTAATAAATTGTATTTACAGGTATATAATACAATGATTATATCAAAATTGAAAGCGTTTTCTGAAATTTCAGGAATTCATATGTTTGTCGCTTCTTCTACTGTACTCTTCTGCTGCTTCCATTTTATTAATGAACGTCCCGACCACCTTTAATACTTGAAACAAGACGACCAAAATTGCGATGACCGTCACCCATAATACCCCGAACCCAATCATCCAGCCTGTAGACATGTTCATCCCTGCCTTTTTCGCAAAATATGTTTGGACGTACTGATTTCTCCGCTAATGGCCATGAGCAGTGAGATGCATACACTCGAAAAGAAGATAGCCATAACTTCGTTGGTGATTTCGAAACTACCGGACAACAAATAATGGTCAACACTCGCCCAGCCCCCGCTCCATTGCCCCACACAGACTGCCAGACTGATGAATACGAGGTTACGCAATACAAGCTTCCACGATAAAAAATGGTTTCCCGCCATTCCGCCGCATCCGCATGAAATCTTCTTTCTCCCTTTTGCTAGATTGATACTGATCGCAAGTGTGTACGCCCCTAGCAAAAAAATCGCCAAGAACAGTCCCAGCGTTGTAAAAAGACCGATTAGCAAGGATACCGCTACGGTGACTTGCAACCCCAGATCCAGATACGTAAAGCCTTTTGACCACGAATAAGGTATGATCTGATAGGCTCGCACAATGGACAAATGCGTGCCCATATCCCTTATTTTTGAAATAAACGTGCTGAGAAATAAAAACGCGAGAATCAGCCGAAACAGCAGCCCAAGCTCCTCCATAACACCCCTCCTTTGTTACGCAAACCATTTCGCCTGCATGCGGTACATGCGCGAATATTCTCCGTTTGCATCCATGAGCTCATCATGATGCCCGACTTCGATCAGCTGACCTTGCTTCATGACAAAAATCCGATCCGCCATTCGTGCCGCAGCCATCCGATGGGAAATAAAAATCGCCGTCTTATTCTGTGTGAGGGCATCAAACTGCTGAAATACTTCCAGCTCTGCCTGCGGATCAAGTGCTGCCGTAGGCTCGTCCAGAATAAAAATCTCACCTCTTCTATATAAAGCCCGCGACAACGCGATCTTCTGCCACTGTCCACCTGACAAGTCTTCGCCATCCTGTAGCGTCCGCCCCAAAATCGTATCGTATCCACTAGGGAGCCGACGAATAAAGGTATCTGCACCGGTTTCAACCGCTACCTGCCTCATCTGGGCGGGATTGACTTCCTGCGTCACTCTCCCAATGGTGATGTTCTCTCCAGCAGTGAAGTTATACCGTATGAAGTCTTGGAAAATAACCGTGATATTTCGTTGCAGGTCGGAAATATCGAGCTCACGAATCGACTGATTGTCGAACAGAATATTTCCTGAATGAATCGGATAAAGCCCCATCAGGCATTTGACGAGCGTCGTTTTTCCAGAGCCATTATCGCCGACAATCGCAATACGCTCCCCCCGCTTGATCGTAAAGGAAACTTCATGGATCACATTACGCTCCATTTTGGGATAGCAAAACGAAACCCGATCAAACCTAATACCAGATTGCAGCTTGGTGGGAAACTCAGCTTTGCCAGTGAGCTGCGGAATCGTTATATCCTCGTATTCCAGAAAGTCAAACAGATCAGCGATGTACAAGCATCTGTTGACGATATGTGCGAGGTTAAAGGTCATTTGCGAAAGCAGCTGCTGCGTATTCTGTACCGCTTGTGCAATCGCTACAAAATCCCCTACCATCAGGGCGCTCGCACGAAGCAGCGATACGACCAATCCCAAGCAGCCAATATACATCGAGGAGGTAAATATCCCTGAGAGAATCAGTGCTTTTTCTCTGCGGTGGAGCAGACGAAGTACCTCTTTCATATTTTTCAAAAACAGGCGAGACCATCTGCCTAGCAAAAAGTCCTTGAGCTGAAACAGTCGGACTTCTTTGGAGCTGTCACGCTCATTCAGGATCGAACTGATGTAGGAGGCTTCTCGAATTTCCGGCGTCTGTAGCCTTGCGAGATAGTATTCCGACATACCAAATTTGATTTGGACAATTAACAGCGGGATCACGGCCAGCAAGCTCATCACAGCTAATCCCCAGTGAATGCTAAACAAAAATACCGCAAACGAAATCAGAGTAATCAGATTTTTCCCGAGATCCAATACCCTTTCCAGAGGGTCCAGGAAGCGTTCCCCCATTGCTTCTGCCCGAATGCGGTGATGATGATTGTAAAATTCCGGATCATCGAAATAGGAGAGCGGAACAGATGCTGCTTTCTTTGCTACCATATGCTCCAAATGATATTCCAGTCGTTGCTCCGTATGGGCATTGAGAACACGCAAGACCGTTTCCAACGCATTCGTCACCAACGTCACGGAAAACAATCCAGCAAGCAGCCAAAGCAATGGCTGGTAATCATCCGTGTGGTCCAGCGCAATGGCTGTAACCTCGTTCACCATTTCTTTCATAATCCAGATCGTAGCTAACGGGGAAAATGCCAGGATGATTCTGAGAGCAATAGAACAAATGAGCCATAGCTTGCCATGTGTCCAAATTAATCGAACGGTTTTTGCAAAATAGGAGCGAATCATGCTGGTTCACCTGCTAGCGCCAGGAGCTTCTTTTTGGATTCCACGGCGGTTATCGGCTTGGCACGAATGACGTCCTGTTCATCGATTACGAAAACGCTGGGGAAATGGTTGATCTGGTATGCTTCCAGCATGGGTTCGTTACCGATCAATACTGGTATGCCGGATATGTTGTTTTCTTGTAGCCATTGGGAAGTGGTTATGTACTCGGATTCTGTCGAGATGATTACGGATGCATCTGTGAGTACCCTTCCCTCGGATAATAGTTCGTGCACATGATTGGCACAGTGCCCGCAGCCTGTATGGGTGAAGTTTACGATGAGTGGGCGGGGCAGGTGATTTAGTTGTTGTTCTTGACCGTTTAGCGTGCGGAAAGGTAGCGATTGTAGTTTGGTGCCGATTGCTGGTCCGGTTTCCGGGATGAATGGGTGGAAGTGATGGACCTGATCTTGTGTTTGTTTTAGTAGGGTGAGGAGTTTTGCCAGTATGAAGGCAAAGATAAGTAGAAAGATCATGTTTATGGCTATGAGCAAATCTATCGATCTCCTTTCGTGCGACTCGAGATATGCGAGAGGCGTGACGTATTTTTACAGAGAAAATACCATAATATTCAAGTTTTGTCATTGTTTTATGTTTGAGGAATTTCTGTTTATTGAAAAGATTTTGGTGATTGAGAGGTTAAACAGTGATGGAGGCTTGCTCACGTATACTTATAAACTAGATAAACAAAACAGCCCCTGCGAGCCAATAAGGACGCTTATTTGGGGCTGCTAGATAGTTTACTTAGATATCAACGCAATTTAAATCTGGTCTAGCAGTATCATCCCCTGTACCCAACAAGAATCAAATATTTTCTCTCTAAACTGGCAGACCGTCAACATTGTGCCGAAGAGGAAAAAAGACCTTAAGAACTTTTGTCCTTAAGGTCAGGCATTCATTTTTAACTTTATTCCCCAATTTCGAAAAAGGGTGTAATAACGACGATTAATTTTATGGATATATCTCTTCTATTGAGGCGAGTTTCACTTCCTCCGTAAAATACCATTTAATTTTAGGAAATACCCGCCCCATAAAATCTCCTTTCTGCTTCTCATCAATTATCAGCACAAATGAATCAACACTTTCTCTTAAACTAAGTACGTACGCGTGATTCATAAACTCATCGTTTTTCTGAATGACTAAACATGTAAATAAATTATTTATCCCTAAAGATTCCTCCACCTCATTAGAATTATTTATTTCATACCAGACAAGTGAATTGTTTTGTAAGGGTTGAGTTCCCCAAGGAAAAACCCACTCATTATTAATAAACCTAATTCTTGGACCTATAAATTCTTTCTCTTGAGAAGTACAATGCTTTTCAAAATGGTCCTTAGTGTGAAAGAACAGAAAAATATCTCCTTGATTGAGAAAGGAGAGCATCACTTTTATCCTTTCCTCTAATGAAATCTTACCAATAATAGAAGTTATTAAGGTAATAACGATTCATAGTTAAATATATCCCCCTTATTATCGAGCTATATATATGGATGTGCGGTTCAGTTAAATCCACCCTCCATTATTTGGATTAGGCGTATACCAATTCTTCACAACACAATCATGCACCCATATTCCAAAATTTGATGCAAAGTACGAATTAAAATCAACAACCTCAAAGTTATAAACCGTTGCTTCACGCGACTCTTTCTCAATTTTATCAATAGCTAGTTTAGTACCGTCACTTGAAACGCAATCCTCCAACTTTAAGCTTTTTAACAAGTGCCCTAACAATCAAAAAATTCACGGCATACTTTTTTAAAGGCAACAGCCATGACTTGAAATGAACTAAACTATCAGGATGATATTCAATTCTTAACACGTTTTTTCTTGAGTTAGGGACAAAAGCTGATAGGAAATGGATACGTAAAGCTAGATGGAATTGGTAGAAGAAATTCAAAATACATCCGTAAAATTTATTACAATCTGGTCAATCGAAACTGTGCATACTCCATACTCAGGCCCCCAACCCGAATTTTTTAACGATTTTCGGACTATAGAGGGCAAGTCCGCTAGCTTAAAACCTTCCTTACCTGCTTCTATATAAATTGGCACGTTACTAGATTAATTTTTGGGCCTTAACTATAAAAAATCGGGACATCCCCTCATTTTGTTGCAATAAATACTTTTTGACCGTCTCATACCCTATACATCGTTTTATATACGTACATTGTTGCAATCCATGATAGTTCGGCTCTGTTAGGCTTAGCCTCCCAATTCATTCGTTACTAGGTAGGAGTAAAAAAAAGACCTTGAGGATCGCTCCCCAAAGTCTGGATAAATTATAAAGGAATAATATTTGTGTAACAAACATCTTGCTTTACAATACACACGCTTAAGCGATAAGCTTTTTTCCCTTCAATAATTTCCAATAAATCTTTCAGTATTTTTTTCTCTTGTTGAATAGTGACCTTGTTACTCTTACCAAAATTACCTATGGAAATTATTTCATCATTTGAAAACTTAAGAGACTCATTGATGTGTAACATTGCCACAATTGTTTCATTTAAAACATATTCATCTCTTGTTTTCACATGTGTTGAAGATAATATTTCTTTTAAAGTACTTACATCATCATTAGACAAACATTTATTAGCTAATAAATCAGTAATAAAAGGGTAAAAAAATAATGATCGTTTATTTGGGAATTCAAGCAAATTTTCTTTTACAGAAGTTACCTCGATAAATTTCCTCTTTCCTTCTAAGTACTCAATAATATCCTTAATTTCAGAAAGATAAAAGGATGCATTATTCTCCTGATATCCCCATTCCCATTCATCAAGTAAAGGATCATTTAAGTCTCGTAACCTCTGCAAAATGTCAATTATTAGCCTATTTCTTAAATATTGATCATAGCCCTTATTACAGAATAATTGATACTTTTCGTCTGCCCACCGGGATAGTTGTTCAACTTCAGTTAAATTATGCATAACATGCTCTAGTTTAGCTAGAAGCACTTCATTTATTGACTCCAAATTATTATCACCTCGTTGATTATTCAAAAATATTACTTTATATCTAGCCAATCGCTAGTTTTATTTGGACCGGGAACATACGCTTTTTGCGACAATATTTTACCAGTTTTTGGGTTAACTACATAGTGCCATTCCACTCTATTCCCTTGCGCATTTTCCCATGTCATAAAGCCTTTCTTCCAATCATTTGGATTAAAATTGGTAATCCCCTGTTCTTCTGCCATCTTTAGATAATTCCCATTTGGATCTTTTAGATCCTTAAGCTTATCCTCTATTTTTTTCCATAATTTTGAAGGTAACTCAAATCGATACATCCATTATTAGTATTATGCACCCAAATACCAAGGTCACTAACGAAGTAGGTATGAAACTCATCAACCGTCATGTTGTAAACCGTTACCTGCTTGTGCAACAGTTCGATGCTGTCTATCTTGAGTGTATTCCCATCACTCTGAACTAGCAAATCACCGACTTTGAGGTCTTTAACGAATGTCCATCCTTTGTCCTTTACATAGAACGGATGGTTAAAGGTCGATTCAATCATCTGACCGCCTACATGGATTTGGTAAATCTCATCCGTCTCATGGTTGAACGTAGCAGTAACCTTTTTATAAGCTACCTCACCAGTCTCTTCATTCTTCGAGAGTACCTTATCTCCGACTTCAATGTCTTCAATATTCTTCTCCCCTTCGTCTGTTTTAACCTTTGTACCCGCAGTAAAGCAATTACAATTCGAAATTTTAGCATTTGATTTAACAGCTATGCTTTTTGTAGTGCTTTTTGTAGTGCTTTTTACGGTAGTCTTTGCTAAACTTGCCCCTGTGTTTGAGCTTCCCATAGTGGAGATATCTCCTGCTTGATGAAAGGCATTCAATCCGCCATGGAAATATACAATCGTAGAAACTTCTTCTCGCATATTCACAGGCACAATTGCATTCACTGCATCACCAAAATCCATCCGATTTTCGTCCGCATATTTGACAGATTTTTGTGCCCAATACATTGCAAGATCTTTATTACTACCACCGAAATAACTGCCGCCCTCTGTTTGATCTATATAATGTCCACTCGGGTCTATGAATCTAATTGGATTGTTATGCGTATACGTATACCGATTAAACGTTAACGGATTATCCACTTGCCCCTTATACGTATCCTCCATGATAAAGCGCTCAATGGATAAAGGTTAGGTGGCAACATTTCTGCTACCACCCTGCTACTACGCCGCCTGTTCTGTAAGAACTGGCATTTTATATTCCGTCTTGTACTTCATCATGCTGTATATGACATTGACCAATTTACGCATCACGCAAATAATCGCTTGCCACTTGGTTTTCCCTTCTGCTAGCTTTCTTTCGTAGTATGCATGATAAACAGGATGATTGGGTTTCTTCGCCCTTGATACACCCAGTTGACGAATGGCAAGGTTATAGAAGATATCATACAGACTACGGTTGCCTAACTTGCTCTTTTTACTCTTCTGCTTGTTCCCTGAACTATGCTGAACGGGTGCAATTCCAGCGAAATTAGCTAACTTGTCAGCACTGGAAAAACGTGAAATATCGCCAATCTCCGCGATTAGTTCCGCTGCCGTGACCGTACTAATTCCGTGCATGGTCTCTAGTTTGTAATCCAGTAAGGCAAGATGCTTAGCCAACTCTGTGTCAATTTGTGATAGCTGATGGTCTCTGATGATCAAGTCCCGAACCACATTTCTTATAAGAAAATCATTGGCTTCCTGATAGTCCTTCGATGTGTCACCGTCTTGCTGTACGAAAGATAGAATTTCCTCTGCCTTCTTGGTAGACATGTTGCGATTGCTCTTCTTATACAGAAAGGTAGCCAATTCATCCACACTCACCCCACGCAAACAACTCGGAGAAGGATATTTCAACCAGAAAGCTAATGCCGTCTTCCCATCTACTTGTGAGAAGAATTTCTTGTAACTTGGATAGTGATAGCCTAGCAATTGATGAAGCTGTAACTTGATTCCTGTTACAACACTCACAATGTTCTCTCTTCTTGTGACAAGCTGTGAGATTGCATAATAAAGGTCATGTGGATTCGCAGTCGGCAATGTATCCAAGTTGGAAATCAGGATTCGAGCCACACACTCTGCATCCCACGCATCTGTTTTCTTGTTATTTGGACTGCTTCTCCGAATAGATATCGTAAGGGCAGGGTTAACCGATTTTACTTCGTATTTGTTTTCGTTAAGGAACATAGCCAATCCTCTTCCGTAGCCCCCTACATCCTCCAAGCCAAACACAGGGGTCAAGCCTTCCCTCTTTGCCATTTTTTCTACCTGTTGCAGAAACTTAGGAAACGCTGACGGCTTGTTCTCGAATTGGATTTCGTCCCTCTTTTCATGGAAACAGGTCATAATCACCGCTGTATGATGACGTTTATGTAAGTCTATGCCGATATATAGGTACTTCAATTTATGATGCAAAAAGACTTCACCCCTATCTTTGATGAGTAATGATGTAGAGAAAAGAATGCCAGCACCCTCCGAACAAGCATTATTCAAAGATGAACACGCACGGATACGTTAGCTCGTACATTCTTTTCATGTCATTATCGTTCTATCATTACGGTTGTAATTTGGTGCTAGACAATGCCTTCGCTAAACGGATTTGCAGCAAGTATTCTCGTTGATGTAATTCCACCTGAAAGATGGCTTTTATTATTTCCTCTATCGTAGCGATGTTAAATACAGCGTTCTCTTGTTGAACATAGTCAAAAATTAATTGTGTACCTATTTCGCATGTCTGAATCTTGTCAAGAGAGCGTATCTCTTCCTGTTTATAATGAGTGAATTGAGCTTCCACGTTCGTTCCTCCCGCTACATAATGGCTTCGTGAAGTCCATTTGCTTCAATCTGACCATAGCGGTAGGTACCCTTGTAGAAGGCTTCACGATCAATGATTCGTTTGACCTGTACCTTGGTAAAGGATTTATCGTGTGTCGTAGTATACCCCTCTGTATTCAGTTGGACAGCCAATTGGGAGAGTGACCAAGTAGGATGCGTTTCACGTAAGGAAAACAATCTCCGCACAGTCTCCGCCTGTCTCTCATCTATCTGAATAGCTTTTTGTCCTTTCGTTGCCGTATATCCGAAAGCAACGCCACCTCCTGCATATCCTCCTTGTTGCGCTTTCTTTTTTCTTCCCCGCCCTAGTTTGAGTGCGATCTCCAAACGTTGGTATTGATCGAGTAATTCCATCATGCCATTGATTAGAAAATCATTTGGGTCATGGGCATAAATACTATAGTTGGGCTGTTCAATTGCTTTTACGTCTACGCTGTGCCGTTTTAATTCTCTTTGAATGAGGACTTTCACCATGTCGGCTCTCCACAATCGGGAAGTGTTGAGAACGATAATCTGGCTTACTTTTTGCCAATGAAGATTAGCAAGTAATTCCTGTAGTCCTGCACGCTCAATCGTTAATCCATCCTCGTCCACCTTTGCTCCGCTGATTCCTTCATCTTTGTAGATTCCGAGTAATTCTAGGTTATTCTCCTTGCAATAGCGCTCGATCTCTTCTACTTGATAGGATAGGCTGTACCCATCTTTTACTTGTCCTTTGGTGGATACTCTCACATAACCGACTACTTTCTCCATGCGTTTCACCCCTACCGTTACAGGAATTGAAATTAATGTAACGCTTAACCGAAACATTATGGTTTTATTATATAACTCTTAACCGTAACATTCAATGACTTCCTCCTTCTTCGATGCTATAATGAAAACAAATTCCGTCTCTTAGGAGTCACTTTTCAGGAGAGAAACTACATGGCAATTCGTATAAAATTAAGAGAAATTCTTGAACAAAAAGGGATAACTCAGCGGGAGTTGGCTAGATTGACTGGTTTGCGAGCCAGCACAGTGAATCATCTTTGTTCTGAAAAGGTTGATCGGGTTTACTTGGAAACACTAGAACTCATCTGCAAGACTTTAAACATTCCTATTGAGCAGCTTATTGAGGTTGAATAGCTGCTTATTGTAATTTCTACAACTTCACCGTGGAACTCGATGTGCAAAACACTTATCGTCGATGTCAGATTCAGCACTGGATGTAATTTGCCCCCCCCACTGTTCCAATCGTCAATGCATCGTTTTCCCCTCGTTTTTCCATAGGTTGTACCAATTTGTCCTTATTACTCCTACTTTTCACACTTTGGCACCTTGAATCAGATACAATATTCTGTAATTATTATCGCTATCGTAAACGTAACAGATTCAATTGGGTGGATGTCTTCAGCCCTGAACTGAATCAATAATCTCTAACCTTTTTAGCCCTTCCTTTTTCGGGATGGTTATTTTCTTTGCCAAACTCCTACGATTAGGAAGAGTGGATGTTGTATAAATTGCTCTTATTCCACTTTCTTGGAACAAGTTTTTGATCATAGTGAAACCTAGATAAGTCTCAATCTTTGATATTTCCTCCTTGTTTTCCAAAAGCCATTCATAATCAATGGTTTCCACATTTTCTGTGTATGGCAATCCCTCCAGTGTCTTATTGATTATGTAAGTAAAAAAGGAATGAGTGACGAGATGAATGGCTCTCTTCTCTTTGGTATATTTCTTCAAGTCATTGTCGCTTGGTCTAATTTCTAATCGTAAAATTCCTTTGGACTGCTCAATGATCTCCTTCGGTTCCTTCACTCGTTTACATTGCTTGTATTTATCGTATAGCATGACTCTGCTGCTTTTGTTATAAAACTCTACCGTTTCATCATGATTATAATTTCGCGTATCTTTATAGGGCATTTTCCCTTTGCTCAACTGACGAACATATTCCCCTGTTCGATTCCCAACATGGAAATTGCAGCATACATCTAAACGGGTAATTCTCCAATCTTCATGGGCAATATGGATGCCGAATAATTGCTGTAATCGTTCTTGTACACGCTGAAAGAAGATAGGAATATCTGATTGTTCGATTGCTTTGACATTATTTCCATATAGCATCTTAGGAATCGAAACTTGGATAGTTAAAGTGCCGCTTGCATCCTGATATTTGATATATGGAATGATCTCGTCTTGCATTTGGAATGTGGTTATAACACCTGTTTTCTGATTACGGTATGTAAAAGATGCAAAGTTAAATTGTCGTAATATGTCAGGTTGAATAAATACGGAACTTACTTTCATTTTGATGGAATCAAACAATTATATAATCTCCTTTTTACTATAAATTTTAATATATTGAATATGATTTGGACTGTTATAACAAAAGATAGCGACTCATACGTTTAATCACCTCCTCCGTCGATTTACAATAAATCTTTAGTTTTATCTTGTTTTCCCAGAGGAATTACATCCTCTAGGTGCGTTACTCGTACAATGCAGCAATCATGTCTGGGTTAACGAAGTCTTTTAATCCCCACCACATATACTCTAGCTTGTTGCCATTCATTACTTTGCTTACGCCGAACCGTTCACATATCTCATGATACTGCTCTTTTCCGAGTTCACCATCACGTTCAAGCAGTTGTTTTCCCATCCAGATCATCCCGCTGCGTTGAATTGTTTTCACTCGTAGATTGTCCAAACCAAAGTATTCTTCTAATGCATGTAATCTCCCATAAATCAGATGAGGACTGACTTGTTCCATATGAACATTTCTTGTCTTGGCTGGCCTGATTACATAGCCTGTTTCAATTAATTCACTTGTTTCTTTGAGATGATCTCGTCTCATCTCCCCATTACCTTTGAGATAATCCTTTTGCTTGATTGCGCCATCTATCAATTTCAGACACTGCTCGGATATTGGAATTTCTCTTGTTTCATCTTTATCGTTAAACAATATCAATGTTCGTTTCTCATCATTGACTTGTTCACGTTTTAGATTGCGTAGTTCACTTACCTCTTTTCCACCCGCACCTTCGAATAGCAGGGAGAGAATCACTGAATCTTGATCGTTATTACATTGGTCAATAATTGCATCGATTTCTTGCTTCGTAGTAAATTGTTGATGGGTGTTTCCTACCATGTTCTTAAACCATTCTTTTGAAACGGACTCCAGTGGATTGCTGTCCTCTCTAAGCCCCTCTGCCCTTGCCCAATTCAAGTAAGCAGATATCGTTCTCCCAGCCGTATTAAGAGAGTCTCCTGTAGAAGCATGGAAGCTGTGCAGGGCAGTTTCAATCTCATCCAGTGTAAAGTGGAGCAAATCCTTATCCTTTTCCACTTCGAACTTCTTTGTCAGGTTGAACACTCTTGAATAAGCTTTTTGGGTGTTTTCTTTATATCCTTGCAGAAAGGTAGTTTTTATTTCGGGGTTAAACATGGTTACACACCTTTCTTGATGAAACAGGATTACTATAAATTTACAGTTCGACTTCTTTGAATTGATAATACTATAAATTTACATTTTAAAACAAGAGTTTTTTACTTCTTTCAGGAATAAATTAAGGAAACCCCAAACGAGTTCTTGATTTTTCGTTTGGGGTTCAAGCAGTTTCTTAATTTACTTGCTTTCTAAATTTTTCAATCTCAATGGCCCATTCCTGCACCAATTTTCTCAACTCAGTTGTTTTGATGCTATATTCTACATCTTCCTCATCCTCAAGTTGTTCAAATAAGTAATTAACAACCCTAGTATGCTCCTTGTTAATTTCAATTCGGCATGCATTGCCCCTAGCTTCTTCATACTCACACATTCCATCCAGGACGCTATCAATAAGTTCGTTGATTCTAAAACCATCCAATTCCGATGATATATCACTAGTCAAAAAATCTACTACTGCACCCATAGATTCTGGGAGATCAATTGTCAGTGCCTTTAATCCGTTTGATAAAGTGACTGTCTTAATCTTATATTGGTACTCCATGGTATCCTCCTTAACTATACTAGTATTTAGGAAATGCTGAGATTATTTTTCCGGCACTATCTAAATACATTTCAATTACCATTCCAGAACTTGTAGTTCCTCGATAGGTATTCCCCTGAACTAATGCTTTGTTCGAATAGGCTTCATTAATTCCATTTAATACTTGATCTCTAGTCCAATTATCAGGGAAGAAAGTTGACTTTCCATTATTACCATTTTTCAACACACCATTAAACTCTACTTGTGCTTCGTAGACTCCAAATTGATTAGCGGATGATTTAGTTCCTGGTACAATTCTAGCAGCTCCATTTGAACCCGCCAACCAGTGAAATCCCCCACCATTACTACCTTGAAGTATATGCCCTTGGGCATTAGCGCGAAAGCTTTGTGTTGAAGTGTTCAGTACCTGCTTCGCTACTTTAGTACCATTTACTGCTGCTATAACCGCCTTGCTGCCCACCTTAACTATCTTAACACCTGCTCCGCCAGGTCCATACTCCGCTAGTTCATTTGTATATGCCTGACTAAATACTTCGAATTCTACACCACCTCGAAGCTCTTTAGGGATTGAGTTCTCCCCATACTTGAGATAGCGATCAACGTACATCTGTTTAGTTTCATGACTCATACTATAAAAATCTAAAGGCTTAAACCTTTCCCCAGTACCTTCGATTGTTACTTGATGACCTGTCGGATCAACAAAGATAATTGGATTGTTATGTCCATACGTATATCTGTTAAGCGTCAACGGATTATCCACTTGCCCTTTATACGTATCCTCCGAGATAAATCGCCCTATCTTCGGATCATAATACCGGGCCCGCAAATAATAGAATCCGCTCTCCTTGTCAAACATCTCCCCCGCATACATAAACGGGTTGGAAATCGTCTCTTTGACTTTATCCGCAATCAGATTACCCCAAATATCATAGTCGTACGTATTCAGAACATTACCATTAGGAGCTTTGATTTTGACAACATCACCGTGGCTGTTGTAATAGTAGGTACCTTCAAGATTCGACGCATAGTCCTTTCGCCAGATCAACTGGTTACCAAACACATTCCGCGCCTTGACCCTGCCATCTTGCGTCAGCTCTTCAATCACTTGCCCATCCAAATAGACGTAGTGAGTCGTATCCGTTACGCCACCAGTCTGTTGCTTCGTCGCCCGCAATCCACCTGGGTAATACGTGTACGTCGTTGTCCCTTTCCCATCCTTGTACTCCTGCAAACGATTAAACAAATCGTGCTTCATTTCATAGGAGCCCAGGATATCTACCGGAGCGTTTGCATACACTTGGCGGTTGCCGCGCTTGTCATAAGCGTATTGCTTAACGTTACCCTCGACTGATTCTTCCTTGATCCGGGAAAGCTTGTCGTACACAAAT